>CAIYET010000472.1 GCA_903925285.1 Candidatus Hydrogenedentota bacterium | reverse complement strand
GCCGTGGGTGAAGACGGCCCATGGGAAGATTTAGAATTAAGGATGAAGGCTGAAGGATGAAGGATGAACCTATCGGCGCGCTTCGTTTTTCATCCTTCATCCTTCATCCTTGACTTGGAGGCTTGTACTATGTTTCGCGTGGTAGAGGGATTCAAACTTTCGGACGATTTCGTGGCGTGGTTTCGCGGCAAACAGCCGACATGGGGACCGCTGGGCTACATCACGTTCAAGCGCACGTATGCGCGGGTGGTGCCGGGCGATTCGGGCCGTACCGAGGAGTACTGGGAGACCATCCAGCGGGTCGTGGAAGGTTGTTACACGATTCAGCAGAACCATTGCCGGAGCCTGAAACTCCCTTGGAACCACACCAAGGCGCAACGTTCGGCGCAGGAGATGTTCCGTCTGATCTGGGCGTTCAAATTCCTGCCGCCGGGCCGCGGTCTGTGGATGATGGGCGCGGACTACATCTGGGAACGCGGTTCCGCGGCGCTGAACAATTGCGCGTTCGTATCGACCGAAGAACTCGAAGTCAGTTTCGCAGAGCCGTTCTGTTTTCTGATGGACATGTCGATGCTGGGCGTCGGCGTCGCGTTCGACACCAAGGGCGCGGGCAAGGTTCACATTCTGCGGCCCGTGGTACTGGATGAGACGTTCGTCGTCGAAGACTCGAAGGAAGGCTGGTGCGACGTCGTGCGGTGCCTGCTCGAATCGTTCGCGGGCACGCGTCCGCGTCCGGCCAATCTCGATTTCTCGCGGATCCGTCCCATCGGCGCGCCAATCAAGACCTTCGGCGGCATCGCACCCGGTCCCGGTCCGCTGATCGAGTGCATCGGCAATATCGAGCGCGTGTTGAACCCGAGGATCGGCCAGCGGATTTCGTCGACGGACATCACGGACCTCATGAACGTCATCGGCAAGTGCGTGGTTTCAGGCGGCGTGCGGCGAACCGCCGAACTCGCGCTCGGCGATCCGGAAGACGCCGAATACCTCAAACTCAAAGATCCAAACCTGTATCCCGAACAACTCAAGCTGTGGCGCTGGGCATCGAACAACAGCATTTCGGCCGTGACCGGCATGGACTATCAAGAAGTCGGCGCGCAGACCGCCAAGAACGGCGAGCCGGGCTACTTCTGGCGCGAGAATGCGCGCGCCTTCGGACGCCTCAAGGATGGCGCGACATGGGCCGACGCGAAGGTCGCCGGGACCAATCCGTGCGCCGAGCAGAGCCTCGAATCGTACGAGATCTGCAACCTGGTCGAGACGTTTCCGTCGCTGCACGATTCGTTCGACGAATATCAGCGGACCATCAAGTTCGCGTATCTCTACGCCAAGACCGTCACCCTCGTCCCGACGCACAACGAACGCACGAACGCCATCATGCTGCGCAACCGCCGCATCGGCCTGTCGCAGTCGGGCATCATCGAGTCCTTCGAGAAACATGGACGCCGGACGCATTTCGAGTGGTGCGATAAGGGTTACGAGTACATCGGCAAGCTCGACAAAATCTACTCGCAATGGCTTTGCATCCCCGAGAGCATCAAGAAGACCAGCATCAAGCCGAGCGGGACGGTGTCGCTGCTGCCGGGCGTGACGCCGGGCATCCATTACGCCCACTCGCAGTACTACATGCGCACGATCCGTCTCGATCGGACGAGTCCGCTCGTCGAGCCGATCCGCCACGCCGGATATCGCATCGAGGAATCCGTGTACGGCGACAATACGCTGGTCGTTTATTTCCCGGTCGAGCAACGCAACTTCAAACGATCGAAAGTCGGCGTGTCCATCTGGGAACAGGTCGAGAACATCGCGCAGATGCAATATTACTGGGCCGACAACCAAGTCAGCGCGACCGTTACGTTCAAACCCGAAGAGGCCTGCGACATCCCGAACATCCTCGAACTGTACGAGACGCGCCTGAAATCCATCAGCTTCCTGCCGCTCACCGATCACAACTACCCGCAGGCGCCGTATCAGGAAATCACACACGAGTCGTACTTGCTCGCCCTGTCCAAGATCACGCCGCTCGATTTCAGTTCGCTGAACACGAAGGAAGCCCAAGACATTTTCTGCGACGGCGACAAGTGCGAGATCCAACCGACGCCCGAACACTTCCCCGAACCACAGGAATTGCCATTCGTGGAAGAAGGAACGCGCGAACCCGTGGAAGTGTGAGCGGCCAAGGAACAGTTCACGCGCGACGGCATGCCCGCCACGCACGACACTGCGGTCTATGTGCGAAGTTCTGGAATTCTCGACAACATGGAGCGCACGGGTGAGGCAAGAACAGCGTCACACGAGGTGCGAGATAGTACCGCGTAGGATTTCGACTTCGAGAATTGTGTGGCTGTCATTCCGGTCGTCCAGATCCGACTGAATCTCCGGCCAAAGCTTCACCAACCGCCATGCCTTCTCGGGAAAACGAATGTCCATCCACGTAGGCTTGAACACGACGAAGGTGAGGCCACTTTCCTGCAGCGCCTTCCGCTCCAACTCACGACTGAGGATTCGTCTGTCGCAAGTCAGGACAATTGGCTTTGGGCGCCAGTCCGCCAAGTCTTTCATCCAGTCTATGTCTTTGGTTCCCGGCCCGTGATGTTTCTTGAGCGGCGTGACGTCCATTCCCTCGAAGCAGATTTCGAGAAGGTCAACGATCTTGTCCGGCAGGTTCTCGTCAATGATGACGCGACGCCTCATGCCGCTCTCCGGCGTCCGAAGCGGCTCTCGAAATCAACGGCATTCTGAACATCATCGGGGCGGACGTCGTACAGGTTTGCGACCAAACCGGCATTCTCGTCGTTTGCCCAGTACTCCTTGGCCAGAACCAGCGTCGTCGTTCCCTTACCTTCAACGACAGGACTGCCGAAGCTGATGCACGGGTCGATGATGACGCCCTGTGCAATGTGCCAGCGCTCAGCCTGCAGCGAAGCCCTGTTGTAGTCGATCGGCTGCAGGTGCCCCCGCATGACCTCTTCGCTGAACTCCTGTCGCTGCACCACCGCGTAGAGCGTCGTGCTGTTGTTTTCCTCGGCAACTCTGGCGAACACCTTGCCGCTGTGCGCATAGAGATTCTTGTGCGAGAACGGATGGTTCGTTTTCAGGTCCTCACGGAGAAGCACATAGGCCCGCCTGATCTCTTGGAGCGACACGCCCTTGCTGCGGAACTGGCCGACCACGAGGATCTCAACGAGGTTCAGAAAACTGATGGCCTTCTGCATCCCCATGCCCGCGTAGTCGCTGGCGAAGACCGGGCGCTCGATCATGTTTCCCCTCGGTTTGAACCAAGAAGCAACACGATTTGGATGAAGACCAGTGAGCCGAGCAGCTTCCGGTAGATCGTAAATGCCCATGCCAAGTACCCTGAGCTTCGCTGTCATCGCCGTCCTGCTCCCTGCCACAATCACCGTTCACTTTCCATTATACAATAAGGTTCGCGAGATTGCACTCTGACCATTGGACGGACTGTGTCTTTCCGACAGCGCAGTATCACAAGGAACCCGAACTCCGAAGGGAGACCCCAAATGTACATCATTGCTAGACAGAGAAAGAACGCGGGACCAATTTCGGCGAAGATCTACGACAGTTGCTCGTCGAGCAGGCGACGCGCGTTGCCGTAGAGGATGTCTTTCATCTCGTCCGTCGAAATGTGTGCGAAGGTGACGCAGCCGATCGGGACCATCGGATCGAACCATGGATAGTCGCTGCCGAGGATGACTTTGTTCGAGCCGGCGTCGCGGCACATCCACTCGATCAGGCCGTAGACGTGGTACGCGGCGGTGAGTTCGAGGTAAACGTTCGGGAATTCGGCGGCGAGGGCGAGGGCTTCGCGCCATGCGCCGTAGCACGAGTGACCGAGGAGTAGGCGGACTTCGGGATATTGTTCGGCAATCTTGCGCATGTCGTTCGCGCCGCAGCCGCCTTCGAGGCCCCATGTATGCGACAGGACCAGCAGGCGGTCTGCCTGCGCGCGCTCCCACACGGGTTTGTATCGCGCATCCGTCGCGGAAACGGCATGCATACTTGGATGGATTTTGATGCCTACTACTCCGGTCTGGCCAAGATATTTGTCCATTTCGGGTGCGACGTCGTCGGGGAAGTTTGGGTTGATCGTGCAGTAGCCGTATATGCGTCCGGGAAAGCGTTGGACGGCCTCGAGCATTTCGCGGTTGCCTTCGCGGGTATCGCCGGCCAGCGCGCTGTGCGGGGACAACACGAGACATTCCATGCCCATGCGGTCCATGCCCGCGATCATGCGTTCGAGCGGCGCGTCGGGCATGTAGATGCCGTTGAAAGGGCCGAGGTGCCCGTGCATGTCGATGAAGCGGACCGGTTCGCCGTTCGCAATGAGATCGCCGAGGCTCACCAGGCGGCCCCCCGATTGCGGATTGCGGATTGCGGATTGCCGATTATTGCCGGGGCCTGAAGCCTGAAGCCTGAAGCCTGAAGCCTTACCATGCGGCCTCCTTGAGCAATCGTTCGAGGTTGCCGCGCGCAATTGCCGCACGGGCTTCTTCGGAAATATCGGCGTGGCTCAGGCTCATTATGTATCCGCCCGGATAGTTGCGCGGCAATCCGGACCCGAATACGATATGCTTGAATCCGACATGGTCCACGATGCTCTTGAGTTGGCCGGCGGTTTCGAGGCGGTTCATGCTGATGAAAAATCGCGCATATGTTTTCATCAGTGGACGGAAGTAACGGTCCTGTCCCCAACACCCGGTCTCCGTCAGGATCAACGGCAGGCGCGGGAAATGGCGCATAAGTCTATAAACGCCGTCCCAGCCGCCCGGCACTTCGGGCAGCGGCAATAACAGCGGCGTTCCGCAGGCCGAGAACAGCTCGAGCAGGTCGCCGCACGCAACGGGATCGAGCAGGAATTGGTGCGTCGCGGGAAAGGCGCGAAATACGCGTACGCCGTGGGCGCGCGCCTGCTTCACGAAATCTTCGGCGCTGGGCATTTCATCGCAGCACGTCGGCACAAAGGTCATCGTCTGGTGCAGGCGTTGGTAGGCGTCGATTTCATCGAGGCGTCGATTGCCAACATCGAAACCGCGTTCGAGAGAGTCGCGATGCCACACGAGCGCGTCGTCGATGCCGCAATGATCCATCTCGGCCAGCAGATCGTCGGCCGTCTCGATCTCGCGCGGCAGCGCAATCGCGCCACGCCCGTACGCCATATCGCAATCAAAACAGTTCAAGGAGTCGCGTATCCGTTTGTCCCACGCCTACCCGTTCTTCGGGGATGGTCATTTCCGTCGGCGGTTGGGTTCCCTTTACGAACGCTTCCTGAAAACCGCCGCCGGCCAGTCCCGTGTTCCGGTCCACATTATAGAACATAACGCCGCCAGGTTTCTCAAAATCTCGAACGGGCAGTCCTTCCTCGGCCACGATCATGAAATCCGTCCACACCGGGTTGGCCAGGCGTCCGCCGGTGTAATCCGCGCCTTCGCCCAACGAACGGTTGTCGCGGTAGCCAATCCATACCACGCAGGTATAGTCTGCGGTAAATCCGCAGAACCATGCGTTGCGACTTCGGTTGCTGGTGCCGGTCTTGCCCGCGCGCGGGCGCCCCGGCTCGGCCTTTTCCCACTTGGCCTGGGTGTTGGCGGCGGTGCCGAACATACAGACCCCTTTCATCATGTGGACCATCACGTAGGCGACGTTCGGGTCGATGGCCTGCTCTTTCGTCGCACGGATCTGTCCGTCGAACAGCGTGAGGCCGTCGCGATTCTTGACCTCGGTCATAAGAATCGGATCGTGCCGCACGCCCCCGTTGGCGAGCGTCGAGTACGCCACGCAATGATCGAGCACCGTCACTTCCGTCGAACCCAGCGCAATGGTCAGTCCGACCGCGTTCTCGATCGGCGTGCGGATGCCGGCCCGTTGCAGCACCGAACGTACCGCCGGCATTGTGAACTGCTCGACCAATTTCGCAGAGATTACGTTGATCGACTTCTGCAGCGCACACCGGAGCGTCACGGGGCCTTGATGTCCGCCGTCGAAATTTTTCGGGGCCCAGGTATTGCCCCATGGGTCCGTACGCACGAACGGCTCGTCCACTTGGATGGTCGAAGGTGTCATGCCGTTCATGATCGCCACCGTCCACACGAACGGCTTGATGCTCGAACCGGGCTGGCGCTTGGCCTGCGTGGCGGTATTGTACTTTTCCTTATCGAAGTCGCGCCCGCCGACCATCGCGCGGACAAAGCCCTGGCAACCTGGCCGGTTGTCGAGGCAGACGAGCGCGCCCGACACGGGCACAAAGTCGCTTTCCTTGCCGGCCTTTTTGAGCGCCGCGCGTTTCGTCTCGTCGAACGCATCGAGCGCCTTCAACAAGGTCTCTTCGGCGGCGCGCTGGAGGCGCATATCGAGCGTCGTGTGGATTTCGAGTCCCTCGCCGAACACGTCGCTCTTGCCTTCGTCAGTCAGCAGTCTCTGGCGGACTTCCTCGACGAAATACGGGGCTTTGAACTTGTTGGCGGACCAGACGCCGTTGCCTTCCACGGCCAACAGCTTGCGCTCGTCGGGCGTGATGACTTGCGCATCGAGATCTTCCTTTACAGCCTTGTCGTGCTCGTCTTGCGCGATGAACTGGTTATCGAGCATCTGGTCAAGGACGATATCGCGATGCTGGCGCGCGCTGTCTATGTTCTTGAAAGGATTGATGGTATTGGGCAAACGCGGCAGGCTCGCGAGCATCGCGCACTCGCCGAGCGTCAGATCCCAGCAGTCCTTCGCAAAATACTGTTGCGAGGCGGCCTGCACACCGCTGGCGCGTCCACCGAAAAACGTCAGGTTGAGAAACAGTTCGAGAATCTCATCCTTGGTGAACTGCCGTTCGATGCGAAGCGCCGTAAGGATCTCGCGGAGTTTGCGTCCGGTCGTGCGCTCGCGGCCCACGCCGAGCGGATCCACCAAACGCGCCACCTGCATGGTAATCGTACTGGCCCCGCGCATGCGTCCGGTCGTCAACTTGTAGAGTGCAACATTGGCGAACGCGAGCCAGTCCACCCCATGATGGACATAGAACGTCTTGTCCTCGGTTGCGACGACCGCCTTCTGCATATATAAGGGCACCTGGTTCAAGCTGACGAGTTGACGGTGCTCCTTGCCCGACGTGAGTTCGCCCAACACTTCACCGTTGGCATCGTATACGCGGCTGTTGGCTTCGGGAATATAGGTCTCGAGTGTCGCGATGGTCTTCTTGCTGTCTTGCAGGAGCCAGATGAACCCGGCCATCCCCGCGCCCCAGCACGCGCCCACAACGAGGAAAAACGCAACGAAGATCCAGCCGCAACCCCGTCGGAGCGGCACGGGATCTTCGGCGGACTGTTGCGGACTGAATGTTTGTTTGGAAAACATGAACCCAGATTAGCACGCGACTCGCTCGTGTCGCAAAAACACGACTTAAACGCGGCTGGAGAGTTAATACCATCGAAAGCGCGGAAGTTGCAATCGCTTACGCGAGGTCGATAATGCGGACGGGCTGCTTGAGCTTCTCGATGAGATGATCGGCCAGACTGACCCAGCGCTCGGCGCGATCCAAAATCCAGCTATCTGCAGTCACGACGATTTCCTTGCTTTGCGCGAGGACGGTATCCACATTCTTTGACAGGCGGACATCCCAGTCCCATTCGTGCTCGACGGCCTGATCCGCCAACAGGGCTTTGAGGCGTCCGCTGTTGGACACGGGCGCATCCAGGAGCCACTCGGCGTGCGCCACTCCGAGCATGCGCAACACGCCGCCCGCGAGATCGATGGCCGGCAATGTCTCTTCGACGTAGCGGTACGTTCCATGGATGCCGGCCAGATCGCGTATGCACCCGTCGCGTCCGCGAATCAGAATGCCGCCGCCCAGTAGGCTCTCGATGGTAATAAGGAAGTTGTAACCGTCGATGACCACGTTGGCGCCTTGGAGGTCCTCGATGGCGGCGCGGTGTTTCTTTCGGCGCTCGATTGCCGCGTCGGAACACGCCGCCCGCGCGATGGCCCGCCGTTGACGCAGGTCCAATTGGTAATGGTCGCCGACAAATGTCAACGCAGGGTCGGGCGCGTAACCCTTGCCCAAGAGAAACGAGAGGTCTGCAACCGCGTTGCACAGTACGGGCACGTATTCGTTCGCAAACAGCTTGTTGTCTTCGGGATGTTTTCCGCGATGCTGTTGATGATGAGGCATGTTATGTACTTTTCTCCGATTCGCACATAGGCGTGCTGTCTGAAATGATACCATAGCAACGGCGATCCGTCACAGCAGACTTCCCTTCCGCCATGCGACGTAACTTCGTCCGTATTCTGCCGCGAATCGTCTATTTGTTCTGTATCGCCTGTGGCGTGCTAGGCGATTCGATCCGGTTTCGCATGACGCGCGGGGACTGGCCGGAAACAGGTGGATCCTCCGGAGCAGGCGGCCCGCCCAGCCGATTCGGGCGTTGTCCGCTTTTTTCGCGCGCCTTCTGAATCAGCTTGCGCATGTCGTTTTCGAAATCGCTCAAGAACACGTACAATTTCGCGCGCTGCGCCGTGGAAAGTCCCGCCGATGCGCTGTCGTACAGACTTTTTTTGTATTCGGCGATCTTGGCGTCCTGCGCGGTGAGCGCCTCGAGTTTGGTTTCGATTTGCGCATCCGGTTCCTTCGCCGAAACACTGCTTCGCAACGTTTTCGTCAACTCCTGGCGTTCCTTCTTGAATGCCTCGAGTTGCGCGCGGTAGTCGGTAAAGCGTTTTGCCATAAGGATCGTCTGTTCGTCGTTCAGCGCCAGTTCGCGCGCCAGACGCACCGTCAGAACGTCCATCACCAACTGCTTGATATTGCCCGCGTCGGCGCCGGGTGCAACGTCAGGCGGATTTTCGGGTCCGGGCGGTTGCGCCCACGTTGCAACACACAGTCCTACCACGACTGCTACTGATATGTATACCGTGAACACACTTCGTTTCATAGCGTTTCGTTCTCCCTGGCGTATTCGCGGACAAGGCCGTGAAACGCCGCTATCTCCCCATCATCCAGCGAAGCAACGAGACTTTCGAGGTCCGTCTCGTCGTCGCATGCTTTCGCAAGCGCGGCAAAGGCCTCCGTTTGCGCGACACCCGCCACCAATTCGTCCGGTGTCACGCTTTCGACCATGCCCAGTTCCCAAACCTCGCCGTCGTGCGCGGCTTCGTCGTAGCCCAGCATGGCTTCCGCCAAGCGCTCGACCATGGGCGAAACACCGCGGTCCGGCGTATGCGAACCGGCGGGAATCGTCCGCCACAACCCCGTGCCTACGGCCAGTATCAGAACGGCCGCCGCTACGGTCGCAATACGCCACCATGGCCGCCGCCGTTCGGGCGTCGTTTCCGCGATCTGCGCCATCACGCGCGTCACGAATGCCGGATGCACCTCGAACGTCGGCAACCGGTGTACCTCGGACGAAAGTGTCTCGATCGCCTCGACCTGGGCCGCACACGCCGCACACTGTTCCAGATGCCGACGCATGGCCTCGACATCCGCAGACTCGCCGTCCACCCACGCCGACCACGCTTCCCATGACGGGTGCCGTTTCATATTTCGCCTCCTCGGGCTTGCTCGAGGCATACCCGCAACTGTTCGCGGGCACGCGCGAGCCGACTCCGTACAGTGCCCTTCCGGCACCGGATGACTTGCGCGATGGCGTCGTAGTCCAGTCCATTGAACTCGCGAAGCACCAGGATTTCGCGATGCGCCGGCGACAACGCCTCGAGACCGCGTCGAATCGTCGCGTCAAGTTCGTTCAACTGCGCCATTTCGTCCGGACGCCGTCCGGGACACCTCACCTCGCGCTCGTTATCGAGCGCCGGTTCGATGACTTGACGGCGCCGACGCGCATCCCGCAAGGCGTTCAACGCCAAGTTCCGCGCGATGCCGAAAAGCAGCGTCGAAAACTTCGCTTGCGGCGCGATGCGGTGCAGGTGCCGGTACAAGCGCACGAAACACTCCTGCGCAAGATCCTCGGCGTCCTGCGCCGAGCCGGTCATCCGGTAGCAGAACTGTACGATCCGGTTCTGGTACCGGCGCACCAAATCCGCAAAGGCGTCTTCGTCGCCCGCCTGTGCACGTGCCACTGTCGACCAATCCGAATCGTCGTTCATTTTACTCTATCCAATTTCAACACATGTTTCGCAGAAAAGTTCCCTATGCCATCGTACGATACTCACCCCAATCACGCAAGCGCCTCCCGGAAGCCGGGGGCGTCGTTTTGACAACCCAACGTCTACCCCGTATAATGAAACAGTGAAGAGTTATCGAACACTTACATTCATGCCGTGCGGCGGCGGACGCGAGATCGGCGCAAACTCGTACTTAGTCCAATTGGACGGATTTCACATCCTTCTCGATTGCGGCGTACACCCGAAGAAGGAAGGCGTGGGATCGTTGCCGGACTTCTCCGTATTGACCCGTGCGCCCGACGCGGCGATCATCTCGCATGGCCATGTGGACCACTGCGGCGCCGTTCCGAAACTTCTCAAACACTTCCCGGGCGTCCCTGTTTTCGCAACACAGGCCACAGTCAGCGTCATGGATCGTATGCTGCACAACAGCGTCTCCGTCATGGGCATATTGGCCAAGGAACGGGGTATTGCGGAATACCCACTGTATCAACACGAAGACGTCAATTATGCGATTAAACGAACGTGCGGCGTGTCGCTCGGCGATGAGTTCGCATTGGACGACCACGGCGGCGTCACCGTCGAATTGCTGCATGCGGGACATGTCCTCGGAAGCGCGAGCGTCCTGATTCGCACGCCGGAACACAACGTGCTGTATACCGGCGACATCTGCACTTCGGACCAGGAACTGATGGCGGGGATGGCGCCGCTGGACAATGATTTGAACATCGACACGCTGATCATCGAGTCCACGTACGGGGCCAACCATCTGGCCGACAAAACTTCCGTCGAAGAGCAGACCGAACGCTTCGCAGGCTCGATCCGCCACGTGATCGCGCGCGGTGGATGCGTGTTGGTGCCGTGCTTCGCCCTGGGCCGCACGCAAGAGATGCTCAATATCATCGCCCGGCTCCAGGCGACCGGCGATATCCCCAAAGTGCCGGTGCTGGCCTCCGGCCTTGGCCGCGCGCTCTACGATGTCTACGACCGATACCCTGATTATCTGAACCAGAATGCGAACTTGCGTCCGCTCAACCAGTTCGGACGCGTGGGCGACACGTGGGATCGCGGCGTGGTGCAGAACATCCTGAGTCGGCCCTCGATCATCGTGGCGACCTCGGGCATGATGGTCGAGAATACGCCGTCGGCCCTGCTCGCCGAAGAAATGGTGCGCAGCCACCTGCATGGCATTTTCTTCGTCGGCTATCTCGATCCGGATACGTTGGGCTACAAGCTGTTGCACGAAGAACCGGGTGCGGCGTTTGCGTTCGGACTGGGCCGCCCGAAGGTCAAGGTCGTCCTCGAAGACATCGACTGGTTCCATTTCAGCGCGCACGCGCCGAGGCAGGCGTTGCGCGGCCTGGTCGAGCGGATCCATCCGAAGAACGTCATCTATGTCCACGGCGACCCGGAAGCCATCGACTGGATGTGTCAACAGAGCGGAAACGAGTCGCGGGCCTTCTCCGCCACGATGGGCCAAATCGTCACGTGTGAGGCCTGATCGATGGCGCACAGCCTCGACCGGCTCTTGCGAGCCGCCATCGCGCACCTATCCGTCGGGTTCGCACGCGTGCTGTCCCATCTGCCCGTCGGCTTCAGCCGTCGGCTGGCGCGTGCGCTGACGCCCATTGTCTACCGTCTCGTCCCGCGCGTGCGAAACGCCGGCGTCGCGAATCTCGACTTGGCGTACGGCGACACGCTGACCGCTGTCGAGAAACAGCGCATTCTGTACGGGTCGATCGAGAATATGTTGATCGTCGCGTTCGAACTCTTCCACATTCCGAAACTCGAAGGCGCGTTCCTCGACCGAAACATTCGCGTCAAGAACCCCGAGTATCTCCCGCGCGACACCGGCTGTGTCGTGATCGGCGCACATCACGGCAACTGGGAGTGGAGCGCAACGACCATGGCGCGGCGCGGCTACAAGGCATGCGAGATCGTGCGCGAGTTCGACCACCCCTATCTCGACGCGTACATCGACGCGACGCGGCGCTCGGCGGGCGTCGTTACCATCCCCAAAGACAAGGCGGCCCGCGAAATCATCGAACGCCTCGCAGACGGCTGGATTGTAGGTATCCTCGCCGACCAAAATCCGCGCGAGAATGCCGTGCCGGTCACGTTTTTCGGCCAGCCCTGTTGGGCCACGATCGGTCCCGCGCTGGCGGCGACGCGCGCGCACGTGCCGGTCGTTGCCGTGTCCATCGCGCGCGACCCCGACGGCGGCTACACCGTCGAGTTCTCGCCGCCGATTCCGATGGTCCACTCGGGACGTCTGCGCGACGACCTGCTCGAGAACACCCAACGTTGCCAAGACGCGCTCGAAGCCATCGTGCGCCGCGCGCCCGAGCAGTGGCTGTGGCTGCACCGTCGATGGAAAAAACGTCCGAATCTCGAAGAAGAATGGAAGCGCCGCATGGCGGAGGGATGACTCTGGAAAAGGCAGTCAGAATTCAGGAGTCGGAATTTTGACTCTTCCAGATTTAGCGTACTTTATAAGAAGTTCCACTCTTTTGGAAAGTTGTCGCCTCAACTGAATTTCCCCGAAGGGGAGGAACATGAATAGCCGTGGGTGCAACCCACGGGCACAAATACTTAACCACTGACCCTGTAAGGGTCGCACAAGAAGTACGATGTCGACCTTTATTAACGATGATATGGACACCCTACGACCCTTCCAGGGTCGATGGATGTCGGTTTTGTATCCGTGGGTTGCACCCACGGCTATTCATGTTCCTCCCCTTCGGGGAAACCGAATCAAAACGATAATTTTCCGTGAAAGTGAAGATGAAGTACGCTAAATCCGGATGAGCCGTAAAAGGCTATCTTGGAATTT
>CAIYET010000471.1 GCA_903925285.1 Candidatus Hydrogenedentota bacterium | reverse complement strand
TGGTGATGAGGTTCTGAGAGATGAACGCATTCAGGAAACCGATTGCCGTCGCCGTCAAAGACGGAACAAGGGTCGGGTCCTCGGGCTGTCCAATGAACGCCCTGAAACCTTGACGCATCACTCTCGCGACCTGGTCGCGAATGAAGACGATCGAGATTTCCTCTTCCTCGGGCGCCCCACTCTGGGTTGTGGTCTTGCCGTGAAGCACTCTTGCTCCACCGGTCACGGGCTGTAGCACCGTGATGCCGTGGTCGCCGAGCCGGTTGAGCTGGTCCTGGGTAAAGATTCTATCATTCAGGATCGTGAAACCAACCAGCGTCTTGAAGGTCAAAGGCTCTGCGATATTGGCCGTACCGGACACCCGGCCTCCGGCCGCTGCGGCAATGTAGTACCCCGGCAGGGTTTCATTGCTGCCGTTCAGAACCTTGACAATCTCATCCGGGTAGAAATACACTACGCGGAATGTGTCGCCAAAATTCGTGGCCACGTCATAGTTGGCAAGATCCTCGATGTTGCCAGCGAGCACCTCTTCAGGGTCATCACCCTGAATGCCCTCCAGAATGCCGATGTCCTCGACGGCCGCATCCGAAACACCCGTGACGTTGTCCACTGTCAGACCACTCATAGAGCCAGTGAACAGCACGCGCTCGCGTTTGTAGTAGGTCGTGGACATCTGTTCCACGTGGACGCGGAACGCCTGCTGAATGGCGGAGAAGGTCTGCGTGGGGAGCGGAACGAGGATCTGAACGTCCTGCTTCTCCAGTTCGGCCAACGTCTCGCTCCAGTTGGCATCGTAGAAAGTGGCGTCACTCGTGTCGATGTAACTGGCGCGCAGCCCCTGCCCCGTCGCCAAGGCAAGATCCTTGGTGAAAAGCACGCGCTGCGAAGTGCCGCTGCTGGCTAGCAACTGCCACCTGACGCTGCTCTCGGCGGCGAAGTTTCCAGAGCCCTTTACGATCCTGACGGTGTTCTGGTCGATCACTGCCGTGATCTCGAACCGCCCCTCATTGAGTGCGGTTACGTTAATGAAATCGAGGTACTTTCCGACGTCATCAGCTACGAACTGGATAGACGGGCTGTAGAACGTGCCCGTGCTAAGTCCGTAGATGGAGATCGTGCCATCCGTACCGTCCTGCTCGATCTTGTCATCGCTGACAATCGTGTAGGAGAATGGAAGGCCAGTGACCGCCGGATCCATGAAAGAGTTCAGGAGGGCAGTGGCCACTCCAGTATCCTCATAGACAGAGAGGGCCGCTGTGATAGTCGGATCGTAGAACTCGACCTTGTTCGGGAAGATCTGATTCTGCGTCCCGTCGGTTCCGAGGACGAAGAAATGAACTTGTGATTCAGCGTCCGGTTTACCTGGCGGCGTGATGTAGAAAATCAGGTCGTCGGGGTTGTTGTTGCCGGTCGCGCCACCGAGACCGGTTGTGGCGTCTTCCGCAGCCAGCACAGTCTCAGCAGTCCGCCGTGGCAGAGGCGGCTTGGCCTGAATAGCCAGTACACTGGTCGCGCCGTTCTCGAACGCCATCTGGGCGCCAAGAGACAACGTGTTGCCCGAGGAGGGCTGACCATGCTTGTCATACAACTTGGCTGGATCAGTGAAGGTCTCCGGGTCGTTGATGTCAAGTTCACAGATATAGTTCGCCTGAAGGCTGTCGCGTTCCTGTAGGACCTTGCTGGAGACCTGGACCGTGAAGCGATCGCCCACATCGAAAATGTTACCAGTCAGGTTCCAGATTGCAAACCTGAGCACGCTGTTGCTGACGGTGACACCATCGCTTTTCCAGATGTACGGCTGGCCATAACTGTCGAGAAGTTGGCCGCTCACACTACCAGAGGCAATGAAACTCGCCTGCTTACGGCGCGGTGCGCCGTAGCCATCCCTCAGCACGCTGGAGCAGCGGATAGTCCACGTTTCTGCCGGAGCATTGCTATCCAGGAGCGCCAGGTTGTTCAGATATCCGTCGCCGACATTGGAGGTACCGGTCTTATAGAACTTGCCGCCCTGATCCACAAGTGCGGCACTCTGCAACTCGATTTTGCCAGTGGTCGGATCAATCCTGGCATCGTACTCAGCGGGAAAACCGTTGAGGTCGATAGTGTCCTCAAGCAGACGAAGTCGTCCACTGTTGAGGTACAGGGTGGTCCGGTTCGGGACCAGCGGGTAAACCGCTGTCTTGAAAAAGCGTCCGTATCCGTCAGATACGGTGGCGAAATCCGGGTTGAACCCGTCCGCGCCCCCGCCCTTGGCGGAATCGACGATCACTTCCTCGCGCTCACCTTCCCCAATGATGGAGAGAACACGCAGGCCTCCAGGGATGGAGACAGCGCGCCGCAGAGTGCGGAAACGCGAAAAGACATCGGGCTGGTTGTAACCGACCAAGCCAGGAATGTTGACCATTTGAGACGTCCTCCCGGATCAATTCTGAAGTTCACCGCGGCGGACGTAATCCGCGTGACTTCTCAAGGAGGATGCTCATTTATTGATAGATTCCGGAACGATACTCAGAAACCAAGGAAAGAAAACCCATTTTCTATCAATTAATCACCATCACTATGGGTTATTATTTAGGGAACGGAGGGGACTATTTTGA
>CAIYET010000470.1 GCA_903925285.1 Candidatus Hydrogenedentota bacterium | reverse complement strand
TGATGGCGCGCTCCACCAGCGGCCAGATGGTCTCAGGGTCCGGTATCGGCGCTTCGGTGCGGATAACACCCGGCCAGTCGAGCATGCGGCTGGCGGTCAGATCGTCCGGCAGTTGGAGCGTGCGCGCCGCCTGGCGAAGGGCGGCCAGGCGCGAACGGGCCAACTCCATGTCGATCTGCACGCCGCCGCCGTCGGACTTCACGCGCGAGACTTCGACCGACCCCTTGATGTGCCCGCGCCGGATGGCGGCATGGAGCAGGGCTTGTATCCGCGCCTCGCACGCCACCAGTTCGCGCGGCAGATTCACGTGGCAGTCGAACTGCTTGCGGTTGACGGACCCCAGTTCCGCCACCACCTTCATCCCCTGCCCCTGCGCCTCACCCCGGCCAAAGCCGGTCATGCTGATTACGCTCATTCGGGAGTCTTTCTGTTTTAGAAGAGAGAAGTCAGAATTCAGGAGTCAGAATTCAGAAGCGGAGCCGGAGACAATCACTTTCCCGCGCGACGGCCGGCGTGTGCCGCTCGGTTCCCGTCGCGGGCACCGAGTAGGCACCACGCCGTTGTCCGCAGTACCAATCTGATTTGTGGATTCTCTTGCCGTCAGTTATGGACAACGAAAGCCTTTGACATGGAGCATGAGGTCACTTTCTTCTTCCGCAAATGGAAATAAGCCCTGATGTGCCTGTTCCAACATGAGATCGAAAAGCCCCTCTCGCACCTTTTGGCACAACATTTCTTGCCAGCGGTGCAAGATGCTTGGATCAGAAGTCGCGTACTCGACCAGGAATCCGCGGCTGGCCGTAGGTCTGCCGTTGAGGATGTGGGGAATGACGACGGAGTGCGGCTTCGATATGAAAAGCCACTTGGTCATTGTGGAGACCATAAAGAGATTGTTGTCAACGTGGATGTTTTCTGACTCCTTCATCACAGTCCTCCAATCAGGCCTTTTGCATGTTGCAGTGCCTTTTCAATATCTCGTCCCTGTAGCAACATGCTGTCGAGCGTATTTGGCTGAGAGGGTTTGTGTTCAGAAAGAAACTTACGAAAAAGGGGAATGGCGACATCCTTCTTGCCCGCCATCAAGGAGAAGCACGCCAATTCGTAGTCAAGAATAGGATGGGGGTACACGTTGCAGGCTTTAAATGCCGACGACAATGCGTTATTCACGAACCCTTGTTTCTTCCGTGAGTCGGATTCTTGTTCTGCATCGAACGCCTGTTCCTGTGCATATTCTGATAAGGCTCGCGCGATTGTCAGATTCTTGACCCGATCTTCCCATCCCTTCAGAATTGCCTTTCCCTCCAACATTTTCAGATAATTGTTGATAGCCCGGAGTTCGTCTGCCGTGAAATCGAATACGGGGTTGCCGGTCGTGTCTGTCCCAAAGCCTTGTCCCGATAGGTCAACCTTCTTCCGAAATGGCCACATTGTTTCGTCCTCCATTTTCTGTGTCAGCTCTCACCAGACGGCGCGCCAGCGGCGGCTGGTGCAGCGCCTTGGTCGCATTGGTTCCCATTCTGTCTTGTCACAGACGCTTGAACCCTCGCATGACCTTCGATGTCGAAAACAGGTTGATTGTCAGCGAGTCCAGAATAGGGGCGAATTGCACCATTATGGAACCATCGTGCAAATCCCAAGCGATTATCTCCTCTTGCCTTTCGGTATGCTTTCCGAGTTCACGAGAGCAATAGGCCAAGACCTCGTTCAAAAAGGTGGTTGCAATCTCATTTGTCCCGCCCTCCTCGTGACT
>CAIYET010000469.1 GCA_903925285.1 Candidatus Hydrogenedentota bacterium | reverse complement strand
TTATGGAGTGTCTGAAAGCCGAGGCGCCAGATATCACAATCTGCACGCACTTCCTGGCCTCCGATATCGTCTCCTACATGCTGCAAAAAGAACAGTTATCCACGAGGCATGCCGTTGTCGTGACCGAGCTGCACGTCCATGCCCTGTGGTTATGCCATCAGTTTGAACGCTATTTTGTTGCCTCGGATGAATCGTCCTATTACCTGCGCCAAATCGGGTTTCCGGACGATCGCATCACTGTTACGGGTATTCCTATTCATCAGGTGTTTTCACAGCCCATGGATCGGGATGCGCTTCGAAGAAAATACGATGTCGACCCCTCCAGGCCGGTCGTTCTCATATCCGCGGGAACTTTCGGCATGGAGTCGAGCATCGTAGCCATTCGTGCCCTCATGCACATGGAAGTGCCCGCCCAGATCGTGGCCTTCTGCGGGAAGAGCAAGGATCTCTTGACCGAAGTCGCGCACGCGACGGAAGCAGCGCCGGCACATTTGAAGTTCAGGGCGCTGCCTTACACCACCGACATTCATGAGTGGATGGCGATCTCCGACCTGTTTATCGGCAAGCCCGGCGGGCTTACGCTGTCGGAAGCGATGGCGAGCGCCCTGCCCATGATCCTCTTGAACCCGATCCCCGGACAGGAGGAGATCAATGCAGCAAGTATTCTCGAGCAGGGCGTGGCCGTGAGCCCGACGGATGTCGTCACGCTTCCGCATAAGGTGGACCTGCTGTTGCGAGAACCGCAGCGCCTTGCCGGGATGCGGGATCGGATGAAGCAACTGGCGCGACCGCGGGCGGCCTATGCGATCCTCGAGACCCTGCTCGGAGCCAACCAGGGATCACTTGAGCGGAAGCAACACACGCCCGCACGCCACTAAGGCGCCGCCGACCCATTGCACGCGGGGAGGGGGGGTGCTTGAAAAGAAGCATGGAGACAGGTTGCAGCACGCAATAGGTCCAACTTGCCGGACGCTACCAGCATTTCACCAGCCGAACGCCGTAGTAGTTGACATCAACCTGCGGTTCAATGGACCACCGCTTGTAGGGTGTGGTCAGAACGTAACTACTGATGATGCCGATGGCGGCTCCTGCCGCGACGTCACGCGGGTAGTGCCTCCTGGCTTCGATCCGGCTGTACGCCACAAATGACGCCACCGCATAGGAAGGCAGACCATACTGCAATCCATAACGCCTTCGAATGAACTCCGCCGAGCAGAATGAGATCGAGGTATGCCCGGAGGGAAAGGATTGGCTGCCACCATCGGGCCGCTCGGCGGGTATGGTGTACTTGAGACCGTAGGTAACCGCCAGAGTGAGTGCGGCCGATTCCCCGAAGTCAACGGCGCCCTGCCCGTCGCCGTACCCGATCGTCATGCCTGCCGCGGTGGCCGGCATGACGAACGCCAGAATATCGCCGGCAAGTTCGACGACGCCGCCGGCATAGGCCTTGAAGGGCCCCGTCGTCATCAGGATTAGCATGACGGCCACAATGATACGGAAGGACATTGATTTCGCTATTCCATGGGATTTCCTGCTGCCCGAATCCATGGATGGGGTCACAGCCCTCGTGACAGGTCTACCAGTCGACCGCGCCGAAGTTGTTGTCGCCGAGGAGGGTGTAGACGACGCTGGCACTCTGCTCTGTCTGGTGTCTATCCTCCGAACCGACCTCGTGGGCGTCCCGCGTCGTCGACGTGAATTGAAGGCCGAGGGCGTGTTGGCCATACACGCGCACGGTTAACCCGGCATTGGCGCGTCCGATTGCCTCGTTGCCCGAGGGACTGGTGCCGCCCAAGTCGCTGACGTAGTACTC
>CAIYET010000468.1 GCA_903925285.1 Candidatus Hydrogenedentota bacterium | reverse complement strand
CTTCAGGCTTCAGGTCGCGATGATCTTCCTGAAGCCTGAAGCCTGAAGCCTGTGGCCTCGTTATGCGCGTGTGGAAAACGCCGAGCCTGCGCTCGACCCCGTCCCTTGCGACGCGTACCACGCGCGCAACTCGTTCGCGGTCAGCTTTCCGTTACCATCCGTGTCGAACTTGGCGAAGACTTTCGGATCGCCGCCCAACTCGGCGAGACTCAATACGCCGTCGTGATCCGCATCTTTGCTCTTCAGGAGGTCCGATATGGCGCGAGTCAACTGCTCCTCGAACCGATTCGACGAGCCTGCCCCGCCTACCGACGATATTGCGTTCTTCGCCGTCCGTCCTAATTGCAGCACCGAATTCACGCTGCCTATCAACGATATTGGATCCACGTCCACTCCTTTCTCGGAATTCAGAATGAGGATCTGTAGGATCGAGGCGGTCGGCAACATTTCCTACAGCCTACAGCCGCGCTTCCTACACTATATTCCGACTCCTGTCGCCTGAATTCTGAATTCCTTTTGATTATCGGCATATTGCGCCGCCGCCTTTACCTGGTCGGGCCGTCTCGCGGGAATACCCTTTTCCGCCGCGCGCAATTGCGTCTCGATTGTCTTCGCCAACCCGACTTGTCCGCTACGGGACATTTCCCCGCTCAGGGCGTCGTCGAGCATTTCGTTATACGTCTGCTGTTCCGAACTGTTATCGCCAGACTTCGTCAGTTGCGTGGTCTTACGCATTTCCTGAAGCATCGTAAACAGGAACAGGTGCTCCAACTCTTGCAGCGCCACCTTTTCGCGTGCCTCTTTGTTCCCGCCGACAAAGGCCTGGCTCGTGGCGCGCGCTTCGAGCGGATTGACGTAGAGCATCACATGATCTCCAAGTCCGCTTCGAGCGCACCCGCCTGCCGTAGCGCCTGGAATATCGATATCAGATCGCGCGGCGTCGTCTTCAGCTTGTTCAACGCCTCAGCCACTTCGCCCGCAGACGTGCCCGCGACCGGTAACAGGAAACCTTTATCTTCCGAAACCTCCGTCTTCTGCGCCACCGCCGCGACCGTTTGGCCCCGCGTTTCCGGGAGCGGCTGCGAGATGACCGGCGTCATGGAAATCTTGATGCTCAAATTGCCGTGCGCCACCTGGCACGGCCTGATCATCACGCGCGAACCGACGACGATTGTCCCCGTCCGTTCGTTGATGACCACCCGCGATCCAATGTCGCTCTCCACCTCGAAGTCCTGAACGCGCGCGATGAAGCGGACTAGATCCTTGCGCTCGTCTTCGGGGATCAAGACGTTGACCGCGCCCGCGCCCAGCGCCTCCGCGCAGTCCGTGTTCACTCGTTCGTTGAGCATTTTCTGAATGTTGTCCGCCGTGATGAAATCCGGGCGTTTCAACAGCAGCATGAGCCGCTCGCCATCCGTGATATTCGATGGCGCTTCGCGTTCGATGTACGCGCCCATCGGCACACGCCCCGCCGTGGTGTGGTTCTTGCGCACGCTTCCGCCACCGCCACCGCTCGCGTTGAACCCGCCGATCGAGACGGGGCCTTGCGCGACCGCGTAGACCGTCTCGCTATCACCCGGACCGCGCAGGTACGTTTCGAGAAGCGTGCCGCCTTCGAGGCTCTTCGAGTCGTAGAGCGACTCGACCGTTACGTCGATACGCGTGCCTTCTTTCGCGAAGGCCGGCAGTTCGGTCGTGACGATCACGATCGCCGCATTGTCGGACTTGAGTTCCTTGAGGTTGTCGACGGCAATGCCGAGACGCTCCATCATGCGCTGTTGCGCCGTAACCGCCGCCGCGCTCTTGTCGCCCGTACCTGCAAGGCCGACAATGATGCCGGTACCGATGAGCATGTTGCCGCGCGCGCCCTGGATCTCGCACAGGTCTTTAATGCGAGTCGCGTGGGCCGTGGCCGCCGCCAGCGCGCAAAGCGCTACGGCCACCGTGATTCGCAATCCAATGTTTCGCATATCAACCATGCGCCATGCCACTCCTCAGAAGGGTGAAACCCAGTCCAGAAGACGTGTGATCAAACCACGCCGCTGGCTATTCCACAACGGCCCCTTGCCTTTCAAAACGATCTGCGAGTTGGCCACTTGCATCGACAAGACCGTGTTCGCCGGCGTCACGTCGCGCGCGCGCACGATACCGGTGAGGTGGATAGTCGAGTCCTCGCGGTTCATCGACATAGTCTTCTCGCCCTCGATATGCAGATTGCCCGAATCGTCGACCTGTGTGACGAGGCAACTGATACTCGATGTCAACTGGGCGACGCGGTCCGTCTGGCCGCGGGCCTTCGTCTCGTTCTGTGCCTGGATATCCCAATTCGGCAACGCTTGTTGCGATATGATCCCGAGGCCTGTCGCGCTGTGATCGGTCAGAAGAGTGTTTGACGCGTCCATCGGCGCCTGCGCCTGCACCTTGGATTCCTTCTTGGTATTCGTATTCGAGATCGTCGACGCGTTGATCTTTTCCTGGATGAGCACGGTGATCACCTCGCCGATCTCGAAACGGTTCTGCTTCGCGATCAGCGTGCTCTTCTTGACACTCGATGCCTGGAAAAGCGAGTCTGCCCCAGCCAACGACGACAGCAGCAACGCCAATACCATCCAACCCGCCGCAGAAGCCCTGCACGCGGCCCTTCTATTCGCCATACGTGCATTCATCGGATCACCACTACGCCATCCTCGCGAACGACGCCCTGAAACGGCTGTTTCGAGTTGAGATTCGTACACGTCACAAGCGCCCCGATCCCGCCGTCGCTTTCGGCGCGCGCTTCCGTCTGGATGGATAACCCGCCGCTCCGAGTCTCGACCATGACCATCTGATTGCGCTTCACCGCTTGGCGCTGCATCATGACGCGTTTGGTCAATACCTGCCCTGCCGGGACCGGGACGCGTGGGACCATGCCCAAGACTTCGGCCGGATCCGAAAACGCGCCCTCACGCATCGTCGAAACGGACATCCGCTCCAACGCGAGATCGTTCAATGCGACCGGCCTGCCAACGGACAATACGGTCGCCGCAACCACAACCTCCGCGAACGCGGCGACTTTGGCCCGGCACATGATCGTTTTGCACGGCTTTCCGTCGACGGTGACAACGCCTCGAAACGATCCGAGTCCCAGGAAGCGATATTGCGGATCGGTTTGCCATTCGACAACAACCTCGCCCGGCGGCAACGTGATGTCCTGCGCAGGGCCAATGACTTCAATTTCCGTTTCGGAAGCGCTCCACGGCATCTTCGCCTCGATAAACCGGCGCAAGTCCTCGGCGATGAGATCGCGCGTCACCCGCTCGCAAGGCCCCGTAATGCGGACTGCCGGAGCGCCCGTTACATCCAGAGACTTGTTCGCCAACCCAGTACCGCGAATACGCGATGCAATGGCCGCCGCTGTAAAGCGCCGCTCGACGCCCGGCTTCGGTGCAGGCCCCAAGTCCAGCGCAGTAATCGCGTCCGCGCCCTCGCCCGTTACCGTGGCCACGTCGCCAATCGTAATCATCGGATCCGCAACCGTCGCGTCGGACTTCAGAGCCACCGATAATGCAAAGGCGGGCCAAGAAAAGCAAAACAAATAACAGAAGAAAAGGATGAAGGATGAAGGATGAAGGATGAAATAACTCCGCATATACGGGAATCTCCAGATCACCCCTCGACGGAGAAGCAAGTGCGCAGTTTTTTCATCCTTCATCCTTCATCCTTCATCCTTGCCATTGCGGCTATCCTTGCTTCTATCGCTTCACGTTGTTCGCGAGTTGCAGCATCTCGTCCGAACTCTGAATAACTTTCGAGTTCGCTTCGTATGCGCGTTGCGCGATGATCATCTGGAGAATTTCTTCCACGACCTGCACGTTCGAGTTCTCGACAAACCCCTGCTCGAGCAAACCGATGCCGTCCAGACCGGGCTGCCCGGTGGTCGGCGACCCGGACGCCTGCGTTTCGACCAGCAGGTTGCGGCCCAGCCGCGAATCGAGACCCGACGGATTGGCGAACCGCGCCAGTTCGATGCGCCCCAGGTTCGACGGCGTCGTCGAGCCGGGAACCTGCGCGGACACCGTACCGTCGGATCCGACCGTCAACTGGGTATAGTTGGTCGGAACCGTAATGGCCGGCGTCAGTTGATAGCCATCCGCAGTCATGAAGAGGCCTTCTTGGTTCATCTTGAACGAGCCGTCGCGCGTATAAGCGGTCGTACCGTCCGGCAATTGGATCTGGAAGAAGCCGTTGCCCTCGACGACGAGATCGAGCGGGTTGCCGGTCTGAATCATGTTGCCCGGCGAAAACAATTTCGCGATCGCCGACGGCCGCACGCCATGGCCTATCTGAATGCCTTCCGGAATCGTCGTGCCAGCCGCCGTTTCGGTGCCGGCGGGCTTGATGGTCTCGTACAGCAGGTCTTGAAAATTCACCCGGCTCTTCTTGAATCCTGTCGTGTTTACGTTCGCCAGGTTGTTGGCGATCGTGTCGATATTCATCTGCTGGCCGATCATCCCCGTCGCCGCCGTGAACAATGCGCGAATCATGGTTCCCTCCTCGTTATACCGGCGCGCCGACCTGTTCGATCAGGCGCGTCATCGTGTCTTCGGCCGTATTGATCACCTTCTGGTTCGCCGCGTAGACGCGCAACGCCAGGATCATCGAAACCATTTCCTTGGGCATGTTGACGTTGGACATCTCGAGCATCTTCGAGTGGACCGTCGTCGCCGAAGCGTCCGCCGAACGTTTCAGCGCCGCGTCGCTCGCGCGGTACAGACTTTGCCCCTGGCGTTCGAGCATGTGCGGGTCCTCGAACTCGACGATGCGCAGTTTCGAGACCGCCTGGTTGTCCACATTGACGGTGCCGTCGCTGGCGATCTGGATACTCGTGCCTTTAACGGCGATCGGCTGGCTGCCCTGACCCAACACGGGGAACCCATCCGGCGTGACGAGTTGCTGATTCATGTCGACGGTCAACGCACCCGCCCGCGTGAACCGCTCGCCATCCGGCGTGCTCACCGCGATGAATCCCGGTCCGCTCAACGCAACGTTCAACGGATCGTCCGTGGTCGTCAACGCTCCAGCGGACGTGTCGGTGAACGTCTCGACCGATTGGGCGCCGCCGCCCGGCGCGGTCTGCGCATCGAACCACGCCGGGCGTCGCGTGGTGTTCGTGAATACCTCGTAGAAGCCCTTCTGGACGGGTTGCTGACGCCGGAAACCGACCGTGGCGGCATTGGCGATGTTGTTCGCGATCGTGGCTTGACGTTCCTCGATCGCCACCATCCCAACCGCCGCCGTATACAGGCTCTTCTGCATCTTCGGTCACTCCTCTTGCGCATTCCCGCCCCGTATCGAATCGCCTCGCGGCGTTATCTTCGGTGGCCCTGGGGCATAATCCAGCGACGGACGCGAGACCGGTTATGGGGACCGCTCCCGCACCCCGGGCCAACCACTCACGGGGATAGACCTGAATGGGACAGGTCAACTGCAAAGAGCAAGGCGAGTGCCAAGAAGGGATTCGAGAGCTAAGTATTTGAAATTCGAGATCTTATGACTTTCGTTGCGAAAGACTGCGGAGCTTCGATTCAAGCAATTCCTACCGTGCCCGGCAGTTTTTGCAGTATCGAATTCGTCCCCTCACATAAACCACGGCAAAATGCCCATCAAAAGCGCAACGGTCAGCGGGATGAGGAGGTTGTCGTCCGGATAAAAGCGGAACAGCCAGACGGTCGTCTTGTGGGCAATGAGCCGTTGCACGCGCCGGGTCACGGGTCGCAAGAACAGCACCCAGTACTTGGTATAGCTCTCGACGATCGCGACCACCAATCCTATGCCCAGGAGGTATTCGGCGGAAAAACGGCCATGTAGTCCCCAACTGACCGCCCACAGCATCAGGAAACTGGATGCAATAAACGCAATCACTCCGTAGACGCGCGCATAAGCGATTTGGCGCTGCGCGACCTTATGCCGAGCCCATGCCGCAGCCGGATCGGCTACACCCAAAACCATGATCGATGCGATCAGCGTTACTTCACGGCAGTAACCGAAACGGTAGGCCGTCACAAGGATGGTTGACGCCAAGAGATAGTAGGTCGTGGCGTTGAAATGATCCTTCTCGACCGTCCGCATCAACTTTCCGTAGAACGGGAGATTGGCGATCGCTTCATTCGAGCGCGGCGAGTAAAAGCGGATCACGTCGATGCTCAACACCAACGTGGTTTCGAGCCACGCAAAAAAGACGAGGGCGTCGGCGCCGGATACGGGACTCCGCAGGTCCTTCCACAAATAAAACAAAGCAACCATCAGCAGGCAGCCAACGAGATGCCATAGCTTCCGGAACGCGTTCCATTCGTACTCTGTTGCTGGTTGACTCATCGAAAATTACCCGCGTCGCCACTCATTATAAGACGCCGTTCAACAAGGAATCTATTCCTCGAACGCGGATTTGGTTCCCTACGAAACGGCGCTCCGCAACTTTTCTTGAATGAGTCTCGATCCGCGACTACACTCGAAGCGGCAATGGCTGGGGAGTCACATGGATAAAAGAGGCTCATCCGGATTTAGCGTACTTTATAAGAGAGCTTCCACTCTTTGGGAAAGTTGTCGCCTCAACTGAATTTCCCCGAAGGGGAGGAACATGAATAGCCGTGGGTGACAACCCACGGG
>CAIYET010000467.1 GCA_903925285.1 Candidatus Hydrogenedentota bacterium | reverse complement strand
TCTCGTCAGAACTTCGGGCTGAATATCCCGGCATGGATCTCCACGAGATTATCGTACTGAACTGTCTTCGAGAGATGCCGCTGGGATCACTTTTTGGCGTGTTTCTTCCCGCGAATTCATGTTTCAGTGAACGATCAAGTGCCTTTCGAAGAGCTTTGTTCTCTCGTGACCCAGCACAGCAAAACCTGTTTTCACGTGAAGAACTGGCGTGCGTATCTCCGTACCTTGTGATCAACCATTCACTCCCGCCGGTTGCGCTTGGACTTGGGAACATACACTCTGCCTTCCGCACCGTTACGCTTTTCTGTTCCCTAAGAGGGGAGAAGGAGACTCCCGTACGTTTCTTTGAGTACCACGACGTATTGAAGGAGGGCGAGGAGAAGCATCTCATTGGTGACTTACAACGGATTCTTCGACAAAGAGCTGGAAATACCGAGCGTGGATACATCTTGCGTGAGGGCCTGGAGCCTGGGGCTTCATTGTCGTATGATCTTTATAGTCCCAAGACTAAGGCGACCAAGGAAGGGCTCAAGAGCTTTGGAACAACAAGACCTCTAGGCAATCTTGTTACGTTCCAGCGGGGGCTGCATCGCACCAATGAGAGGCATTTGTTTCTTCGGAAGAAAAAGAGCAGAGGCGAACCGCCTGACGGCTACGTACCTGTTCTTGGAGGCAGAAACATTCTTCGGACAGGAGTGATCGACTACGCGGAAGTACAAGAGTTTGCGTGTGTTGCAGATGATAGGTTGGTCCGCCCCGGAGACATCTGCTTACGAGCTTTAGTTGGTCCCAATGAGCCGCTGGTACTCGCGGAAGTGGACGAGAAACAACAGCCATGCAGTCACGACGAGTACGTCTTAGTATTGCGTCCAAAGCCAAACGTTTCATATGACGAACGGCGCTTCCTTGTGGCGTATCTGCGTTCGGCAACGGCTCGAGACCTCCTTTGTGCTCACGGTGTGCAGAACCATCTGACCTTAAAGCACCTTGAGGAAATGGTTGTCCCCATTCCGAGTCCAGCTGTCGTAACCGCACTTCGCGATCTTGACGAGGCGTCAACTGCGTTTGACGAGTGGAAGTTGGAGATCGAACGTGCCAAGCAAACCATATTCTCTTTTTCGTCTCCAAGACAAAGCAGCGTTGAGATCTTGGCCATTGGGCGACAGGCTCGACAGCGTTACAAAGGAGCACACCAACTGGACAGTGTTGACTATCGAATCCGTACGCAATTTCCTCACCCGATAGCTTTTCTCTGGAGGACCGTGGAGGCATCAAAACCAGACTTGGAGGGTTATGAGGAAATCCTTATGTGTGGGGAAGCGTTTGCCTGCTATGCGGCATGCATGGCAATGACGCTTGCTTCTGGAATGGGGCATCAACTTGGATATTTGGCGACAATTGCAGAACGTCTGACGACAAAGGGACACGGGACAAACTTCGGCGACTGGATTGCCATCTTGGAAGAAGTGCGGGGATCAAAACACTACAAGAACTCATCGAGAACAATTCCCTTTATCGAGATTACACGATTTCTGGACGAGAATGAGGCCAGCAGTGCTCTTGGCAAGTTGAAAGACAAACGTAATGACAATGCACACGGGCGTGGACCGAAAAAGACGGCTTTAGTACGAGCGTTCGAAGAAGCCAAGTCTTATCTGCAAACGCTTCTCGGTAATGCGGAGTTTCTGTCGGAATATCCCCTGCGTTTTTTGGAAGAAGTCCGGTTCGACTCGATCTTGCAGAGGAACCAGTATTCGTACCGCGATTTGATGGGAGATCATCCACTTACACCCCTTCACAGATCCGAAACGAACCAGAAGGACCTCGAAGCTGGAAGTCTGTATCTCGTTGACCGTGAGAACGTTTTGCATCTTCTCCGTCCGTTTCTGAATCGAATCTACTGTCCAGAATGTGGCAATCCTTCCACTTTTTACCTGGACACTTATGACAAGAAGAAGGGCACGGTCAAATTCAAGAGTATGGAACACGGCCATACAATTGAGGATGCCAACATGACTGAGGCATTGAGGGCGGTAAAGTTGTTGCGTTAGATCGCACTTCGTGGCGAAAACAAGTTTGAGAAAGAAGCACTATGGCAATAAACCCTGTTCAATTCTCGCACCAAGTCTGCGATGAGTACCTTCGGTACTTGTTCTCGGCGTTTCCGTTGTCAGACCCGGAATTAGCGGAGCAGGCGCGGGTGCTGCTGGAACGGCCGTCTTCGCTGGATATCCCGCTGGTCAAGGGACCGTATGTTTCGTTGTCGGAGCCGTTCGCCGAAGGGCGCGCCGTCGCAGACATGGCGGCGGATGGCATGCTACATTCCGTCATGCCTGACCTCATTGGCTTCCCCACGATGTACCTGCACCAGCAGCGGGTGTTCGAGTCAGTCAAACAAGGGCGGCACGTGCTGGTCTCGACGGGCACGGGTTCGGGAAAGACCGAGGCGTTCCTGTACCCCATCGTTGATGAGTTGCTGCGCGAGCGCGACCAGGGCATTACCAAGGGCCTGAAAGCCATCCTGATCTATCCGACGAACGCCCTGGCGAACGACCAGTTGGACCGTCTGCGCGAGATGCTTGCGGGTACGGGTATCACCTTCGGCCAGTGGATTGGCACGACGCCGGACAGAGAATCCGACGTGACGTTGGAGCGGTTCCAAGGCTCGTCCCGCGCGGCCTATCTCGCCGCCCGCAAAGAGCGTGCGCGCGAGGCTCACGAGCGAGATGTCGCACTGCGAGCCTTCGCCCCCTTGGAAGAGTGTTGTTCGGAAGAAGACATACGCCAACGCGGCCCGCGGATCCTTATCACGAACTACCGTCAGTTGGAAATCCTGACGACCCGGGCCGACGTAACCCTGTTTGCCGGCGCGCCGCTTCGGTATCTCGTGTTCGACGAGGCGCACACCTACTCCGGCGCGGCTGGCGCAGAAGTGGCCTGTCTCATCCGGCGCGTGCGCGCCCTGGCCGGCAAGACGCCGGACGAAGTGATCTGCGTCGGAACATCGGCCACCCTGAGCGATCCTGACAAGGAAGACGACGCGGGTGCGGCGAAGCGGTTTGCCTCGCGATTCTTCGGCGTGGACGAAACCAAGGTGGACCTCGTCGGCGAAGCGTACGTCTCCCGCATATGGCCGTCCAATCGTCATCGTCCAGCGGCACCACGCGGCGACGGGATGGAACGTCTTGCCCGTCTCCTACACGCATTGAACGCTCCAGCAGACTTGTCCGCTTTGGCGAAGATCATTGAGGAGTTGACCGGGGCGCTGTTTCGTCCGAGCGAGAACTGGGCGGAAGACCTGCATGCGTTGCTGCTCCAGAACGAGTATGCGTATCAATGCACGCAAATCCTCGCGCAACCCCGGGAACTGGATTATGGCGCTTGGCTCATTTCCCAGCGCGTTGGCCATGACCGGCTGCCGCAAGGACCGGAAGCCAGCGCCGAACTGCTGGCGTATCTCACGCTGGGCGCCGCGGCATGTCATGACGGCAAGCCCCTGCTGCGGCCCAAGGTCCATCTGTTTGTTCGTGGCCTTGACGAAATGGTAGTCGCGCTGGACGAGGTCGAAAACCGTTGCAAGCCCGCCTTGTTCATGTCCATCAGCGACGCGCGCGAGGCATATCCCAACCGACGCGACGACGCCTTCTTCCCGGTGCTCGTGTGCCGGAGTTGCGGCCAGCATTTCTTCCAACGCGATTACCTTGGTCTTGAGGTGCAGCGCGGTTCAAAGAACCAGGTGAAAGGCTTTGCCAACGGAGATGCCGTGGAAGGTGGCGGCGGTGAACCCAATGCCGTATGGGCCGCTACGCCAGAAGACGAAGGCATCCGCATGCGATTCACAAATCGGCTGCTGGAAGAAGCCGCCGACAACGATAATGCCGGACGCCCCGAGAAGTGGCCGACCGGATATCTGTGCCGTCAGTGCGGCGCGTTCCACCGCGACGCCGGTGACCGGTGCTTGGCGGACGGTTGCGGCCATCAAGAAGCTTTGCTGCCCTTACGGGCATTTCCTGACATTATGAAGACATGTCCTTCCTGCGGAACGCACGCGATGGATATCGGAGGACGCACCATCGAACCCATCCGCGCGGTCCGGGCCGTGCCCGTGGCTGATATCCACATTCTGGCCCAGGCGATGCTGAACGCCGCGCCGAAGGGCCACGAGAAGCTCGTCATCTTTGCCGATAGCCGCCAGGACGCCGCGTTCCAGGCTGGCTGGATTCAGGACCATGCGCGACGCATTCGCTTGCGCCACATGATGTACCGGATTATCGCCGATGCCCAACGCCCCCTGTCGTTGGGCGACATCACCGATGCCCTCATGGACCTATTCCGCAGGGACAAACGCCTGGTCGAGACGCTGTTGCCGGAATTGACCGGCGAGGATGCCGTGGCGATATTCGGCCACGATCTTCTCAAGAGCACGGGGCGTGCGCTTCGCTACATGGTCCTGCGTGAGTTTACCGCGGGCATACGCCGCCGAGACTCGCTGGAATCCATGGGGCTTGGGCGCGTGGAGTACGCGGGGCTCGATAAGGACGCGCCGGCGGTTCAGCAATGGGCGGCGCTTGTCGGCTTGCCGCCCGCTGAGGCTGTCGAAGGAATTGCGCTCATTCTGGATATCTGGCGCCGCAGCCGCATGCTATTTGTTCCGAGGGACCCGGTCTTTTCTCGGTACCACGCGAAAGACGACGAGTACATCCAGGCCGGACTGCTGCCGTTAAAGGAATTCCGGCCGCAGGGACTCCTGCTTGAGGCCGGCGATCAGGACAAGTACGCGCGAGGAGTCCTTGCGCAACGCGGCATGTCCGGCGTGCAAGCCTTGATCAAGAAATGGGCGCCGGACGCGGATATCCGGCTTGCCGCGAATGCGCTCTGGGACCTTCTGAAGAAGGACCTGAAGATCATTGCTCCCGTGACCTTGCGGAGCCAAAAGGACACGGCGTTGGCAGACGTTTATCAGGTTGACGCGGAGAAGGTGTTCGTGGCGGGCCAGTGGTCCAAAGTCCGGTGTACGACTTGTCAACGTGTTATGCCGCGAGTCTTGCCGAATTCGGCGTGTTCCAGGCACCACTGCAAGGGCAAGACTGTAACGGAGGAACCCAAGACTGACGATTACGATGTTGCCCTAATGCAGAAACCGTTTGTCATGGTGAGCGCCGAAGAGCATACGGCCCAAGTGCCAGGCGAGGAGCGCGAACACATTGAGCGGGAGTTCAAATCGCCCAAAGGTCGTGTGAATTGCCTGGTGGCGACGCCCACCCTGGAACTCGGCGTGAACATCGGGGCGCTGGACATGGTGATCATGCGGAACGTACCGCCGTTGCCCTCGAACTACTGGCAGCGGGCCGGACGGGCCGGGCGGCAAGAGCGCATGGCAGTGGTGCTCACGTACTGTGGCCGCAAGTCCCATGATCGCTATTTCTTCGAAGATCCCTTGCGCCTCCTGGACGGGGTGATTGATGCGCCGACGTTCAACCTGCGCAACCCTCTGATGTTGGCCAAACACGTCCGGTCGGCATTGCTTTCTAAGCTCATTCTACAGGCGCGACCAGGCAGTGCAACCGCAGAAAGAGCGAACGCGGTCCGCAAACAGTTGTTTCCAACATTCATCCGGGAATACCTGTTGGATGAGAACGACCATTATCGGGACATACCTCCCGATACGAAGCCCCTGGACGATTACCTGCGAGAGCAGAAGGACGGCTTGGTAGATGAACTTCTGGCGCTGTTTGCTCTGCATTGGCCGGAGGAAGCGAGCGACCTGACTACGCGAGAAGCCGTCACCGATATCATCGAGACTACGGCGGCGGACTTGGCGGAGGTGATCAAGCGACTTCATCGCAGACTGTCGTGGGCAAGAACGACGCGGCAGGAACTGGATGCCCGGAAACACTTGCGGCCTTTGGAGCGGGAAGAGGAACAACTGCTCAGGCGATGCGACGATTTCATCAAGCAGATCATCACGCGCGACAACCGGACATACACGTTGAATGTTCTCGGTTGCGAGGGTTTCTTGCCCGGCTACGGCGTATACGACGGCGGGGTGACGGCATTTGCGCGGCACGGATTTGCGCGTCGTCCCGGACCTCGCACATTTGAGTTGTCCAGAGCGTCGGTCGTCGGGCTGCGTGAGTTTGTGCCCGGCAACCGGCTGTACGCCAATCGGGGATCGTTTTACGTTACACGGTATCAGCTTCGAGCAGATGAATCGGCTGGCCTGCAGCATCTGCGTGTGAACCCCGCGAAGGGAATTGTGGTGGAGGCTTCTTCGTCCGCCACGTACGGACAAGGTGAAGACCTGGAGATAGAAGCGATTCCCATTGCTGACTTAGATCTGGCCCATGAGGGACGCATCACCGAAGAGGAAAGCCTGCGGTTCTCCATGCCCGTAACCATCCTCGGACGTTTGCGTCGGCGCCACCGGGGCGGTCGGGCTTACAAGGTTGGCGAAGTGGAGATGCATCATATCCACGGCCAGAGCATTGAGTTCGTCAATGTGGGCGAGGCGGGCCGCGTAAGGAAGGGATTGCTGGGACATCTGGTTTGTACGGTGTGCGGGGCGGCACAGACTCCCTATGCGGTCGACAAGCGAATCGAGCAATTCACGAAGATCCACTCGGACCGCTGCGGAAAGCCCCCGTTGTGGCTCGCGCTCACGGCCCAAGCCGATGTTGACCTGCTTCAATTCCACGACATGACAAGCAACGCGGCCGCCATAAATATCGGCGAATCGTTGCGGACGGCCGCCGCGCAATTGCTGGACATGGGGCCGGACGACCTGCAGATTCTTATCGTCGGAAAGACTGAAGACAAGAACGACCTCCTCGTCTATGACCCGATGCCCGGCGGTTCCGGCCTTCTGGAACAGATCCTGGCGCGATGGGACGAACTTGTCCAGACAGCATGCGCGCTCCTCGACAAATGCCCAAACCAATGCGAAACGGCTTGTTATTCGTGCTTAAAGACGTTTAGGAATCAGTTCTATCATCCCTTGTTGAACCGGCATGACGCGCTAGGACTCGTCGGAGATCTGAACGTTGCGCCACAGCCATATCGGGATATCCCGTCTGTCCTTGAGGAGGACGCGCCCACACAGGGCAGCCCATCAAACGTCCGCGAAAGCCAATTGGTACGCCTACTCCTTGAACACCATTTTCCTGTAGGCAAGTGCAGACAACCTGTGAGAACGTCCGTCGGCGGCCTGACAACAACGCCTGACTGGCTCTATGAGGATTCGGCAAATCCTGACATCAAAGTGGCTGTCTATCAGGACGGCATGAGCCGCAACCTGCACGGCGATCCGAAGCAGGCCCAACGCGACATGCTCATCCGCAGCGCCCTAGAGTTCGACGGATACAAAGTGATTGTGGTGCAATCGAGAGACTTGGATGATGCCGAGGCTATTCGCAGGCATCTTAAGGATATTGCGGAGGCCATGGGTCGTTCCGATATTATATGAAGGTAGAACATCTACATGGAAGGACGTATTATGCCAAGCGCGGGAAGCAGCACAATGCCGACGGTTGACCGGGCACTCAAGAAGGTCTTGGGAATTCTGCTATCTGAAGATCACAGGGGTTGTAGCGACTGCGTTCTTCCTTATAGAACCGACAGCGATTTCTTCTCCCGATTTCACGATTTCAAGAAATACCCTCGCCTGGTTGCCGTGAAGTTGCCAGGGACTAAAGATACTTCGAACACTGTTCCCTGGGGC
>CAIYET010000466.1 GCA_903925285.1 Candidatus Hydrogenedentota bacterium | reverse complement strand
CCTACAGCCTAAAGCCTAAAGCCTAAAGCCTAACTCCTACTCACGAGTTCAGGAAAATACGCACGCGGCTGCGTTTGCGTTGCCCGGTCATCCATGTCTTGAACTTCTCATCGGCCGCCTTCGCACGCAGTTGCGGCTCGATCTGCTTGCGCGCCTCATCAAGGCCGAGCGAGCCAGCGACTTCCTTTTTCTCGACCTTCAGAATGACCAATCCATACTGTGTACTCGACACGTCGCTGACGCCCCCTTCCGCCAACGAAAACGCCACATCCGCCAGTTCCTTGACAAGACTGTCGCGCGTTACCCACCCGACCAAGCCACCGTCCGATGCCTCCGGTCCAGCCGAATACGTCTTCGCCAACGTCGCGAAATCCGCGCCCCCACCGGCCTCCTTCTTGATTTCCGTCATCCGCGCTTCCACCTGCGCCCGTTCACTCGCGTCCTGCTTGGCTTCGAGGAACACGCGGCGCACGCGCACACGTTCCGGGTGCGTGAATTCGTCCGAATGCTCGCGATAATACTGGTCGATATCCGCCTCCGACACGGACGCTTCCTTCTCGAACGCGCGGCGCTTGTTCAATCCAAAGCTCGTGGCCAGGATTTGTTTCTTGACCCGCTCGCGCAGATCCGAAACCGTTTCCCCCGCCTTCGCCATTTCCTTTTCGAACTCCGCGTCCGATGCGAAACGCTTCTTCACCTCGACCACACGTTGCTCGACAACCGCCTTATCCACATCGATCCCCACCAGCAACGCTTCGCGCAGAAGAATCCTGTTATCCACCGCATCCTCGAGCGCCTTGCCCAACAACACCTTCGCCTGCTCGTTGAACTGCTCCTCATTCGCCGCCTTCAGGCGCAAATCCGTCAAAACCGGCGCAATCTGCTCGACCAACTCGCTGTGCAAAATCACTTCCGTGCCCACCGTCGCCACGATCCCATCGACGGTCTCGCCATAGGCGCCAGCGCCAACCGCCAAAACCAGCGCCTGCAAAATTCCCATACATCCCAACAGCGTCTTCATAAGTGTCAGTATCCTTTCTCGATAGGCTTTAGGCATTAGGCCATAGGCTCTAGGCGCACGGCCTACAGCCTACAGCCCAAAGCCTAAAGCCTACCAAGAATACCACAAGTGCCCGGCCCGCGCAACGACGCCAGGCTGTAGGAAGTGAGGCTTTAGGCTTTAGGCTTTAGGCTGTAGGCTGTAGGCAGTGCGCCTACAGCCTACAGCCTACAGCCTAAAGCCTAAACTTTATACATCGAAAACGATGCGGGCGGCCCATCCCGTTTCCGATTCCTCGACTTCGAGATCATGATAGGTGGCGCTCTTGATTTCCATGGCCCGGTCATCCTCCATGCAGAGATAGCCTTGTGCACGGATTGAAAAGGCATCGTTGTCAAGAGGCTCGAATGTGAAATTCACCCCTACGAAGCGGTCGGTATCGAGCAGGAAAATCAATTCCACGAGGAATCGGATCAGGCGTTCCTCCCGGTTCTGCTCGCGAACCCCGAATCTGCGTTCCACCGTGGTTCCCTTTTCCATGCGCGACAGGGCCGTCGCATACAGTGCGCGCGCGGCTTCTTCCAGCAGGCCATGGAAAGTGTCTGCCTCGCATTCGACCCGGACATCGGCGGTATGTTCGAGAAAACGGAACGACATGAGGCTATCTGAGCATCTGGAACGTGAAGCGGCATCCCAACACCAACTCGAACAGGAGTGCGTAGGGTAGGCGGCTTACATTTAGGGTAAGGATGCGGCCCGAACGGAGCCGCTCTTCGATTTCCCTGCGGTATGCGTTGAATTTCCGTCGCTTGGCCACGTAGCGAATAGCGGCTTCCTCGTAGCCGGCGAGGATGCGTTCGGCGACGAAGCGCTCAGCCTCGGCGATGCGTCGCCAATCGGGCTGCATGTCGAACGCGCGGAGATACGCTTCGGCGTCCCGCGCGGTTCTCGCCAGCCGACGGCGTGCGAACAGGCCCAGGCTGGCCCCGTTGCGGCTCAACTGCTGCATGTGGTCGGCGGCGGACGCGAGCATGGAACGGATCTCGACGGCGGCCTCGTCGTAGCGCCCCTTCAGGCCGCTCTCGGACACGCGCTGGCGCACTTCGCTCCATCGCGTGCGCAAGTCGGCCAAGGTGGCCCAGCGCGGATCGTCCGGACGGCGCGTCAACAGCCAAATCTCCTGGAACTCGAAAAATAAGTGGGCATAGCGGTGGAAATCGTGCGCGGCATCCTTGACGCGGCGCCAGGCGTATTGCGCAATGTTTTCGCGCGGGAACGCGGCGCGCCGCGACCTGCGATCCTTCAGGCGGAACAGGCCCGTGGCCATCGGATGCAGGCCTTCGAGCGTGGAATAGCGATACCATATGTACATCCAGAACAGGTCCTTAAAATGGGTGCGCGAGGCCCGAAGCAGCGATGACACGATACTCTCGGTGCTGTAGATGGTCTGCATGGCCTCGTCGTACGCGGCGCGCCACTCGCCCGGAGGCATATTGGGGTGGCGAAACGTCTCGTGCAGGCCGTCGTAGTTGTTCGGATCGGCATCGACCGGCACGCGGTCCTGTACCATTTTCCGGTGGTCGCGCGAACCGGGAAGCGGCACCAACATGAATAGCGAGGCCAGATCGACCCGGACCTGGTTGCACAACGTGTCCGTGTCGATACGCACGGAATCGCGGGTGTCGAATGGCATTCCAACGATGTAGCCGACATGGACGAACACGTCGCACGCGTGCCATAGGTCGACCATCTCGACGTAATCGCCCGTCCGGTTCTGGTGTTTGCCGACGGCTTCGAGATTTTTTGGATTGACGCTCTCCATTCCGATGAATACCAGGTAGCATCCCGCGCGCCCGGCCTTTTCGACGAACCCCGGAATGCGGTGGGCGAGCGTATCGGTCTGCATCATGAAAATGATGTCCATCCCGCGTGCGCGCATGGCGATCATACCGTCCATGATCGCTTCCCACACGGGATTGCGGGCGAAATTGTCGTCGGTAAAGAAGTAAATGTTGATGCCGCGCGCGTAGTTCTCCTCGATGGCGTGCAACACGCATTGGGCGGAGCGGTGGCGCATTTTCCGTCCCTGGACATTGATGATTGTGCAGAATGAGCAGTTGAACGGACAACCGCGGCTTGTGTCCATCGTGGCCATGTTCTTTGTGACGAATTTCCCCTGCAAACGTTTGTTGGCACGTGGCACGGGGGCGTTCTCGAGGTCCGGGAACTCGCGGATGTCGTAGATAGGTTTCAGTCCGCCGTTTGCCGCGTCGAGCAGGATCTCGCGCATCGCGCCCGGCGCCTCGGCCTCGCCTTTGACCAGCGTTACGCCGTGGTCCAGAAGCCGCTGCATTTCGTGGGAAGGCGCGTCGAACAGCGCCAACACGCCGCTGACGTGGAAACCGCCGATCATGACCGAAACGCCCGCGTCGCGCAGTTCGAGGGCCAAGTCCGACGCGCGGGCAAACTGGTTGGTCTGTACGCCCGCGAATCCGACGACGACTCGCGTGCCGGTACGGCGGTTCAATCGTGCCAGCCGTTTGACGGAGATCCGCTCGACCGTATCGTCGTAGGTCTCGATCGTTACGTCGAGGTCCGGGCCTAGTTCGCCGGATTCCGCCACGGCGCGCGTCAGCCCTTCAAGACAGCACAAGGTGTTGGACGGCTGTACGCCGCGCCAGTAACGGACGACATAACCGTCGTCGTCATAACGCGATGGACGCACATAGACCACATGAAGATGTCGCGTAGTCATGAAGTGACGTTTCCTTACGTTGTGAAAAAATGAAAACCCTTACGCCTCGTATTATACCTCACGCGGCCTCGATTGTTCCGCGCGGGCGCTCGGCGAACATCGGGCCGAGGCCGAGAAGATGCATTTGCAACATTGTCTCTGCTAGGCTTTCGGACGTTGCTTTTAGATTTTGGATTGCCGCCGCCATGCAGTCAAGTTACAATCCAAAATCCAAAATCCAAAATCCAAAATAACGCAAATGGAGGAATTGGCAATGCGCATGGCTACGATTTCCATTGGTTTGGTATGCTTGGGAGTGACGTTGTTGTGGGCGGGTACGTCGGGAGCGGATTCTTCGTTGTTGTGGAGCATCGGTCGCAATGACGATAGCTATGGGGAGTTTGCCATTTCGGGCAAGCATGAGGATTTCTCGATGACTTTTCCACAGGACGTTGATTTCAAGATGGGTTCAAGCCGGGCGGGCAAGGATTGGCCGTTCGTCCATCCGGGGCCGGCGGATGAGTGGGCGGGCAGCATGCCGCATACGTTCGTGGTCGAGTTCAAGGTGGAAAAAGTCCCCCGTAGCGCGTGCCGACTGGTTGTGTATGTGAATGATACGAACGCGGGATCGCCGCCGGTGCTGTCGGTGAACGTGAACGGGCACGAATGTCCTGCGAGCCAGTTGCCGGGGGGGGCCGGGGATGCATCGCTGACAAGCCCGAAGGCGGGGCGCCCGTTTGCGCAACCGGTGTTGTTTGCGGGACATTGGCTTCGGCAGGGCGCGAATAGGTTGAGCCTGACGGTGTCGAGCGGGTCGTGGCTGTTGTACGATGCGCTGACCCTGGAATCGGGTCTTCCGGATGCGCCGCATATCGAGCGCATCGCGGCAATGGGTACGCCGATGTTCAAGAAGATCGGGGAATCGCTCAGGCAGGCGGTTCGGGTCGAGGTTCAGAACACGGGGATCGAGGGCAGGGGCGTGCTGCGTGTGGCGGGGTTGCCGGGGAGCGATCGGGATGTGGATCTGCGGCAGGGCTTGCAGACGCATTTTCTGCTGACGCCGCCGTTTACGGAAGCGGGAAAACGGTCCATCGAGTTGGTCGTGGGGGAAAAGACGGTGTCGGCGGAGTTCGACGCGCGGGTCGAGAAGCCGTACAAGCTGTTCGTGGCTGCTTCGGCGCACACGGATATCGGCTACACGGATTTGCAGGAAAAGTGCATGGCGCTGCATGTAAACAACGCGATGTTGTCGCTTGACGCGGCCAAGGCCAATGTGGCTGTAGGAAGTGAGGCTGTAGGAAGTGAGGCTGTAGGAAGTGCGCCTACAGCCTACAGCCTACAGCCTAAAGCCTCACTTCCTAATTTCAACTACAATCTCGAGGTCTTTGCCCAAGCCGATTGGATCAAGGAATTGAAGCCGGATTCGGTTCCGGCGCTCGAGCAGGCGATTCGCGAACATAAGATGGGCCTGACGGCGCTGTATTTGAACATGCTGACGGGCCTGTGCTAGGGCGAAGAAATGATGTGGTTGTTGCGTCCGGCACAACGCTACGGGCGCAGCCTGGGCGTGCTTGTGGACATGGCCTCGCTCAACGACGTGCCGACGGCCGTTTGGACGCTGCCGATGTTCCTGAAGGCCGCAGGCGTTCGGTATTTCGCGGAAGCAATCAACGAAGATCGCGGCCCGGTGTATTCGCACGCGGATCCGGAAATGGTCCAGTCGCCATTTTGGTGGGAAGCGCCGGACGGTTCTCGGATCTTGACCATCCTCACGCGCACGTATTTCCAAGTGTGCCAGGTCAACATGCAGAACAGCGTGGCCGCGATGGAGGAAGCCTTGCCGAAGTTCCTGAGCAGCTTCACGCGCAAGGACTATCCGGGCGATGCCATTTTTATCAACGGCGGATTCGTCGACAACACGGTGATGACGCCGCGTTATGCGGAGGTGGCCGCCGAATGGAATCGGAAGTGGGATTTCCCGCAAGTGGTCATCGCTACGGCGGACGAGTATTTTCGCTATGTCGAGGAGAATTTCGGTAACGCGCTCCCGGTTTACCGAGGCGACATGGGCGTGTTCTGGGAAGACGGCGCGGCTTCGTCGGCGTCCGAGACGGCGATGGTTCGGTGGGCCAAGGCGGAACTGGGCACGGCGGAAAAATGGCGCGCGGTCGAGGCGGCGCATGCCGCGTGTTCCGGCGCCGGCCTGGATGAATTCGCGGCGACCTGGAAAGATATTTTGTACTACGACGAACACACGTGGGGGTCCGCTGTCAGCATCAGCGATCCGAACAATCCGCAAACATCCGGTCAATGGACGCGCAAAGCGGCTTATGCGGACCGCTCGCTGAAACAAGGCCGGACGTGGGCCGCAAGCGGCGACGATGCGTTGCGCCGTTTGGCGCATGCAGGCGCGGGCCAAGAGGGGCACGTCTTGTTGGTTTCCAACCCGTTCTCGTGGGAACGCGACATCGCGGTAACGATGCCCGCCGGAACAAATGGGAGCGCAGTGCGCGACAAGGCCACCGGCAAACCGGTCCCCGCGCAACGCACGTGCGACAACGGGTTATTCTTCGTGGCGTCCAAAGTGCCTTCCATGGGATACCGTCTGTTCAACATCGAACCGGCCCGTGCAAAGGAGGCGGCGCCGCTGCTTCGCGAAGGCCCCGAACCAAACGTCTGGTCGACGGAGCGGTGGCGGATCGAGGTTAACGCCAAACACGGCGGCCTGCAAAGCCTGCGGGATCTTGTCACGGGCCGCGAATGGGTTGACTCTTCTTCAGGGTTTGGAATGAACCAGTTCCTGTATGTGGCCGGCGGCAAGGACACATCGATGATTCATCCGAATGCCAAACCATGCACGAACCTACTCGAGAGCACCAACGATGCCGCGACGGCGACGCTGGCGGAGAATGGTCCTGCGCGGGCGGTGCTGCACATTGCGCGTACCGGCGGCGTATGCACCGTGGATACGGACGTTGTGTTCCACCGGGACGGCACGATCGATTTCATCAACACCGTGCATAAGACCGAAACGACCGAGAAGGAAGCGGGCTACTTCGTGTTTCCGTTTGGCCTGAACGCTCCCGACTCGGCACGTGCGTTCCTCGAATTGCCCTACGGAATTGTCGAAGCGGATACCGAACAGATGCCGGGCGCCTGCCGCGAGTGGTACTGCGTCAACACGTTCGCGGCCGTGGGCAACATGGCGGGATCGGCATACGTTGCCGCGCCGGACACACCGATGTTTTGCGTGGGCGACATCAACCGCGGGCACTGGCCCAACCGTTTGAACGGCAACCGGCATGTCCTTTACGCGTACGTGTTCAACAACTACTGGCATACCAACTACAAGGCATCGCAAGGCGGCGATATCCGATGCGCGTTTTCCGTGAAGCTGTCCGATGCGCCGTTCGATCCCGTAGCCGGCACGCGGTTCGGATGGGCGCGCGTGCTCGACATGACGCCGGGCCGAACCGGCGCCGTCGTCCTCGACAAATGCGGAGGCGTTGCGGAACGTTCATTCGTTTCGCTCGATAACGGTCCGGTCGTACTCGGCGAATTGCTTCCCGTCGAAGATGGCGTGCTGGCACGCCTGTATAATCCAGCCAACGAGGCGGCAAGTACCGCTGTGCATATTCGCGGTGTGAAACCCAAGGCCCAAATGGCAACGGATCTCATCGGCGAAAACGGCAAACCGTTGCCCAGTTGCGGCAAGATCGCCGTTCCTGCACGCGGCATTGCCACCGTTCTACTCAAAACACGTTGACTAACTAGGCT
>CAIYET010000465.1 GCA_903925285.1 Candidatus Hydrogenedentota bacterium | reverse complement strand
ATCGACAACAACCATAAACTCGAAACGCTCCTGACGCAGATGCGGGAACTCTCATGCCAGATTCTGGAAGCGACTACCCAAGGAGTGCAGAAGCGTAAACGCAATAAATGAAGATACTTGGGCTTAAGTTAGTGCCATTCGATTATGGGCCCGGAATCCCACAGGCGTTGCGAGGCACGTTACTCCGAGATCGCGTACACTCATCGAAGGGCGGCGAAGGTCTGGGCCTTCTGATCGTACGGGGTGCGGCTTTGCAATGCAATGGTGATCTCACCGTCGAGAATTTTGAGAAACCAACATACTTCCGGTTGCAATTGCCATTGGCCCGCTGAAGAAAGGGAAACTATGAGTCACCCCAAGAAGTGCGTCAAGATCATGATAGTTGAAGATGACACTGATTACAGAGACAATTTGGTTGACGCGTTCAATATTAGATCTAGGTACACGTATTTGCCCTATATATTCAAAAAATGCAGTGACGCCCCGAAGGCTCAGGAAGCCGGGGAATATGACCTTGCCTTGGTTGACCGACGCGCTGAGCACCCTGATCGTTCAGATGATAACTCGGGCTTGGAGTACGCTTTGGACCTGGAACGAGCTGGGACAAGAGCCGTTCTCGTCACTGCGTATCCTGACGAAGCGCACAAGGTCTTTGAGCTACTGCGCCGAGGGGCACTAACGGGCGTGGTGAATAAGAAGAGCGTTGATGTATATCCGTTGCTCTTGGGCGTTGAGCACTTCCTCGAGTATGGCACATTCCTGAATGGCATTGTGCAGTTTGGCTGGCTCGGACGCCCTCCTGCGGATAATCTGGTCGATCCCAGTGATCCTTTCCCGTCTGCATCGTGGCAATACTTGAAAGACCGGCTGAACATCGACCCTAGATCTTCCTTGGGAGAACTTGAACTCCTTCTTCGCAACATTATCTCTCCATGTGCTACCAAGATACGCTTGAAACCTTGCTCCTCACAAGGACAGAGCGGAACGCTATTACTCCAAGCAGAGGTCACGGGCATCGATGCTCCCGTAAGAGAGGACTTGGCTATCAAGCTTGGCAAGAAGTGGGTAGTCAAGGATGAGATGTTGCGTTATGATCGGTTCGTCGGGCCTTTGCCGGATGGGGCGGCGGCGCAGTTGCGTTTTCGGGCGGAAACGGAGCATCTGGCCGCAATCGCGTATTCGTGGGTGGGGGATTCGGTCGAGGAGGGCGTGTCGTTTGCGGACTTGAACCGAAGCGACGACGATATCATGGGGTGGCGGGTGCGCCGCAAGGCCGTGCGGCGGCTGTTCGCAACGACGCTGCATCGGTGGTATACGGTGTATCGAGAATCGGGTGACTCCCTTGCCGATTCCCTTCCGTCAGATGCACCCAAAGACCTTTGGGGGCACTACACGATGCCAGAGGGCGTGTATCCGCCCGACAGAATTCCTAATTACGATAACCTTCCTCTGTATGAGGTGAAAGAGCAGATTGTTGCTGGCGCTGGCCAAAGCTGGACGTTCCAGTTTGGAAATACGACGGAGAAACTTCCGGATCCGGTGGATTGGGCCAGGAAAAAAGGGAGGATTACCTTGGCGCGGCTGTGTCCTTGTCACGGTGACATGCACGTTGGCAATGTCTACGTGTTGCCCGACAGTTCCCCGCGCCTGATCGATTTCGGGCGAACCGATTTGAGCCATGTGTTCCGCGACTTCGCGGCGCTCGAGGCGAGTATTCGCATGACTTGTGTCGGCACGCCGGGCTTTGCGCTCATCAAGAGGGCGGAAGACATTTTGGGCGAAGTGAACAGTCTCGGAGATGCAATCGACTACGAAGAACTTAATGAGAAGGACAAGGAGAAGGCTCCTCTTCGGGAAGCGCTCCGTGTGACGAATGTGATTCGGCGGGCGGCGCTCGATGCGTACGTGGGGACGGGCAAGGACGCAATGCAGGAATACTTGTTTGCGTTGGTGATGCATCTGTTGCGTTATGCCGCCGACGTGGCCGACGAGTGCAAGGCCGATGAGTGCAAGGCAAGAAACACCTTGGAACAGCCCGGGAAAGAGGCCTTAATGGACTGCGATGAATGGTTCCGCCGACAGAAGGCCGACGCTGTATTGAAACGCAAGGTCTGCGTTGAATGGTTCCGCCAGAAGGCCGACGCTGTATTGGAACGCCGGGCACGGCGAATCTGGGCTGCACATTACGCGGCGGCGAAGGCGGCAAAGTTGGCAATCAGGCTTTCCACTACCCAGCATTGAGGATTTTAGCCGGCCTGTGCGCAACGGGTTTGGTCGTTCTTTCTTTGGTTCTTTCCTTTTTTCGCAAAAGGAGAGAACGCGCTTGATTCACTCGCCTGCTATCATGAGTGAGGAAATGAGGACCGAGGGCGCGCCGTATTCGCCGAAGAAACGGAGGTCGTTTCCGAGGGCGGCGATATCTGTCAGCAGGTCTTTGATGTTGCCGGCGAGCGTCACGCCGCGAACGGGTGCGCCGAGTTTTCCGTGTTCGATCGCTAGCCCCGCGACGCCGAAACTGAAGTCGCCTGAAATGGGATCTGCGGTGTGGACGCCCATCGCTTCGGTGATATACAGGCCGTTGCCCGCTGCTTCGAGCAGAGCCTCGCGCGGCATGTCGCCGGGGACCAGGTAGGCGTTGGATGCGCCGACTTCGGGCGTCGAGCGGAAACTTCCCCCGCGCGCGGCGTTGGCCGTCGGCGTCACGCTCATCTTGCGCGCCGTGTATGCGTTGTGGAGATATCCGCGTAGCACGCCGTCGTCGATGACTGCCTTTCTGGCTGCCGATACGCCTTCGGCGTCGAACGGCGCGCGATTGATCGCGCCCGGTAGATTGTTTTGGTCCACGATGGTTACGAGCGGCGACGCGACGGTGTCGCCTACGCGATTGGCGAAGAGCGACTTGCCTTTGAGCACGTTGTTGGCCATGAACGAGGAGCCGACCACGCCGAGGAATTCCGTCGCCACATACGGGTCGAGAACGACTGGCATGCGCCCGCTCGAGCAGGGTTTGCCGCCGAGGCAACGCGTGGCGTGTTCGGCGCATCGGTCGGCGACCCAGTCCCAGCGGAGCGCGTCGAACCGGTACGCGAAATCGAATTCCCAACCCATCTCGGCGTCGCAACCCGGTTGCGCGGCGGCGGCGACGACGGAGCAGGAGGCGTGTGCCACTCGATACGTCCGAAAAAGGCCATGCGAATGCGCGATGGTCCATTCGATGTGGCCTTCGCCGTAGTTCACACGCTGGACATGCGCGATGCGCGCGTCCGCCTCGATGACGCGTTTTTCGAGCATGCGGCAGGCGTCGATTTTTCGTGCGACCGGGATCGCCGCGAAATCTTCTTCGGTCCAATCGTCCTCGGACACCGCCGTCTCGTCCGGCAACCCGTTGAATTCGTCCGGCTCGTTGAGCCGCGCATTCTCGCACGCCGCCGCGACGGATTTTTCGAGGCCGCCATCGAGTACGCTTGTGTAGGCGAAGCCCATACGCTTGTCGGGCGTGATGACTCGGACGCCCGCGCCGATGGCCTCCGCGCGCAGCAAGGTCTCGACCTCGCTTTGGGCCACTTCGATATCGAGATTCACGGTTCGCACAAAGACGATCTCGGCTTCGGCGGCGCCGAGGTGCAGGGCCGTGTCGAGTCCTTGTTCGATAGGTGTGCGGTCCATGCTATTTCCGTCCCTTTGCGGCGTCCGCCAGCGTCCGTACGAATGCGGCGACCTTCGCGGGCATATCCGGCGCGTCGCCCAATTGGCCAATCATGCGCACAATCGCGCTGCCCACAATGACGCCGTCGGCGTATCCGGCGACCTCGGCGGATTGTTCGGGCGTCGAGATCCCGAAACCGACCGCCACGGGCACGTTCGTGTGCTGCTTGATCGCGGCGACCATCTCGCTCACCGACGTTTCGATGTCCGCGCGCTCGCCGGTCACGCCCGTCCGTGAAACGTAGTAGACGAAGCCGGTCGAATGTTGGGCGATGAGCGCGATGCGTTCGGGCGAACTCGTCGGCGCAATCAAGAAGATCGTCGCGATCCCGCGCGCATCGAGCAGGCGATTGTAGTCCCCGGCCTCCTCGGGCGGCAGGTCCACGCACAGGACGCCGTCGACGCCCGCCTCGGCCGCGTCCGCCGCGAAGGCCTCGAAGCCATACGCGAGCACGGGATTTACGTACGTGAACAGGACCAGCGGCACTTGCGTTCGCGTCCGAAGCGTTTTCACGCGGGCGACGATCTTGTGCAGACTCGTCCCGCTTGCCAGCGCACGTTGCGCCGCTTCCTGATTCACGACGCCGTCGGCTGCGGGATCCGAAAACGGCACGCCGAGTTCGATCGCGTCCGCGCCCGCGCGTTCGAGTGCGACAACCAGTTCCTCGGTCGCATCGAGCGTCGGATCGCCCGCCGTGATGTATGGGATGAACGCAGGCTCGTGCCGCGCCGCCAAGTCTTGAAAACGTTGATCGATACGATTTCTTTTCATGACTCAGAATACCTCGTCGGGTAGGATAAATCGGGCCGCTTGCTGCACGTCCTTGTCGCCGCGGCCCGACATGTTGACGATGACAATCGCGTCCTTGGGCAGGCCCGGTACGACCTTTGCGGCATGTGCGATCGCGTGGGCGCTTTCGAGTGCTGGGATGATCCCCTCGAAACGGCTCGCGAGTTGGAACGCATCGAGCGCCTCGTCGTCCGTGGCGTAAACGTACTCGACGCGCCCGCTGCTATATAGGTGCGCGTGCTCGGGGCCGACGCTGGCGTAATCGAGTCCCGCCGAGACGCTGTGCGTGCCGAGGATCTGGCCGTCGTCGTCTTGCAGCACGAAACTGTATGCGCCCTGCAACATACCTTCGTGGCCACCCGCGAACCGCGCGGCATGTTGGCCGCTCGCGATGCCATGGCCGCCGGCCTCGACGCCGATCATCTTAACCGACGGTTCGCCGAGGAACTCGAAGAACAATCCAATCGAGTTGCTGCCGCCGCCTACGCACGCGATCAGCAGGTCGGGCAGGCGCTTGTCGGCGTCGAACAACTGCTTGCGCGCCTCGCGTCCGATAATGCTTTGGAAGTCGCGGCAAATCAGCGGGAAGGGATGCGGCCCATGCACGGTGCCGAGGACGTAATGGGTGTGGCCGACGTTTGTGACCCAGTCGCGCATGGCCTCGTTGATCGCGTCCTTGAGCGTTCGGCTGCCCGACGCCACCGGTATCACGCGCGAGCCGAGCAACCGCATGCGGAACACGTTGAGCTTCTGCCGCTCGATGTCCTCGGTGCCCATGTAGATGTCGCATTCGAGGCCGAGCAATGCCGCGACCGTCGCCGTGGCGACGCCATGCTGGCCCGCGCCGGTCTCGGCGATGAGCCGTCGTTTGCCCATGCGTTTGGCCAACAACGCCTGGCCCAGCGCGTTGTTGATTTTGTGCGCGCCAGTATGGGCGAGGTCCTCGCGTTTGAAATACAATTTCGCGCCGCCGAGGTGCTCCGTCAGACGCCGCGCGAAATACAACGGCGTCGGGCGTCCGACGTAGGTCGCTTGATAATCGCGCAACGTTTCCTGGAACACGGGATCGCTTCGCGCGCTTGCGTAGGCGCGTTCGAGTTCGTCGAGCGCGCACATGAGCGTCTCGGGCGCGTACTTGCCGCCGTAGGCGCCATAGCGCCCGCGCGCGTCAGGATAGCGGTATTCGGGCTTCGGAGATGAATCGGCGAATTCGTTCATGATCTTTCTT
>CAIYET010000464.1 GCA_903925285.1 Candidatus Hydrogenedentota bacterium | reverse complement strand
CCGACTGATATTTGTGTAGGTTGCGGCGCGATGCGGCTCGACGGGTAGGAGGAACTTTTTGAATCGCCGACGATGCAACAGATCGGCCAAGACGAGCGCGTCGTCCGATTCGATGACTTGAATGGTGCGCAGGCGGACGCGTTTCATTCCGCCACACCAGTCTTCGAGCGTGCGCATGACATTCGAGGGCAACGGTCCGCCGCGATTGCGCCCGATGAGGAATTCGACGAACGCGGTGGCGTCGTGTCCTTCCTGGATAGCGCGCGTGAACGAATTCTTTTCGAGATGGTAAACCGTCGCGTGGCCGACGCTTGAACGCACCGCGAATTGGTCGAGCGGTACCGTGAGCAACGGGTCCATGTCCTGTGTGGGTACCACGACGTCGAAATTTGGCTGCACGACGATCATCGCTTCGCGTTTGGGGAACAATTCTTCGAGCGTGTCGTCGGGCCGGTCGAGCAGCATGTGTTCGCCCAGCGCCGTCAAACGGAATACGCTCTCCGTTTCGTCCTCGGCGCGGTCGACGATACCGAGCCACGACAGCGCGGCTTCGAGCGCATGGACGAGGCTGCGCTCGGAATGCGATGAGGTACTTGGACTTACATAATGCCAGTGCGCGCCGGCGCATTTCAGAAGGGGCTGTTCGTCTTCGGACTGAATGGCGAGGCCGTATCGCGCCACGTCGAGGGCGGAGTACCACACGTCGGGTTTGAGGTCTTCCATGATCCGCACGAGCAAACGCCTCGAGCAGGACTCGGTGTCTGCCGTCAACAGCCAATCGCGCAGAATGCGGTGGCGTCCGACGGGATCGAGTGCCAACAGCGTATCGAGTTCGCCGGCCCGCAGTTCGTTATCCACGCGGGCAAGCCAGCCGACGCCTTGCGCGGCCCACATACATGTGTTGAGCGAGGGTTCGATCTCTTCCGGGCAGATGTCGGCCAGGCGTCGGCGATCTTCGCGGAACAGTTCGCCGTCGCTACGCAACCGTGCCGGGCGTGCCGCGAGCGCTGCGACCAAGCGGCAGATCATGTCAGTGAACCGCAGTCCGTTGGACTCGACGAATGCCGGGGTTCCGCGATGCGGTTTCGGGCGCGCCTTTTGTCCGTCCGTGTGGCCGAGCGATTCGCGGCATTGGCGGATCTCGGAGAGCAGGCCGGCCACGCGTACAAGCCGTTCCTCGGCGTCGAAGCGGAACAATTCGAATAACGCCATGCCGCGAAACAATTCCCACATGGCCTGTTCGACTTCGTATTCGGAGCCGCCGTGCGCCGCGCGTATTTTGGATACGGGCATGACGCCTTCTTTCGAGTTCCAGACGATGTCGAAGACCTCGTGGGCCGTGTTCGAGAAACCGCCCGTGGCGACGTAGGTGATGACGGAATCGGGATGCTCGTAGGCGCGGTCGATGAGCGATTCGACGAATTCCTTTTTCGTACAAGGACTTTCGATATCGAGGAATTCTTCGAGGTGGCGGAATTCCTGCGGGCCGAGCAGTTTCACGTAGCGGAACAGCGATGGGATGTCGCCATGATTCTCGAGTCCGATCGCGATGCGTGCGACCGCGCTGAGTCCTTCGGCGACAATTTTGATTTTCGTGAGATCGGTGAAGAGAAACTTGTGATTGACGTCGATGAGATACTCGATTTCCTCTTCAGGAATGTCGAGCTTTTTCGACAGAAAACGAACCGTCAACCCCGAACGGCTATTGTTGGCCAGCTCGCGCGCGATACGAAACGCGGGACGGCTTATGCCCTCCATCGCAGCGACCATACTTGCGGCATGCCGCATACAAGATTCCTCGTCCCCACAAAAAAAATCGACACTGTAAACAAGTATTATAGCCGACAAAGCCCCATCTGGCAAGTAGAAAATGCACGTCGAGATGGGGTGGGCGTTCAGCGTGCTAGCGGATCGCCGGTTTCGCGCTGTACGGCGCGGAGCCGGTGGCGCATTCGTTCGCGCGTTTTCGCATGGCGCGGATCGGTGGAGAGGTCGGTCGTTTCGTAGGGATCGCGCGCGAGATTAAACAGTTGCGTGTGGCGTTCGCCTTTGACGAAGTACTCGATGAGCTTGTAGTCGCCGAGGCGCAGGGCGCGCTGGACGTCGCGGTACGCGAAGAAGATTGAATCGCGAACGGCATGCCCGCGCAACGCAGGAAGCAGACTCTTGCCGTCCAGACCGGCTGGTATGGGGACGCCCAGCAGGTCGAACAGCGTCGGGAAGGTATCCGTCAGATAACAGAACGCATCGCAACGTTTGCCGCGCGGTACGCCGGGTCCAGCGAGCAACAGCGGCACGTGGATGCTGTGCTCGTACGCGTTCTGCTTGCCAAACAGGCCATGCTGGCCGACGGCGAGGCCGTTGTCTCCAGCGAAGACGATCAGCGTGTCGTCGGCGTGGCCGGTTTCTTGGAGTACGGCGAGAATTCGCCCGGCCTGCTCGTCGAGATGCGAGATCATCGCGTAATACTCGGCCAACTGGTATCGCGTGTTCTCCGGCGTGCGCGGCCATGGCGCGAGTTTTTCGTCGCGCGTATCGAGGTCGCCGTTGTCGAATGGATGCCTCGGCATGCAATTGGGCGGCAACGTCAGGCGTTTCGGGTCGTAGATCGCGCGATAGGGATCGGGCGCCATACGCGGATCGTGCGGGGCCGTGAACGCCACATACAAGAGGAATGGCTGCGTGCCGTCGTGCGCGCGCAGGAACTTGATGGCGTCGTCGGCGAACAGTTCGCTCGAAAACCGATCGGTTACGCGCGCGGCTTCGGGCGGATACGCGCCGGACGGGTCGTATGCGTAAACCGGCACGGCGGAGTGATTGCTCATGCCGCCAAAGAAAATACTGCTGCCCGAAGCGAATGCGCGATTGAACGAGCGGCGTCCGTTGTGCCACTTCCCGATGGCGTGCGTGGCAAAACCGCGTTCGTGCAACGCTGCCGGAAGTAGCGGCACGTTGTCGGGCAGATTGTCGGGGTCGTCGATGTGGAACAGTTGGCAGCCCGACATGATCATCGCGCGGCTCGGCACGCATAACGCACCGTGATGCGAGCCGAAGATGTAGGCATTGGTGAACGTAACGCCGCGTTGCGTCAAGGCATCGAGATGCGGCGTGTAAATGTCCGGATTGCCCAACGTATGAATCGTGTCGAAGCGCTGATCGTCCGCGAGCAGGTACAAGATGTTTTTCGGACGTGCGGCGCTTCGCGCGGCGGCCGTGGAATATGTGCCAGCCACGGCGGATGTCGCGCCCACGGCGGCGGCGGCCAGAAACGTTCGTCTATCCATGTCGTTCTCCAGTTGCGCCATGATAGCGTGTCGACATTGTACAGACAATCGGCCATCTTCAACGCCCTTTCGCGCAGAACCTGTGAAGAAACACAAAACGCCGTCATTCCCATTGACTGATTTCGCCGTTGGCGGCTATAATCCGTTGTGTCTATGTTAGGAGGTCTTCCCAATTCATGATGAGTATTGAACACCGCTTGGATCAGCGGCAGAAGCAGATGCTGGGGCAGCACATCATGCTGACCCAGAAGATGCAGCAAGCCATCCAGATCTTGCAACTGTCCGCGGCGGAACTCGAGCAACAGATCCAGGAGGAACTCGAGTCCAATCCCGTGTTGGAGTTGGTTCAGGGCGAACCCGCGCCGGATCCCGTGCAACCGGCCACCTCGACGGATGCCTCGGACGATTTCGAGGAAGCCTTCGATCTCGATGCCTATGCGCGCGATTGGGAGTATGATCGCCGCCACCGTGAAGGACAGGATCTCAGCCGCAATCCGGATCTGAACGAACGACGCCAGTATTACCAGGATTCGATCACGCGCGAGGAATCGTTCAGTTCGCGGCTGCTCACGCAATTGCGCATGGCCGCCTCCGACGAGTCCACGCTTCGGATCGGCGAGTATATCATCGGCGAGATCGACAATCGCGGCTACTTTACCGGTTCGATCGCGGAAATTGCCCAGGAACTCGGCGTTCCGCTCGAAGAAGTCGAGCGCGCGTTGCGCCTGGTTCAGAGCTTCGAACCCATCGGCGTTGGCGCGCGGGATATCGTCGAGTGTCTGCTGCTCCAAATCGTGGTCGAGTATCCGGACGAGCCGCAACTGGGCGAACTCGTCGAGCAGCATCTCGAAGAACTCGAACGCCGTCAGATTCCGAAGATCGCCAAGGCGATGGACGTCACGGTCGAGCGGGTGGAAGAACTGAAGGCGTTGCTCGCGAAACTTAATCCGTGGCCCGGTTCCGAGTATACGAGCGACCCGCCTCAGTACGTGATTCCCGACGTGATCGTCGAGAAGATGGACGGCAAGTTCGTGGTCTATGCGGGCGACGACCGGCAGGCGGGGTTGCGGATCAATGCCGAGTATCAGCAGATGGCGCGCAACGCCAAGACCGGGCGGCTGGACAAGCAGTACTTGCGCGAAAAGGTCGAATCGGCCAAATGGCTCGTCCGCAATATCGAGCAGCGCCAGAACACGATCGTCCGTATCGCGCGCGCGATTGTGGACGTGCAGGAGAAATTCTTCGACAAAGGCCCGGAGTTTATCAGGCCGCTGACCCTCCAGGAAATCGCCGACGAGGTCGGCGTCCACGAGGCGACGGTCAGCCGGGCCACGCGCGGCAAATATATGCAGACGCCGCAAGGCTTGTTCGAAATGAAGTACTTCTTCTCGCCGGGACTGCGGCGCGATACCGGCGAGGCGCAATCGTCCAAGAGCGTGCAAAGCGTCCTCAAGAAGATCATCGACGAGGAAGACAAGGCTCGACCGCTCAGCGATCAGAAAATCGCCGATTTGCTTCGCAAGCAAGGACTCAGCATCGCACGCCGAACCGTCACCAAGTACCGCGAAGCCCTCGGGATCCTCACGACGACGCTACGCAAGAGCTACGAGTAGGGAGGCTATAGGCTTGAGGCTTGAAGTAGCGCAGGTCGAACGCGTATAGACGGGCGTTGTGGATTTCGAATTCGAAGGGACGGACGTGCCAGTCGATTCTTTCAGGGGGCGTTTCCGCGCAATAGGTATAGCGCCGTACGTATAACGCACGGAATCGGTTTCGATACATACGATATAACTGATTTATAAATAAGGGCTTAGCGCATTCACGCCAGCCCGAATCGCCGTATTGCAGCCTCTTTTTTGCGCGTCTGTCCGTACGGATGTGTTCGGAATGAATACCACGTATATTCCATCCCTTCCTTGCCGCGCCAATATACACAATATGTGGTGCCCGATCTTTTTTCTTGCATATATGTGGGGAATGTGCTAGATTCCACCTCGAAATGTAGTATGCCAGGAGTCTGGGAACCGCTATATTTTGT
>CAIYET010000463.1 GCA_903925285.1 Candidatus Hydrogenedentota bacterium | reverse complement strand
TGAATAGCCGTGGGTGGTAACCCACGGATACAAAACCGACACCCATCGACCCTGAAGGGGTCGTACTACGTCCATATCATCGTTCATACAAGATACCGTTCATCATATTCCACGCCCGCATCGTCCAACAATTTTCGCAATTCGTCCTGAAACGTCGTCTTCTTGTGGTGTTCCTCTTGTCCGCGGACATAGGCAATCAACGCATCCTTCTCCGCGTTCGAATGCGTGAACCCACCGTATCCGTCCTGCCAATGCGAAAAATCCGGGCACAGCCCTTCGCCCTTCATCCATTGGCTGGTACTGACCTTGATGGTCTTCACCAAATCGGCCAAACAGACGGTTGGGTGCAGGCTGGTGAAAATGTGAAGATGGTCTTCGATGCCGTTAATACGGTACACGTGGCCCTTGTTGTTCTTGATAATCCCCCAGATGTACCGGAACAGGGGTTCACGGTGCGCCGCGAGAAGGACCGGTTTCCGGTTTTTCGTCGAAAAAAAGATGTGATAGTATATCTGTGTAAACGTCGACATCGCCTAACCTTTGTACGACCCCTTCAGGGTCGATGGGTGTCGGTTTTGTATCCGTGGGTTACCACCCACGGCTATTCACGTTTTTCCCCTTCGGGGAAAGTTCTCTTACATTTTGGAGAGCGCTTTACTCATATCTGACCACAAGAATCGGCATCATACTGAATGTAGCCGACACAAATCGAAAGACAATTCAAGTACGGAAGAGCCGAATGATCCCAAAAAGGCACTCTTACCAACCGCATGCTACCGAGATCATACCAAGTCTTTGCGCAAGCACGCAACTGGGAGGCTGTAGAAAGTGAGACTGTAGACTATAGGAGCCTGCCGCCTACAGCCTCGTTATATCGCGTCGGTAGAACTGGATGGTTCCGGTATCGGCGTGGAGCGCGTCCTACGGAACGAGCCGACGAATTGCGCGACAAACTCTTTCACGTCTTCGATTAGGGTGTAGAAGAGTGGCACGATGGCGAGCGTGAGAATGGTGCCGGTAGTCAGGCCAAAGACGAGGGAGCGGCCGAGGCTCACAAACGAGACGGTGCCGCCGGACTTGCTTTCGAAAGCCAGGGGCATGATGCCGAGGATGGTCGTGAGCGCGGTCATCATGACGGGACGGAATCGGTCGCGTCCGGCTTGGACGACGGCGTCGTGGCGCGACATGCCCAGGCTGCGCAGGAGGTTGATGTGGTCGACGATGACGATGCCGTTGCGCACAACTACGCCGACCATAAGGATACAGCCGATCAGGCCGATGGTATCGAGCGAGGTGCCGGTAATGTAAAGTCCCCAGTAGACGCCGATGAATGCGAGCGGAACGGACATGAGGATCGACAGGGGAAGGAGCAGCGATTCGAAGAGTGCGGCCATCACGATGTAGATGAGGACGATGGCCATGAAGAGCGTCGTGCCGAAATTGGCCAGGTTCGAATTGAGTTCCTGGAACTCGTCGCCAATGTCGATGGAATAGCCGACGGGCAGTTCGACCGAGGCGATCAGGCGGCGTAGTTCTTTCTGGATTTTCATCAGGTCTTCTACCGAGACCTTTCCTGTGATCGCGACGACGTTTCTACCGTCGATGCGTTCGATGCTCGATGGGCTCTCGGCTTTGCCGAACGTGACGAGTTGGTTGAGGGGCACGAGGCCGGTCTTGCCGATGACGGCGACGTTATCGAGATTGTCGCGGCTCTTGCGGTCCTCTTCGCGAAATTGGGCCCAGACCGGGAATTCGCGTCCGCCTTGCTTGAGGTATGGGAGCCGGTTGCCGCGCAAGGCGACGTCGACGGTACGGGCGATGACGGATGGGCTGATGCCGGCGTTATCCGCGCGCGCGCCGTCTACCTGGAGTTGCACCTCCTGCTTGGTATGCGGCACGCCGATGTTGACGTCCGTGATGTTCTGCATCGAGCCCATGAGGATTTTGAAACGATCCGCCATCTGGGCCAATTGAACGGAGTCGTCTCCGGTAAGCTGAACCGATATCGACCGGGCGGTCGCGCCTTCGCGACGCGTTTCGGGCATGGATATCTTGATGTCCACACCGGGCAGGCGGGTCGGCAACCGCTGCCAGAGTATGTTGAGCACGTCTGCGGTCGAATAAGGGGGATTTTGGCCGGCGGGATATTCCTCGGGCTTCTTGAGATACACATTGATGGAGCCGCCGACCGCGCCGTAGCGGGTGAACAGGTTCTTGATATCGAGTTCGTCGCGCTGTTTGTCGACGGCCGCTTTGAGTTGGTCGAAGACTTCGGTGGCCATGGCCATGTCGAAGTTTTGGTCGAGTTCGACGTCGACGTCGACTTCGCGCATATCGAGCGTGGGCATGTCTTGCATGCCGACTTGACTGTATGGGAGATAGGCGGTGACGAACATGATGGCCACGATGGCGACAACGCCCGCCAAACGCCAGCGCAGGGTCAGGTCGAGACTTTTCGCATACAGATTGATGATGCGCGTGATCGGATGGATGTGAAAGAAACGAAGGATGCGCCAGCGATTCCAGCGACTCGAGGCGTTCGCGCCGGGGGCGCGGGGCCGCTCCGGTTTCATGCGGCTGGTGCTCATCGGAATCAGGGTAAATGCGACGAGGAGGCTTGCGAACAGCGCAGCGGTCATTGGCACGGCGAACTGTTTCATGTAGGCCGCCATCTCGCTGCTTTGCATGTAGAACACGGGGATGAAGACAACGACGGTCGTGAGGGTCGAAGCCGTGACGGCAACCATGACTTCCTGCGTGCCGCGCGTAGCGCTTGTGACCGGGTCGAGGCCAAGGTGCCGGTAGCGGAACACGTTTTCGACGACCACGATGGCGTCGTCGACCAGCATACCGACGGAGACGATCATCGAGACCATGGTGATCATGTTGAGCGATAGTCCCGTAAAGTACATGTATCCGAGCGCCGAAAGCATCGAGACGGGGATGGCCAGCGCCACGACAAGCGTCGGCCGGATGCGCAGCAGGAAAACATACAGGACAATGACGGCCAGAACGCCGCCGGCCTTTCCCTCGTTAACGAGACCGTCGCGGGCGGTGAGAATCAGTTCGGACTGGTCGAAGAAGATCTTGTCCTCGACGCCTGCGAAGACGGGATCGGTTTTGATGCGCTTGATTTCGTCCAGAACGTTTCGGCACGTTTCGACGGCGTTGGCCTCGGATTCCTTGCGGATGATGATAAAGGCGCCGCCCTTGTTGTCGATGTCGTAGTGACTCTCGACGTCGCGCGTACGGAACCCGACGCGGGCGATATCTTTGAGGCGCAGCCCCGTGGGCGATACGACGATTTCGGCCATGTCCTCGGGGCGGTGGTATTCGTCCGTGACCCGGACGTAAAACTTGCTCTCGCCCTGATTGAGCGATCCCACGGAGAGGTTGAGATTCGAGGTTTGCAGGGCCGCCATGACTTGGTACAGGGCGATGCTGTGCGTCTTGAGCAGATTCTGGTCGAACTCGACGAGGACTTGGGGTTCGGGTTTGCTTGCGAAGATTGTCACTTCGGCGACACCCTCGACGCGGGACAACCGCGGCTGGATGACGGTCCGCACGAGATGGATGAACTCGGATTCGTCGCCCGACCGGAACATGCCGAACGCCATAATCGGTATCGAGTTCGAGTTGTGCCGGAAAAGGAGGATGCGGTCGACGTCTTTGGGCAAGGTCAACTTCAGGCGTTCGATCCGGTCGCGAACTTCGGCCGACGCGGTGGCCATGTTGGTGTTGCTTTCGAAGCGCATATTGATGCGGCATCCCTCGCCGGTCGACGAACTCCAGACGCGCTTCATGCCGGAGATCGTGCGGAACTCGCCTTCCGCCGGGATGGCGATCTCGCGTTCAACCTGTTGGGGCGTTGCACCGGGATAGGGGATGAAGCAGCCGATAAAGGGGAAATCCATCTCCGGCAGGAACTTCAGCGGCATCCTGTAGCAGGCAATGATGCCGACGCCGACAAGCGTCGCCAGCAGCATGAGCACCGCGACCGGATGCCGCAACGAAAACGTTGGCAACGAAAAGTTCACCGCTTTTCCCGACTGCCGAAGAGATCGTAGACCACGGGGATAACAACAAGGGTCAACAGGGTCGCGATCGATAGTCCGGCGATGACTGTAATCGCAAGCGGCCGACGTAGTTCGGTGCCTTCGCCGGCGCTAACGGCCATCGGAATAGCGCCGACAATCGTGGTGATGGCCGTCATCAGCACCGGGCGCAGACGCACTTGGCCCGATTCGAAGATGGCTTGGCGGCGCGTGCGGCCGCGCTGGCGCAATTGGTTGGCGTAGTCCACCAACAGCATGCTGTTGTTGACCACGATGCCGACCAGAAGAATGCCGCCCATGAACACCGAGACGCTCAACGGAATGTTGAGCAGATAGAGCACGTCGATCACGCCGATGAATCCCAACGGGATCGTAAACATGATCAGCGCCGGCTGAATCAGCGACTCGAACTGGCACGCCATCACCGCGTACACGAGGAACATCGAAAGAATCAACGCAAACTGCAGGTTACCGAACGAGGTCCGCAATTCGCGGTTCTGACCGCCGAGCACGAAACTGTAATCCTTGGGCTTTTCCACTTTCTGGAGACGGCGTTCGATCTCTTGCGTCACGCTGCCGAGGTCGAATCCTTCCACGCTGCCGCGGATGATGACGACGGGGCGTTGGTCGATGCGCCGCAGTTCGCTCGGCCCGTCCTGAACCGAAATTCTCGCAACCGACGATAGCGGGATGGGCGGCGTACCGTCCAGGATGGAGATGGTGCGCAGGTCGTCTACGGATTGCAGGCGTTTTTGATCGGAGCGGACGCGGATGTCGATTTTCTCGCCGGCGGAGCTGAAGCGGGTGGCCACGTCGCCCTGAACCTCGGTGCGCAATCGTTGCGCGACTTGGATGGGCGACAGGTTTTTGGATGCGAGCAGATCGCGGTCCAGTTCGATGATGATTTCCGGATAGCCCTTCTTGACGCTTAATTCGGTGTCCTTAAGCCCCTGGATGCCGCGCATGGCCTCGACGGCGCGCATACCGACCTTTTTCAATTCCTGGTAGTCGTCGCCGCGGACCTGCACCTCGACGGCCGTCTTGAAGCTGAACAGTGTCGGCAGGCTGAACGTTAACTGTTCGGATGCAATCGCGGCCAACTGTTCACGTAACTCGGACATGATCCGTTCCTGATTCGCAGCCGCCTGTTCGGGGTGCTTGAGCATCACGTTGAACTGGGCGATATTCTCGCCGCGCTCGCCTTTGGTGCTTGTTTTTTCGAGCCCCACTTCAACGCCCACGGAGGCAACATTCGCGTTGGCCACGAGCAAGTCTTCCACGCGTTGCGCGCGCTTCTCCGTTTCTTCGATACGCGTGCCCGGCGGCGTTTCCATGCGGATGCTGAACTCGCCCTGCTTGAGAGGCGGGATCAATTCGCGGCCCAGCCGCTGGAGCAGGAACCCCGAATGAACGGCCATCAACGCCGCAATCAGCAATACGACCGGCCCGAATCGCAACGACACCTTGAGCAGACCCGCATATCCGGAACGAAACAACGCGAAGAATACCTCGAACGCCTTGAGCGGCGCCCACAATATGACTCGGAGCAACAAAACAATTACATAGACAACGGCCATGAAGAGGATCGAGAGAGCGAACAGGACGGTAATGAGGACGGTCGAAACGAGCTTGAGCGCGATTTGAAGAATGTACAACGCAACAATCAGCGGAAAAAAGAGCAGCGCCATCAGGCCGCGGAACAAGCGCATAAACCCAAATTCCGCCTTTAACGAACGAAACGTCGCGGCGCTGGGACCGAATACGTCCTGCGTCGTTTCCACCATCCACTCCTTCGCATACACAAGGCCCAGAGGCAGGATCCGCGCGAAGGAAGCCACGCGGCTGCGGCCGGCTTGCCGCGAGGCGTGGTACCCGCGAAGCGTCCAGACGACGTCCGGGCTGGCGTTCTTGCGCCCCCAATGCAGTGAGGTCAACATCGGGTCGAGATAGAGCGCCGTGATAAGCGAGGCCACCAGCGAGAACGTCATGGTGAACCCGAAGTGGCCGAAGATCTGACCCGCGATGCCCCCGACGAATGCGATGGGCAGGAACACGACGACATTGGTCACCGTCGTCGAGATATCGGCCGACAGGATCTCGCGAATGCCGCGTTCGATCGCGTCGTTGCCGGTGTCGCCTTCCTCGCGGCAGCGATGAATGCTCTCGAGCACGATAATCGAGTCGTCTACCAAATGGCCCACGGCGAGCGCCAGGCCGCCCAGCGACATGACGTTCAGCGTAATGCCGAACGAGTACATCGGAACGAACGTGGCAATCAGCGAGATCGGAATCGCCAACCCGATGATCAATGTCGCGCTGAGACGCTGCAGGAAAATGAAGATGACCAGCAAGGCCCACATCCCGCCTTGAATCGCCGAGTCCTGGGCCTCCTTGATCGAGCCTTTGATGAATCGGGACTGATCGGTGATCATGGTCATGGTGGCAGACTTGGGCAGGCGCGACCGGATCGTCTTGGCGAGCTGTTCGACCGAGCCGGCCCGTTCGAGCGCACTCTGCTGCTTGCCGGACTTCTGCGCCTGTGTCATCAAGTCCGCCATGCGCTCGCTGAACGTGTCCTCCCGTTTGAACCCGAGGATATCCTTCAGTTTGTTGCAGACCTGGACCGTGTTGGCGTCGCCGTCCTTGAAAATATCCAAGGCGACGGCCTCGCGGCCGTTGATATGGACGACGGTCTCGCGCTCTTTCTCTCCGATGTTCACATCCGCGACGTCGGAAAGACGAACCTGCTGGCCTTTGGCGGACGCAATCAGACTCGCGCGAATTTCCTCGATGTCCTTGAATTCATTGAGCGTGCGAACAAGGTACTCCGTCTTGCCTTCGCGCAGACGCCCGCCCGACAAGTTGATGTTTTGCTGCGCGAGACTGTTCGCTATATCTTGCAGCGAAAGGCCGAGGCTCTTGAGACGCTCGGCGTCAACGTGGATTTGGACTTCCTGCTGGCGCCCGCCCTTGATCAGCACCTGCGCGACGCCGGTCTCGGCCTCGAGGTCGCTCTTGACGTGGCGCTCGGCCGCCTCGCGGATGCCCGTCAATTCCTTCTTCATCAACTCGGCACGGCGTTCCGGATCCTTCACGTCGGCGAAGTCCGCACCCGTAATGGCGACACGCATGACCGGATCGAGCGACGGGTCGTAGCGCAAAATAACGGGCTTCTCCGTAACCTCCTTCGGCGGTTCGAACAGGTCGAGGCGGTCGCGGACCTCCTGGAGCGCGGTGTTCATGTCCGTGCCCCACGTAAATTCGAGCGTGATATCGGACACGCCCGCCGAAGAGACGCTGCCGATCTCGACAAGGCCCGTCACGATGCCGAGAACCTCCTCGAGGGGCCGGGTGACGAGTTTCTCGACGTCTTCCGGCGCGGCGCCCTCGTACTCCGTGCGCACCGTCAGCGTCGGATACGAAATGTTGGGCATCAGCGTGACCGGCAGTTGCTGGTAGGATTTCCAGCCAAACACCATCATGGTTAGGAAAACCATGCTGATCGCCACCGGACGCCGGATAGCAATGCGATATTTCGGTTTGAGAGGCGCGTCGCTCATCGAGGATTCTCAGTGAAGAATGAAGGATGAAGGATGAAGGATGAAATGGAACCGCCGCGGTTCAACCTTTCTCCCGGTGTACAATCGAAGAGTTGGGACGGAACGAGGCTGTGTTCTTTTTCATTCTTCATCCTTCATCCTTAGTGGAAATGTTTGTGCTCCGGGCTATTCTGTTGCGGCTCTCCATTGGCACGCCTCTCGTTGGCAACCTTCAGAGCCTCATCTGCGGACAGGCCCGCCTTGGAGAGGATCTCGGCCGACGCATTCGTGATACGCACGTGGCTGCCCGATTTCAGCGTTTGCTGGCCCAACGTCACAATCAACGAATTATCGCTCGCCCCTGAAACGATCTCGACCGAGTTGACGTCCTCAAGCCCCGTTTGCACCTCGACCCGGTTCGCCGTATACACCAAGTCCTTTTCGTTCACGGGCGCCTCAGCCGCAGGGTTTGGGGTTTCAGGGTCTTGGGTTTGCGAAACCCCAGCCCCCTCTTTTTGGGTAGGCGTCTCCTTATTGGCGGGATCGATGACGAAGAGGTATTTGCGCGCGTTTTCTTCGACAATCGCGTCTTTCGGAACCAACAACGCGTTCTGATGCGTCTCCATGACCAAGCGGACGCGCGCGAATGCCGATTCCCTGAGTTTCTCGCGTATCGCCGGATCGAAATCCAACGTCACCTTGACCGTGCCAGTCAGCGGATCGACACCAGGATTGACGCGCCGTACCGTGACCTCGAATTCTTCATCGCCCAAGGCGTCTACTTTCACCTTGGCGACTTGGCCGATCTTGAGGCGCGCCAATTCCTTTTCCGGCGGGGAAATCGTCAGCATGAAACTCGAAGGATCGACGATACTGAAGACCGGCACCCCAGTGGCTATCACTTGGCCTTCCTGGATGTTCTTGCGCGTGATCACGCCGTTGATCGGCGACTTGATCGTCAACCGGTTCAGGTTGACCTTCTGCATGTTTAGCGTCGCTTCGGCCTGCTCGTATGCGAACTGGGCATTATCGCGCTCAGCCTTCGCGCCAATTCCTTCGGCAAGACTCTTCTCCGCGATGTCGAGGGCGGTCTTGCACTGGCGGACGTGGACCTCGGTTTGGCCGAGGGTAGCCTGCGCTTCGGACTTGTCAATCTCGGCCAGAAGTTGGCCAACCTTGACGCGGTCGCCTTCCTGCGCCACCACCTTGACGCAGACCCCGATGGCTTCGGCTACCACCTGAACCCGATTTTCGGCATCCACGCGCGTCGTGGTCTCGAAGTGCAAACTGACATCCCCGCGGCGCGGAAGTTCCGCCTGAATGGGGATGATGACCTCCTCGACCGCAGGCGGCTTGGCTTCCACTTTGGCGGTCTTGTCCGCGTCCGTGGCGGCGTTGGACGCACCGATGCCGCAACCGGTTCCCATCAGAGCCAGCAATACGACTCCTAGAGCACATATCCACTTGCGCATGGCACCTCCCTGTAGGCTGTAGGCTGTAGGAAGCGCGATCTGCGATAATTCATCTTTCATCTTTCTTCCTTACATCCTTAGACGTGCAATAGTAACCCGTATTGAGCCAAGTGATCAATTTCATACAAACAAACTGCCCATAATTTTGACTAAAGGCCAAGCCCGGTGGTTTCAGGTAAACGCGCGCATGCGAAAGCAAGCGCGTTTGTGAAAACACAATACGTTGCGTACACTTGCAAGAAGGCCACAAGAGACGCTATACTACCCCCATTGTGTGGTCGTATGCAATAAGGGAAAGCGTGATGAAACGAGTTGTCGCGGTATTGGCACTTTTGGCGGCGGGTAGCGCCCTGGCTGACGCACGCACGGCTTCCGCGTCGCCGCAAGCGGAACCCGCTCCGAAGCGTGTGTTGTATCTGACGCATTCCGCAACCTATTTCCACCAGATTCTTCCCTATTCCGTCGAGATCATGAAGCGATGGGCCGCACGAGACGGAAAATACGCGGTAGACTGTACCGACGACTGCGCCGTGATCGCGCCCGACAGTCTTGCGAAATACGACTGCCTTGTATTCTACACCAATCGGGAGCTTCCCGTTACAGAACCCAACCGTCAAGCCCTCCTCGACTTCGTCCGTCAAGGAAAAGGATTTGTCGCAATTCATTCCGGCACAGGCACGTTTTTCCAATGGCTGCCATATCAGACAATGATTAACAGCATATTCGACGGCCACCCGTGGTCGCAGAAAGTGCGGATTCGCATTGAAGACCTCAACCACCCCATCATGAAAGGCGTTCCGCCCTCGGTCGAAATAAACGACGAGATCTACCAGCATACCAACTGGGAACGCTCGAGGACGCACGTTCTTGCCAGTCTGGATGTTGCCAGCGTCGACCTGAACGCCAAGGGCGTGAAGCGCCAAGATAAAGATTTCGGAATTGCATGGGCGCATCGTTACGGCAAGGGGCGCGTGTACGTCAATGTCCTTGGCCATACGAAAGACGTATGGGACGCGCCCTGGTTCGAAACGATGATCGTGCAAGGCATTCACTGGTCCATGGGAGAACTGCCCCTGGACCTGCCTGACAACGCCGAGACTGGCAAATGACGGAGTTAGGAGTTAAGAGTTAGGATGTCGCGTACTCGAACCCCAAACTTCTAACTCCTTGAGTGTAAAGAGATGGTGCATGAAACCCGAAAGCCGTTTGGCCTGTCACATTCTCAGCCAGATGTGTTATAGTGAAGATAATGGGATTAACCGAACCTACTGACTCGCTGATTCGCGTTGAGAATCTGGAGAAGAACTTCGATATGGGCGATTCAGTCGTCCATGCGTTGTGTGGAGTGTCTTTTACCATTTTTCGGGGAGCGTTTGTCGCCATTATGGGGGCTTCGGGGTCAGGGAAGACAACGCTGCTGGATATCCTGGGCTGCTTGTCGCGTCCGTCGGCGGGATCGTACACACTCAACGGGAGGCTGATCAGCGAACTCTCCGACAACCGGCTGGCCGAAATTCGCAACCACGAAATCGGATTCATCTTTCAAAATTTCAACCTCATGACCCGACAGACCGCGTTAGCCAATGTCGAACTCCCGCTCCTCTACGACGGCGTCACCCGAAAAGATCGTATCCAACGAGCCAAGGGCGCCCTCGAAGCCGTCGGCCTCGACGACCGAATGTACCACAGACCCAACGAGATGTCCGGCGGGCAGCGCCAGCGCGTGGCGGTCGCACGAGCGCTGATCAATAAACCCTCGATTTTGTTCGCAGACGAACCCACGGGCAACTTGGACACGGTCAGCGGCGAGAGTATTCTCGCCCTGTTCGGAGAATTGCATCGCAGCGGAAATACCATTGTCATGGTGACCCACGAACGTGACGTCGCCGAGCATGCGCAACGTATTATGACCTTCCGAGACGGAAAATTGGTAAAAGACGAATGGCGCAATCCGGAACAAAGAAACTGGGAATTAAAATCGTTGGTTGGGTAATCGTCCTTGCAATCTTGGCGGCCCCAGCGCTTTACTACTTCCGGCGCGAGCCGGTGGTGCGCGTTACCGCCGCGACCCTGAAGAAGGGGCGCGTCGAACAGACGATCACCGCAATGGCGTCTGGAACGGTCAAGCCCAAGATCGACTCGATGGTCGCGGCCAGTTCGATCGGCAAGGTCATTGCCAAACGCGTGAAGGAAGGCGACCGCGTGAAGGAAGGCGACGTGATGATCGAACTCGATCACGCCGAATTGGACGCCCAAGTGACCTTGGCCGAGGCGAACCTTCGCGTGGGCCAGTCCCGTTTGGAACAGGCCAAGATCGCGGCGTCGATCTTCGAAGAAATCGCCAAGACCCGCGTGAGCCAGGCCGAAGCCCAACTCGATGTCACCAAGGCCGATTATGAACGCCTCAAGGCGCTGACGAGCCGGCAGGCGGTTTCGCAGAGCGATTTCGACAAAGTCGGTCTCGTGTACCGCGTGGCCAAGGAGACGGAGATCGCCGCGAAGGCCGCCGAGAAGGAAAACCTGGTCCGCCACGAGGAGATCAAGTCGGCCGGATCCTTGATCGAGCAACTCGAGGCGGGCCTGAAATTGGCGACTGAGATGCGCGATAAGGCTTACGTCAAGGCGCCATTTGACGGAGTAGTCGCGAAGATCTTCGTAGACCTCGGCGAAATGGTCGGCGGGGGGCTGGGTGGCGGTCTGGGCGGACTGGGCGGACTCGGTGGCGGTGGCGCGGGTGCAGTGGGCGGCGCCACGACGAGCGGCGCTGCATCGGGCCTTTCGATGGGTTCGCCGACGGCGCTGGTCCAACTGGTGGACGATTCCGAGTACTACGTGAAGTCGCCGTTCGACGAAGCCAACGCCATGGAGGTCAAGGCTGGACAGAAAGCCCGGGTCGGCTTCGATGCCTATCGGGGCGAAGATTTCACGGGCACGGTGAGCTTCATCTCGCCGACGATCACGCGTAACATGGACCTGAGCCGTACACTCGATATCGACGTACACCTCGAAAGCGGCCAAGGCAAACTGCTCGCAGGCATGTCCGCAGACGTCATCATCGTCGCCCAGGACAAGGACGATGTGCTATTCGTGCCAAGCGAGGCGCTGATCCGCGAGGAAGAGTCCTACGTGATCGAGGATGGACGCGCGGTCCGGCGCAAGGTCAAGCTCGGTTTGGGCAACTGGCAGTCGCGCGAGGTGCTCGACGGCCTCAAGGAAGGCGAGACGGTCATCACATCGGTCGGCCTCAAAGAATTGAAAGACGGTGTCAAAGTCGAAGTAGTCGAATCGATGGACTGATACATGAACCTCGTCGAATGCATATTGACGGCCCTTCGCAGCTTGTCGCAAAACAAGGTGCGTTCTTTTCTGACGACGCTGGGCGTTATCATCGGCGTCATGTCGGTAATCCTGCTGGTGGCGTTGGGCGAGGCGGCTCAAAAATACGTCGAAAATGAATTTGCAGGCATGGGCAGCAACATCATCCTCATCTCGCCCGGGAAACAGGAAACCACATCGAGCATGATCGTGGTCAACGCGGGCAGTTACCGTAAGCTGACTACGGAAAATGCACGTGAAATCAAGCGCAAAGCTTTCGGCGTCAAGGGCGTATCGGGTAACGTATTGGGCACGGCGCAACTGCGCTACGGCAATCTCGAACGCAACTGTCTGATGTTGGGCGTGATGGAGGACTTGGCCGAGATCCGACAGTTGCATATGCAGCAAGGCCGCTTCATCTCGGCTGAGGATGTCGACAAGAACACGAAGGTCTGCATTATCGGGCAGGAAGTCAAGAAAGCCCTTTTCGGCGATAAACCTGCCCTGCACGAGCGCATCTCCGTCAACCGCATGAAGCACGTGATCATCGGCGTCATGGAACAGAAAGGCATGATGATGGGCATCAATCTGGACGACCTCGTGTTGGTCCCGCTACCCAGCGGCCAGGAGATGTTTTACGGCGGCGAAAACACGTTGTTCGAGATCATCGCGTCCGCGCGCAGCCCGGAAGATATCAAACCCGCCGTCGCTTCGATTCGTGAAATCCTCAAGGCCGCGCATGATTACAGCGAAGATTTCACCGTGAACGACCAAGACGGCCTGCTCGGCTCATTCAGCAAAATCTTCGACATGCTGCGCTTCATGCTCGCGGGCATCGCCGGGATATCGCTGGTCGTCGGCGGCATTGGGATCATGAATATCATGCTGGTATCCGTGCGCGAACGCATCCGAGAAGTCGGCGTCCGAAAAGCCGTCGGGGCGAAACGGCGCGACATCGGCCTTCAATTCCTGATCGAGGCCGTAGTCCTAAGCGTCCTGGGAGGTACAACGGGCATCGCCATCGCCTGGCTCGGTACGTTGATCCTTCGTCTCATGTATCCCTCGCTGCCGGTAGCCATCTCGATGTGGTCCGTCATAACGGCGTTTGTGTTCAGTTTTACGGTCGGCGTATTTTTCGGAGTATACCCCGCCGTCAAGGCATCCGGCGTCGATCCAGTCGAAGCATTGCGATACGAATAACCCGCCCCATTGGACAATCCACGCGATGATCATCGGTATTGGGGTTGATATCGTCGAAGTCGAAGACTTCGCACGCCGCCTCGAACGCGGCGCGCTGGCGAAAATCTTCAGCGCGCGCGAATGGGCCTACGCGGACAGTCGGCCAAGCCATCGCGCCGAGATACTCGCCGCGCGCTGGGCGGCCCGAGAAGCCTTCGCAAAAGCCCTGGGATCCGGCCTGCGCGCGGAATGGCCGCTCGACCAGATCGAGGTCGTCCATGACGACGGCGGCAGGCCCCGTATCAATCTCGGACCCGCGTTGATCGGACTCCTGCCTCCGAATGCCCGAATCGCGTGTTCCCTCTCGCACACGACGTCGCATGCAATCGCCTTCGTCTGCATCGAACGAGACTGACCGGCGCTAACCGCAGTGATCAAGGAGTTTCTCAGGCGATCAGACTGCCGAGAAAACAGACTTGGTGCTTGGTCCCTTCGAGTCGTTTGATCAAGCGCTCATCTGCGGTGACCAATGGCGCTTCGACAAGGTCCGCAGCGGCCACGTAACAAGCGTCGTAAACGGATATCGAGTGCGCGAGCGCGATCTTCATGGCTTCGGGGACGAGCGTCGCGGCGGCAATGCTATCGAGACTCAAGTCATAAAGGAGGGATAAGTTGCGGCGCGCGTCTTCCGGGCGATAGCCGTGGCGAAGCACGTATTTCCACAGCACATTTGCGCACTCGATGAAAAATAGGTCCGGAACGTATCGCCTCGTAACAGGCTCCGCAACGAGCCATTCGGCCGCCTCGGAAAGCTCTTCCTCGACGAACAGCTTGATACCTACGCTTGCGTCGACGACGCACTTCGCCAATAGAATCATCGCGCGCGATCTTCACGAAGTAATTCGAGACTTTCGGGCGTACCGGGACGCGGCACAAAACGCCGTCGCCGCAGTCCGGCGAGAACGCGTTTCTGGTTGCCGCGCCGCTGTTGATCTTCGACGGCTTCCGCCAGCAAACGAACGACCTCGGCGCTCAAGGACTGGTTTTCGGAAGACGCGATCGCGTGGAGACGCGCATACAAATCGTCGGGGATATTTCGCACGTGCAGAGTGGCCATCCGCTGTCTCCTGTATTTTCTCTTTCAAGAAGAGTATACCCGATCTGGTTGCAATGTGCAACCGAGCTTGACCCCGGTGGAAACCTGGACTGGGAAGCGGAAGTCTTATTTGCGCAGGAAACGGGCGGGCGATTTTCCGCGCGGCATGCTCGTGGTGTATGATGACGTGTTTTTTACGTGCGTTGAGAAAGGAGTTAGGAGTTAGAAGTTAGAATGACTTCTAACTCCTAACTCCTAACTCCTAACTTCTACTCGATAAGGAGATAGCATCGATGTTCTCGGAAGATTCGTTTATCCGTCGTCACAAGATTATCACCGCATTGGGGATACTGCCCGTACTCCTCGTGCTGTTCTTAGGGTCCCGCATGATCGGCCCAAACCGCTCGTACAAAGTGGATTTTCTCAAAGTGGGCGCGGACCAGCAACCCGGCGTCCTCAAAATCGGCGTGGCAAAACGCAACATCACACCCGACCTGGACCTTTACGATACGTACGTTGACGTGGACAATGACAACAAGTATAAGCCCAAGGAAGGTTGGATGAGCCACATCAAGTTCGTGGCCGGGTCCGACACCTATATCGACCGCAACCATAACGGCAAATTCGACCCCGTGTGGATTGCGGGCTTCGGAAGCAACCGGCCCGCCAAAGGCGTCCACGATCCCCTCTGGGCGCGTGCCATTGCGTTCCAGAACAATGGCGTAACCATCGCCATGGTCACGCTCGATGCCATCGGTATGTTCTACGACAAGTACATCGATATTCGGAAGTCGATCGATCCGAGCCTCAAGGTGGACCACGTCATCTTCTCGAGCCTGCATAACCATGAGACGCCCGACACAATGGGCAACTGGAGTGGACCGATCCCGACGCCGTCGGCCTTCGACCACAAGAATATGGAACGCATCCAGAAGGCCTGCAAGGAAGCCGTCGAGGAAGCCGTGCGCGGATTGCAGCCTGCGGACATGTATATCGTGCCAATCACCTTGGAAAAACCGGAGGACTTCGTCGATGACTCGCGCAAACCCATCGTCATCGACAGAACGGTGTGCTGCGCGCGTTTCACCAAGCACGGTACCGACGACACCATCGCGACCATGGTCTCGTGGGGCAACCATCCTGAGACGCTCGGCGGCGATAATCCCTTGCTGACCTCGGATTTCTGCGGCTACTGGCGCGACGGCGTCGAGAAGGGCGTTACGGACCCGAACGGCGTGAAAGGACTCGGTGGGATGTGCCTGTATTTCCAGGGCATGGTGGGCGGTCTGATGACGCAATTGCATACGACCGTCCCGCACCGAAACGGCGTCGATAAGTACCGGGAAGACTCGTGGGAAAAGGCGCAGGCCCTCGGCGACAACCTCGCCATCGTCACCGTAAACGGACTGCGTGGTTCTAACGTGATCAAGTGCGACAATCCGCGCGTCGGTGTCGCGGCAAAGACCTTCTACGCGCCCATGGCCGGCCTCTTCAAGTATGCCATCCTGCTTGGCCTGATCCATCCTGGAGTGTTCCTGACCAGCGAGGGGATCTGCGCACGTTCGGAGGTGGACTTTGCGCGCGTCGGCGACCTCGAGATGGCGACGGTGCCCGGCGAACTTTATCCCGAAATCGCCAATGGCGTCGTCGAGGCGCCGCTAGGCCAAGACTTCCCGATTGGCCCGGTCGAGGTGCCGCCGCTACGCGAAGAGATGAATGGCAAGGTGAAAATGATTATCGGCCTCGCCAACGATGAAATCGGCTACATCGTCCCCAAGAGCCAGTGGGATGTGAAACCACCCTACGCGTACGGCATGACACACGCCCAATATGGCGAGGAAAACAGCGGCGGTCCAAATGTCGCGCCGGCCGTCCATCGCACGCTGTTGGGACTGATTCACAAACTGCAGGACGCGTGGCCGAAATAGCAGCAAGTACCCTACTTACCACTTGCTTCCTGTTCGGTAATTTTCCAGTCTTCCCAAACCACGGTGGCAGGGAACGCGCCCTGCTTGTCGGTGCACCCCGTGAAGATGCGAACGGCGCGATCCGTGTTGGGCGTCAGAGGACACGAAAACGTCTCGAACTCATTGGTCTTGAGCGGGATGTCGATGATAGCGCCCTTGATACTCTCAAAAGGCTCGGAAGGGCTGCCCGTGTCCTGAAACGCCGCAACCAGCACGTGCTTACCCGACGTATTCTTGGCTTTGATTTCGAGTGTGTACTTCCCGTGCGCCTTCAATCCTTCGACATTGATGCCGAACTTGCTCAGAAACGAATCCCCACCGTCCAACGCTTGCCAAGTCTGGCTCACCGCAATGACGCCGTCCACGATGTCCTTCATTTCCTTCCGGATGGTGGATTTCCCACCCTCGGGCGCATTGAATCCTTTCGGCGCGGGTTCGCCAGGCAGCCACTTTTCGAAACTGCCGTTGGTCAACAACGCGGGCTTGCCAGACAGTTTTACTTCCGTCTTGGAAACCAACGTCATCGTTTCGGCGGCCGGTTTGTCCTGCGCGGGCTTCTCTTTCGACGCGGTAGTTGCCTCCGGGGCGCCCTTCGCATTCGGATGCGATTGCGGCGGCGTCTTCTTACAGCCCGGCAAACCTGAAAACACAAGTCCCGCAAGAAGGGCAAAACAGATCAATTTCTTCATGGGGCGCCTCAAATCCAAGAGTTAATTCATACCAACACAACGAAGTACCCGCGACAACCGTTGACCAGACGACGCGCCCATAGCGTAACCAAAATCGAAGGGGACATTCTACTTTTTTCAAGGATGAAGGATGAAGGATGAAGGATGAATTGGCGATTGTGGATTGCGCATTTCAGATTGTGGATTATT
>CAIYET010000462.1 GCA_903925285.1 Candidatus Hydrogenedentota bacterium | reverse complement strand
TCTTCGGGACGTGTGCACAGCCCATCGCGCCCATGAAAACGGCAAGGACGGTAATAACGATAACCCGTTTCATCTCGCGTACCTCCGGACGCTTCACCGCGCCGCCCTTTATATACAAACGGTAGCGCGACGTTTCCAACGTCGCAGCCGCGCGCGGCAGGAAAAGACTTGCATCATTGGAAACGTCGCATTACCTTCATTGTAGCATCTTGATACTGTCCGCGAAAGTGCCGGGCGCGATGTCGATGACGTGGTCGGCCTTGTTGATTGTAAGGATCACCTGTCCCGCGATCCCACCGTCCGCGATCGATACTTGAACCTTCGCGCCGTCCAACGGGCATGGGCCTTCCTTACCGAGAAGCTCTTTCAGCACGCCGTCTTCGGGTTGTTTGCCTGCAAGTAACGCCTTGAGGGCGTTCGTGCCGACGGACACCGGTCCATTGGATGTGGCTTCGATCTCGAAATCCTTCAGGCCCGACGCGTCCCGGCTTATCGTCAGTTTACCGTCCGCTTTGCCGGTCAAACTCAAGGCGGGCAGCGCCTGGGACAAAGCGGCGAGGTCCACGCCTTTGAGCTGAGCCTTGACGGACTGCTCGGACGCCGACGCCAACAACTCGACCGTGCCGTCGAGGCGCATGTCCAACGGGGCAAGAACGTCCTGGCCCAATAACGTCTTTACCCACACGCGCGGGTCCAATTGCTGAAGGTCGGCTCTGCAATCAATCTGAAAGGACTTTGTGATGCGATCCATTCCAATCTTCATCATTGCGTTGATAATCTGTTCGCCCATCTGCGCGCGCAGAGTTCCTTCCACGCCGCGTTCGAGCGCCAGCTTGAATAGCGACCCGTTGCCGTCGAACGCCAGCGAAACAACGGCCGACTGGCCGTCAGGCTGCACCCATTGCGGCGTCACGTTGGCATGAAGCGTATAGGTGAAGTTCTTCTCAAATTGGAGGTCAATGCCGCTGCCAAGCGATTGCAGACCCGGTAACGCCTCCAAGGCGCCCCGGCTGTCTTTCGGCAACGCCGCAAGCAAGTCGTCACGCGACCAGTTCTCCAGGCCCATGTGGACCTTCATGTCGGCCACCTCGGTGCCGTTCAACGAAGCAGCGATTTTCTGTCCACGGTTGAGCACGGCTTCGAGATCGAGCTTCAACTGCTCGCCGCTGCCCCCTTTGCCCAGCAGCGCCAGATTGCCTTCATAAAATTCATGGCCCTTGGCCCCCAAAGCTAAATCTTCGCCGACAACGCTGATATTGGTGCCATCGAACGAGACCTGGACATTCAACCCTTTGGTCTTGTAGAAGCCCCGAATGGCTGTGCCCGATAGATCGAGTTTCTTGAAGCGGAACGGGAAAGGAATCGTTCCCATCGCCGACTGCGACAAGTCGACGTCCTGCGCCAAGCCCTTCTCGAAATGAACATCGACCATCGTCTTGCCGTCAACCTTCGTGGATGCCCCGCCGCCATCGAGATCGAGCAATCCGGGGAATATCGCCTTGAGCGGTCCGATATGCGTCCCCTTATCGCCCGTCTCGTACCGGAAATCGACCGCGCTGCCCTTGAGGTCGCGCTTGGCGGCACGTCCGCCCGCCCAGAAGAAACCGTTCAGATGGTCGCCCTGGACTTGCACCGAATAATTGCGTTTCGATTCGATCGCGGCCTTCGCTTTCAAGCCGTTGAGGGACATACCGACGTATGGCAGCGCGCCTTCGACATCGAGCGCCGCCAAATCGACCGTCTTGGGCATCAGTTTCGACGTATCGAACTTCCGGCGATCATGTTTCGGTTTTGGAGGCGCCAGAGCGGGCTTGGCCGCCGACGTACCGGGCGCGGCAGGGGCATCGGCTTCTTCGCGCGATCGATCGATGTTGAGCGTCAGTTTATCGATGGCCAGCGAAGAAACGTAGCGCCCGTCTTTGGGGAGCAACGTGTAGGCCATCGTAAGGCCCCCAAGCTCGATCATGGGCGTCTGCGAATCCGCGCCGGGCGTCTTGTCGAACGCTTTCAGGTCCGCGATGCGAAACGGATTCAAAATCGATATCCCATTCGCCTTGACGTCCGCCTTCAGCGCCTTGCCCAGTTCGCCCTCCAACAAGTGGCGCTGCGGCATGCCCGTGGCCAGCAAAACGCCAGCAACGACCAGCGCGACCACGACGATCCCAACAACGACTAGCAAGGTTCGCACGATCCATTTCAACAAGCGGCGCGGCTTGCGCGACGCGGCAACGGTTTTCGGGGTTGGCTGACTCATGGCACTTTCCTTTCCTTTCCTCGCGTTGGGTGGGTGAAGCGGAGCGGAACCCACCGATCATAGAGATGTTACATGCCATCCGGTGGGTTCCGCTCCGCTTCACC
>CAIYET010000461.1 GCA_903925285.1 Candidatus Hydrogenedentota bacterium | reverse complement strand
TTTTCCCATACATACCAGATGATGTGTCTCTCATCATCGCCACAGATAAACACGATCTTTCCGGACTTAGTATCACAGGCGACACCTTTAAAGGTTTTTTCTTTCGGGCTGTGCAGAACAGATCCCATTTCCCTGATTTTGGGTCCCACGTCATTGCCTTCGCTCCACCCGCTACCAGAATCTCTCCCTCCGGCAGGCGGGTGACAGATCTCCATCCCGGAGAAAAACCCTTTGGGTATTTGACGGGCACCTCGCTGAAATCGACAAGACTCTTGAGCCACAGCCCTTTTTCCGAGCATCTGATCACACGTTTCCCGTCAGCCAGATAAGCGGCGCTACCAGCTTGTAGAACGGAACACCCAAGGGCGGTTATAAGAAGGAAAAGCTTCATGGTGAAGACAGGTTGTTTGCCAGTATGATTTGCCTCTCGCGCACAATAGTAACCCAAACTCAATCATCATAGTGCCCTCTCGCTTGTGCTATAACCAGACTATCACCCGAGACTTGGTAGATCAAGCGGTGTTCCTGATCGATGCGCTTCGACCACCAGCCAGTCAGTTCTCCTCTCAAGGGCTCTGGCTTGCCTGTGCCGCCAAAAGGATCGCGCCGCGTCTCTTCGATCAACCGGAGCAGGCGTTTGGCGAGTTTCGGATTCGTCTGAACCCAATATTGCAGATCCTCGAAAGCCTGCGATTTAAATTCCAAGCGCATGCTTTACATCCTCAATTGACGCAAAAACGAGGTGCTTTGGAGTAGGGCTTGAAATGGCTTTCCTGAGGCGCTTGGCGTTCGCGGGCGTCCGCAGCAGACGGGCTGTCGTGTCATCCGCGTCCGCTTGCTTGTTCTTCGGCGTGTTCAGCGTCTTGGCCAGGATGAATTCCTTGATGGTCATCCCCGCAAATGTGGCCAAGGTCTTGATCTGACGATGCTGCTCCGGCTCAATTTCTATGGTAAGTCTGTTCACACCGTCAATATTGTCAACTTTGGCAATATTGTCAACCCGAAATCCCGGCCCGCCGCGCCACCGGTATGGCCAAGGCCACAGGACTCCGCCATCACCCCGGATGGCGTATCGGAAACACGCGATACTCCTCCTGAAATGATTTCTTGCGGTGATGCTCTTGCTAGGACGCCCTTACAGGGCTTATACTGATTGCCAAAAATTATTGCCGAAACGGGATAGTTGGGGTTTGGAATTCTTGCCGCTGCGCGAGAATGTGAATTCAGATTCCGGCGTGGAAACCCCGGTTCCGGCGTTGTTCATCGGTCGAGGATGTTCATCCACACCCTCCCTCACGCCTTGGACCCGGCGCTTCTACGCTCGGCCTTTCGGCAATCCTTTTTGGCAACCAGCATAGAATTGGGTTGATGTCGCGCCCTTGGCGCTTGGAGACGAGATGCCATGGAGTTTTTCAGAAGGTTATCCACACCGATCTATCATATACTGTTTGCCAAAAGTTATTGCCGAAACGGGGGGGGAGGAATTTTGAATGTTGAATTTTGAATGGGGGGCGAGCATTAGCGAGCTTGGAAGAAACCGGCGAAGCCCT
>CAIYET010000460.1 GCA_903925285.1 Candidatus Hydrogenedentota bacterium | reverse complement strand
CCTGCATGAAACTGAAGAAATACGAAACAGCAAAGGCCAAGGCGCATGCCTCGAAGAAACTGAAGTGCCAATTGACGAGATGGCCTGTCGCCGACGCCGTCCTGAAAATGCCCGCGACACCACCTTCCACATTGTATGAAAGACTCACGGCAACAAGGACCGCGCCCGACACCAACACGACAAACTGGATCGCGTCCGTGAGCACCACGGCCTTCAGCCCGCCGGCCACGGTATAGAGCGTCGCAATCACGCCCAGGATGAGTATGGCCAGATACACACTCATCCCGGTCATGATGGACAACACGAGCGCCGGCGCATAGATCACCGCACCCAGCCATCCCAACCGCGCCAACAGAAACAGACCGGAGACACCATATCGGGCAGAAGCGCCATAGCGCCGAAAGATGTACTCATACGAGGTCGTGACATTGAGGCGTCGGTACAGTGGAAAGAACAGGATGATGATGAACGGCGCTACAACGGGACTCAGGTAGTAACCGATCAGGATGGATATGTTTTCCTTGACCGCCGTTCCCGGCATGCCCATGTAGGAAATCGCGCTGGTCATGGACGCAAACATGCTCATGCCCACTATGATCCACGGCATGTTTCTCCCGGCAAGAAAGTAGTCATCGGAAGTCTTCTGACGTCTTGTCAAGCCAATTCCGATGGCCATGATGCCGGCCAAGTAAGCGGCGAGGATGGTATAGTTTAAGGCTCCGAACGACGACGTTCCCATTATCCCTTTCTTATTTCCTCGACGGCACGTTGCACGCGTTTCGCCATTTCGTCGACAAGGTCGTTACCCATATCGCTCCACCACGGGAAGCTAATCATATTGTCGAAATACCGGTCCGTTTCGGGAACGTTGGCCGATTCAAAGCCGAACTTCCGGAAAAGTTCCGAGCGATAAAGAGGCCAGTATTGCACGATACACTTCATGTCGTGCTTGTCGAACAACTGCCGGATGAGATCGTCCCTGTGCTTGTTCATCGAGCTGCCGTCGAACCGCGCCGCCATGAGGTGGTAGACATGCTCGCAACCATCCTGAACCTCTTGGAAAACAAGTTCCGGTACGGCGCTCAAGGCATCCCGAAACCTTTTGGCCTGACGCTGCCGCGAAGCGTTTATCTGGTCGAGCCGCTTAATGAGCAAACGTCCAACGGCGCAGTTCACCTCGCCGAGGCAGAAGTTGTGGGGCCACACGCTCGGCGCCGGCTCGACAATGTTGCCCATGGCCGGCTTCCAGTAGCATTGCCGCTCTTGCTCGAACGGCCAATTGCCCATCCACCGCAGTTGACGCACCTTGCGTCCCATGTCCTTGCTTTGAACCGCGACCATACCCCCTTCGCCCAACGTGGTAATATTCTTCTGCGAGTGGAAACTGAAACATCCGAAGTCTCCAAACGTACCGACCCGCTTCCCCTTGTATTTTGCGCCGGGAGCTTGCGCGCAATCCTCGACCACTACAAGGTCGTGCTTCTTCGCAAGGTCCATAATAGGATCCATATCCGCCGTCAACCCATAGAGATGGACAACGACCAAAATACGCGTGCGCGAAGTGATCAAGGGCGCAATCGTTTCGGCGGATATGAGACGTGTCTTCGGGTCGATGTCCGCCCATTTCAGTGTGGCGCCCGTTCGCGCAAACGGCACGACCGACGACACGAACGTGTGCGCGGGAATGATGACCTCATCGTCTGGCCCCAAGCCCGTCAGAATCGCTGCCGCTTCCAATGCCGCCGTTGCATTAGACAGGACAACCGCGTCTTCGCTCCCGATGAACTGCGCAAACTCCTGTTCGAAGGCCGCCCCCTCGGGTCCGGCCGCCAAGGTCTTGCCCTCGCGCAGGACGCGAATGACGGCTTGTTCCTCTTCCTCGTTCAACCGCGTTTGAATGGCCGGTAGTTCAATCATCATACCCATAGGCTCCTCGTAGTTTTGTCCATTCTACAATCAACAGTAACCATTTAACGACCCGTGTCACTTCAAGAAATCGACAACCTTCCCTATTTCGGCTCATCCGGGTTTAGCGCACTTCATCTTCACTTTCACGAAAAATTATCGTTTCGATTTGGTTTCCCCAAAATTATCGTTTCGATTTGGTTTCCCCAAAATTATCGTTTCGATTTGGTTTCCCCAAAATTATCGTTTCGATTTGGTTTCCCCGAAGGGGAGGAACATGAATAGCCGTGGGTGACAACCCACGGATACAAAACAGACACCCAT
>CAIYET010000459.1 GCA_903925285.1 Candidatus Hydrogenedentota bacterium | reverse complement strand
TGTTTGTGAAGCAGTTTTTCTATCGTGATTTCTTCGCCGACGCTGGGCATGTGGCCGATGATGGCGGCGATCCAGCGTCAGAGTTTGGTGTTTTCGCTCAGTTTCTTGCTTGCGAGTCCGGTAACGCGGCGTCCGTCCCATTCGTCGTCCGTGGCCAGTGTGAATTCGATACGCACCATCGGGCCATGCTGGCCGTCCATGTCCTGGACGCTCGTGACTTCTCCGTCGAACTCGCCTTCAGCGACGGTTGTCGCGGCTTCTTCCGTTGTTGCTGTCCACGTCATTTTTCTGTCCTCCATTGTTGGTCTTGAATGTTCTCTGACTATCCATAATGCGGGGGATATCGGCGGAACGTTTCAGTGCGGGTGTGTCGCAGGAATAGAATTGATGTCGAATCCTCTGGTGAGACAGATCTTCAACATCTGGGCGAGACGCTGTTGCACATCTTCGAGCCAGGGTGGTGGGGCGCTTGCCGATGTCCAGCGCGGGTTATTCAGGGCTTCGGTTAATTGAAGTTCGCGATATTGCTGCAGGACGTACAAGCGGGCACCGCGGATGCGATTGCCGATTGCCAGGATGTCTTCACGGTTCAGTTGAGGAACGATAGTCGTGCGAAACTCGTAATCGACGCGTCCGTCCATGAGCAGCGCGATGCTCTCATCAATGGCGTGTTGGTCAACGGGAACGCCACAGATCTCATCATACTTTTCAGCCGGAGCCTTGATGTCCATGGCCATGTAGTCGAGAAATCCTGCATTGATAAGCGATGCGAGAGCGTTCGGACGCGTACCGTTGGTATCCAACTTCATGAGATATCCAAGGGATCGTACTTCGGCCATGAATCCCGCCAGACCGGATTGGAGCGTAGGTTCCCCACCACTGATGACAACCGCATCAAGCAGACCGAGCCGGGTCTCAAGCCATGCGAGGACTTCCTCTTGTGTCGTCCCACACGGCACACTGTCGCCGTCGATGAGTTCCCAGTTGTGGCAGAATGAGCACAGCAGATTGCATCCCGGCGTGAATATCACGACCGCAATCTTGCCCGGATAGTCAACAAAAGAGCATTTCACGACGCCGGCGATCTCCATGTTCCTTACGTTTCTCCATCGGGCAGTGTCGGCAACACGAAGTTCACGCGGTCCCGGTATTCTTGTTTCTTTCCCTCGTTGAAGTTCCCCACAGGCCTGAAGTATCCCGTGACTCGCGACCAGACCTCGGCCTCGGCGCCGCAATGCGGACAGGCGGAGTGCTCGCCGCGCAGATAGCCGTGGTTTGGGCAAATGCTGAACGTCGGAGTAAGCGACAGGTACGGTAGCCTGTACCGTTCGAAGATTCGACGAATCAGCCGCTTGCCTACGGCCGCGTCCTTGATGCTTTCGCCAAGATAAAGGTGAAGGACCGTACCGCCCGTGTACAGGGCCTGCAATTCGTCCTGCAAATCGAGCACCTCGAAGATGTCATCGGAGTATCCGACGGACAACTGGCTCGAGTTCGTGTAGTACGGCGTATCCCCACCTGCGGTTCTGATATCCGGATACATCTCCCTGTCCAACCGGGCAAACCGGTAAGCCGTGCTTTCGGCGGGCGTTGCTTCCAAATTATAGAAGTGGTCCGTCTCTGTCTGGGCTTCGGCAATGTGGCTGCGCAAAGTACGCAGGACTTCCACGGCAAACTGTTGTCCTTCCTGGCTTCCCAAATCCTTGCCAAACAGATTCAAAGCGGCTTCATTCATTCCGACAATACCGATGGTGCTGAAGTGATAAGGCCAATATTGGCCGGTCTTGCATTTGATATCGCGCAGATAATGCGCCGAGTAAGGATAAAGTCCCTTCTCCGTCTGGGCCTCAATGACCTTGCGTTTGATCTCGAGCGAC
>CAIYET010000458.1 GCA_903925285.1 Candidatus Hydrogenedentota bacterium | reverse complement strand
CTCGCCGCCTCTGCGTCTGCAAATGATTGCGTCCTGAATTGCCGCTTGCCTGACTCCGTGCAAACGATGATGTAGTAAAACCATCCATCAAAAATATTGGTTTGCAGGTGACAGGTGTACTTTCCAACCACCAAACCGCCAGTAGCAGGCGTCATTTGCTCCGGGCCATCGGCTGGCATGTTGAACATGGCTTACACTCCTGCTTCAGCGGTAAGGTCGTGTGGCTCTGCTGCCTGACGCTGCGACTCTCGTTGCTGGCGGTAGTCGCCTGGGGCGCGACGGCCTGGCCCCGGCGTTGGATCGACGACGATCGGAAGCGGCCCGCCTGGCTGTTCCGCGTACTGCATCGTCTGGGGCTGGCCTGGCATCGGCCCTATCATCCGACTGAACAAACTGAACAGGTCGTTGACGCGAGACTCTAGCGCTGCCATCCGGGCACGAAGTTCGCTCAACTCCTCGTTGTGATAGTGATGGTCGTCGCCGCTCGGAACCGAAAACGAAAATGGCATGGTTTGGCCTCTTTTATCCTACTGTACCCTTTTTGCCGGTGATCGGCAAACCAATCTGGTTAAGGGCAAGAGGGAAAGCAAGGAAATTCGGATGGTGATCGACGTACTCGTAGGGTAGCCCTTTGACCAGCACGTTGAACGACACTTCGACCGTGTTGCTTGTGATCTGATGCCAACCCGTTATGACAGCCGCGACGCCCTCGCCGCTCTGAGGGTCGGTTGCCCCGGTGACTATCAGCGGGAACTCTGTTTCAGGCGGATTGCCTTGCACCTGGATTGGACCAGTCATCCCCCGATAGCTCACCAGCACGGTCATGCCGTTCGCCCGGACTGACCGAACCGAAACGACAGCTGGCTTTCGCCGATTGACTGGATCATGACGCATGTAAGAGCCTATCAAGAAAAGCCGGGGGACCGTGTGCGTCCCCCGGCTTGTTGTCGATCAGGTTAGGCGCGGGTTTGGACGCCGCCCTGCATCGGGACCACGAACGTCTTGATCTCGGACCACTTGCCGTACTCCGACTTCGCGCTGACCCACTTGCCGGCGATGTAGGCCGTGCTGCCCCCGACGTTGGCAGGGAACTCGTAGGTCTGCGGACTCTTGCTGAAACTGTCGAGCAGCACCATGCCGTCGTAAGGATCACGGCCGGCAACCGGCGCGGTGAACTTCACGAACAGCACCAAGGCGACCGCGCCGTAAGGCTTTGCCTCGCTGCGCTTGAGCGAGTTGGACGAACGCAGGCCGGCACCGGACCAGCCGTAGCGAACCTCCATGGTGAGGTTGTCGATGGGGCGGAGGAAGATTTCCGGAGCCGAGTCGGGAACCTTGCGAGGCGTACGAGCGACGGCGTTGGCACCGGCGACGGTTTTGTCCGTGTCGTGGGTCGGAACGCCGATGTTGGCCTTCATCTGGCGAGACACGGCAACCTGGCCGGAAAAGAACGCGACTTCCGGCGAATTGGCGACCTGTTGAATGAGCGGACGAAGCACGAGCATCATGTTTTTCTGAGCGACGGTTTTGGCCGCAGCCAGCGCCTCGGTGGTGCGCCGTCCAGGCGGGGCTGCCGTCAGAGCCGCCGCGTACGTGTTCACGACGGGTTGAACGCTGTAAATCTGGCTGTAGGCCAGATTGTACTGAGCGTAGCCCAGGGTGACACCGTTCGCCGCTCCGCCGGCTTGACCGTTGCCGGACGCAAAATTCTGCGCCCACAAAAGCAAATCGGTCTGTTTCGTCGGGATAACGCTGTTTGAACCTTTTCCGACAGGCATGGTATTTCCCTCTTCCGCCGCTGTAGATGACCATGCTACACCAGTGCCTGATTGTTGTCAAGCATTGCAACGACTTTGAGCATAATTTATCGAAAAAGAAAGAAACTGTCGAGAAATGATACTGTAAATGTCTTATGGTTGTATCGAATTTATTGAATCTAGCAGATTTGGTGCGCAAATATTGTGCATCGGTGTGTAAAACGTGTTGTCTCTTGTGCAAAAACCCCGCGAGAACAACTCGCGGGGCCGGCCGCCCAGCAGCGTAGCGACGGCCTGGGAAGGGTTACTGCTGTTTCGCGTACTTTTCGGCGGGATTGCCGTCTGGACCGATCAAAACGCGACGATGTTCGTGTTTGTCGTCGAGCCAGCCGGTAGTTTGTGCGAACAGTTCGCCCATTTCCCGAACGTCATCGTATTCAGGCCTTGCCCACTCACGGCGGAGGTGTTTCATCACGGCGTTGAACTTGACAGGATCGGCGTGTTGGGCCGAGAACTCGCCCGGCGAGAACAGGATGCGTGAAATGTGCTGGTGTAGCTCGATGCACCCCCAGCGCCAACCGATGATGAGCGTCTGGAAATAATCGGCCAACCATTCCAACTCTTCGACATAACCATTGCCCCAACCGTCACGGCGGATAAAAGTGCCAGCGCCGTGCGTTCCCCAGCCGACCGCTCGCCAGATCGCCGGCATGTCT
>CAIYET010000457.1 GCA_903925285.1 Candidatus Hydrogenedentota bacterium | reverse complement strand
GTCCGGCAAGGTGGGTTCCGCTTCGTTTCACCCACCCTACGAACGTTGGTTTACAGTCCGTAATCCGTCAAATCAAGCCCTTTGGATGCCGCATATGCCCGAAGGTCGACTTGGATCAGTTTCAGGCACGCCCCGACCACGACGGCATCGTCGAGATATCCTACTACGGGAATGAAATCCGGCACAATGTCGAAGGGATTGAGAAAGTAGAGCAACGCTGCCGTGATTGCCGCGGCGCATTTCCACGGCAGCTCGAATTCGTCCCGCCACCACGCCTTGAGCATCCCGAAAAGCAACAGGATTTGCCGTCCAAAATGGACCCAACGGTCTTCGCTCAGAAGCGGTTCGACCTTCTTGCGCGCCTTGGCCTCCTTCGCAAGGACATGGCTCGCATCCTCGCGATCCACATCGTCCATGCTTCCCGCGTAAGCGCTTTCGATGGTTCGTACCTGCACGGGAGTCAGCTCTTCCATATCAGACATCGCGTTCGCTTCCTCGGCATCGCACAGCGGCTCTCGCTCAGCCTTGGCGTGCCTTTTCCTCCCTAATCTGCTGCTGAAGCGCGCGCAATTCCTCGGTCCGTTCATGCCAGTATTCGCGCTGCTGTTCCGGCGTCATGCCCTCCAGCTTCCGACGCAACTCGGCTTGGCCTTGATGCATCATCTCCACGCAGTCAAACGCCTTCTCCGTTTTGGTCATCATCGTCAATCCCACTTCCCGCGCACTCCGCCGTTCACGTGATCAGCGCGGCGACACGCTGCATGAAATCGCCGACTTGCCCGCCGTATTCGGGCGAACCATCGTTGACGACGAGGCCCTGCGAGATCGCCTGGACGGTATCGACGCTGTTGGACAGGACTTTGAGCGCGGCGTCGGCGCCGGCGAACTTCATGTGGACGAACGGTTTCCGGCGCGTGTAATAGCCGCGTCCGGCCTTGCTCTTACCGGCCTTGACGCGCAGGTAGCACGCGATACCTTCTGGCTCGCACGACCACTGGTAAATACGCTCCGGCTGCTTGGACGTCCATTTGACCATCTCCGGCTCACCCGCCTTGTTCAATTGGCTCAACGCGACAGCGATCATGTGAAGCGACATCTTGACTTTGAGCGCCTTGCCTTCCGGCGTCTTCGGCATGGCGTTCGGCATCAAGATCTTGAGCGCAAGAAGCAACTTGAAGGTCTTGATCAGCAAACCAATGTTGGACCAGCCACTGATCCACGGCAATACGGGCTTGCCCGCGAACATCGCGTTCATCTTCGCGACATTCGAAAACGAAAACGTGATATCCGCCTTCTCGGCGATTTCCGGAACGACGCTATACGCCCCGTTCTCGAAACGCAGATATCCGCCGACGGGACCGGCCCCATCCTTCGCAACGAATTGAATCGTGCCCGTCACGCCCTCGAATACCTGACGCATCTTCGCGTCGTCTTCCAACATCACCTTCACAACCGGCAACACCGCCCGGAAAATAATCCGCGACGCCAACAAATCTCGTTCGCTTGCCATGACGTTTATCTAATCCTTCAATAAGTCTTCGGAGACCAATCTATGCCCAAGGCTTTAGGCTTTAGGCTTTAGGCTTTAGGCTGGAGGCAACACAGTTCGTT
>CAIYET010000456.1 GCA_903925285.1 Candidatus Hydrogenedentota bacterium | reverse complement strand
TATTGCTCGTGAGTTACGCAGGGGACATTTCTAAAGAGTTTTGACGGACGAAGAAGCCTCTTCCCTGATCCCCGGCTAAGAAAAATCCCGTTGGCGGGATCTTGTTGGCTTCATTTGGGATAAATGAAGTGGAAACCCAACGTAGAATTCACCAACGGGGTGAAAATGATGATACGCCAAGGATCGATTTCAGTAAAGGTCGGGGAAACGGACGCGGCAGTAACCAATTTCCCTGGGGTGGTGCCGTTAGCCAACTTGGGTGAGCGGTTGGGCATGTTCTCGGACCTGGAGTCGTTGCTGCCCAGCAAGGAACGCAATCGGGGGTTCTCGAATAGCGCAGCAGTCTTTGATCTCATGTGCATTCCGTTGTCTGGGGGACAGTGCATCGAGGATTTGGATCAACTGCGTCAGGATAAGGGGCTCGCACGCCTGTTGGGACGTTCGGTGATGGCTTCGCGCACGGCACATGATTTTCTGCGTCGGATTCGGTACGACGGGTTGAATGCGCTGGCAACGGTACGGCGGCGGATGATGCGGCGCATGGCGCAACACAGCGCTACGACGACGGCAACGTTGGATTGCGATGCGTCGTTGTTCGTTTCCTCCGGACGCAATGCCCGCATGAGCTACAAGGGCGAACGCGGCTACATGCCCATGCTGGCGTTCTGGGAAGAATTGGGCGTGGTGGTCCATGACGATTTTCGCAACGGCAATGCGTCACCAGGCAGTGAGGCGCTGGGGTTCCTCAAACAGACGCTGGCGCAGTTGCCTCCAGAAGTGACTACGGTGAAGGTGCGTTCCGATTCGGCCTGGTACCAGTCGGAGGTGTTGGATTTCTGTGCGGATAACGGCCATGCCTTCTGTATCGGTGCAGATCAGGATGAGGCCGTCAAGCAAACGATCATGGCCGTCGGCGAAGACGCCTGGCAACGTATCCATCTTTGCAGCGACCCGGCGGACTCCGAACCCACCGTGCGGGAATGGGCTTGCGAGACCGTCCACACCCTGAATCGCTCAACGCGGCCGTACCGGTTGATCGTAATCCGCAAGGAGCGTCTTCAGGACGACCTGTTCTATGGCCCCTACATCTACACGGCCATCATCACCAACATGGAATTGCCGCTCGAAGAACAAATTGCCTGGTACCGCCATCGCGGGCAATGTGAAAACCAGATCAAGGAACTGAAGTGGGATTTCGAGTTGCGCGTGCTTCCATCGGGCGACTTCTTCGTCAATGCCGTATACTTGCGCATCATCACGCTGGCCTACAACCTCTTCGTGGCGCTAAAGACGCTGATGCTGCCCGAACCCTACAAGACCCTTCGCCTCAAGACATTTCTGTTCCGTCTGCTGGGTCTGCCTGCACTGGTCGTCCACCACGCCAGACGGCTATTGCTCAAGCTTCCACGGGGCCATCCTCAGCTGGCGCAATTCCAAACCCTATGCTGACGCCATCCTGAAGCCTAAAACAACGCCTCAATAGGTGAACTGCGCCCATTTCATCCGAATTCGACTGCCAATCCGACGCCACGCTCATGCACCGGCGTAGGAAAGCCCATTTCAGTACCGCTATTCGTACCAACACCCAAAAGCGGCAAGTCTCACGGACTCAAATTGCCATCGCCCGCCATAATCGACTCCTTAGCCGGGGATTACGGACCAAGCGGTTTATTGACTTCCGCATAAGTAATGCAATATGCTTACGCATCCGGAATGGAGGATGCTTCTTATGCGGCCCTATGGTTCACCCGCAGAGTTGGAGGCGCGGCGTCTACGCGCAATGGAGT
>CAIYET010000455.1 GCA_903925285.1 Candidatus Hydrogenedentota bacterium | reverse complement strand
GGCGAATTGCAGGTCAGCAAGCGAGACTCCAGCCTCGAATCCGTTTGGCATAGGTGCACGAGATGAATGCGCCACCACCCGATAAGAAGCTGGTGCGCCACTTGATGGACCAGTTTGTCTCCGCCCACCTGCTCGAACGTCAGGGGTTGGTCGAGCGCCTTCTCGGACTTCAGCAGTTGCATTCCTTCCTTGGACAGCCCATAGACATTTTCCGGGCGCCCTCCACGTTGCATCAGCGTCCCAGGCAGGAGTTCGACCAGCCCTTCCTCAACCAACTGTTGCATCCGCCGCCGTGCCGCGCGCTTTCCTCCGAAATGAAGATGAGCAAGCTGCGACAACGACAGAATTCGATAATCCGCCAAGTCCACCAGCAAGTCCAACAAGCCTTGCGTGATTCGAGTCGACATTGAGGAGCCTCCAGCCAATGGAACCATGTTCGATTTTGTGCAATCGCTGCACGAAGAAGCGGAAGATATGAATTCCGGGTTTCAGACTATGGTGCGCAGATGACCGCCGGGGTACGGCAACAAACTGACACTCAATGCCACATGCGAGATTTGCCAGTCTGTATTTGGTTCGCAGAGGCTCGCAAGGAAAAAGCCTGGCATAACCGTATCGGCCACTTGTGCTAAAATCGACGGACACGCGCACAGGATCGGAATGTGCGAGATCCAAACCAGTGAGGATGTGCCCATGCGAAACGAGAAGCTTGATAACGAAGACGCGAGAAGGCGATTCTTGAAGGAGCTGCGCGCGGGTCTCCGCGATGACCCAGATCCTGTGCCCAATCTGTCGAGAATCGCTTGCACGGCTCACGACCAGACTCTGCAAAAGGCAGCTTTGGCAGGGTTGGCGGTACATGGAACGAAGGAAGCTGTACTCGCAATTGCCAAACGACTGCTGGATTCGTGGGGCGTGGGAACGATTAGCCGGAGCATCCAGTTGTGTGGACGGCTAGCTGACCAAGGCGGCCTCATCGTTCTTTCGTCAACGTTATTCTACGACGACCGCTTTATCACAGAAAAGATCGACGCCATGAAAAAGGCTCTTGCCAAGAGTGGCGACGAGCTTGCCTTGCTGGCATTGGATAGACTGGGCGATGAATCTGAGCTTCACCGTGAACCAAAACTCGTCAACCAGTGGCGTGAGAAGCTAAGCCATATCACCAATCTGGACATCAGAGAGGGAGTAATCTTAGGAACTGAATGGCAGGGCACCTGTGGATGGATAGGACGAATCCCCGCGGCATTCTCACCGACAGACATGTTCCGAGCTCGACGATACGTTAGCGGACGCGTGCCGGGCCTAGTGGACTTGTATCAAAGCACACTCGAACACATGGACAAGTAGATTCGTCTTGGCCGCATCTGCCCAACTTCCTGCGATTTCGCTCCTCACAATCGAGCTGCGCAATCATTCTGTGCGTTTACGGGTTCCCAAATGACCCTTGTCGTGGTACCCCAAAGGTAGGGCCTGCAATCTGGCATTCAACCTTATGGTTGGCTGCAGGACTCAGTGCCCAGGAAGGAATTAAGCCGTTCCGTTACGGATTTCCTGCGCTGGGCAAGAAACGCCTTGTAGCTTTCGACATCCAATAGCAAACCTTCGGTCGGGATACATTGAGCATCAAAGGCGGCTTGGCCAATCTTGGCAATGAGCGGCGGAAAGTAGACGGACG
>CAIYET010000454.1 GCA_903925285.1 Candidatus Hydrogenedentota bacterium | reverse complement strand
CCGACGTAGACGGGGATTAATGTTGGCGTCGAGATTGACGCTGCGAGCGGCCCGAGCGCACGCGCCAGGACTTGGCCCGGTTGCGCGACCGCGACGTTTTGCAAGTTCGTGCCCAGCACATTGTTGATCGCAGGCGTCGAGACGAGCATGAGGTTTCCACCGCCGTCTGCACCCAGCGGCGAACCGGCCGAAATGGCCTGCCCCGAAAGGGTGGTGACGAAGGCTTGCACGGGTCCGTCGTACATGACGACGGCCTTCGTGCCGTACTGCGCTTCGTTGACGACGAGCGTTCCGCCCGCGTTCGAGAACCCGACTGCGGGGCCCGCGTCGTTGTTGTTGATATTCTGCGGCAGGCCCGCGCCGACCACGATGCCGTACTGCCCGCGGGCAATCGGCTGCATGTTGACGTTGGACTGCTTCCAGCGTGCGCCACCGATGCTCGAAATAGGATCGAGCACGAGCAGTTTACCCGCGACCGCCGGGGTCGGATAGGTGATCGCACCGGCCACCGCTGAGAGCAGCGTGGGAGCCGTTACGTCGTAGACTTCAATCGTGGACTCCTCAAGACGAGGAGCCGAGATGCCGGGGTTCGTCGTGACGCCCGCGACTTGGGTTCCCGCGCCGCCCGGAAGCACACCCGTCAAATACGACGGGTTCATGGAGCCGGTGACGGGTGCGTACAGCCGATGGAGTGGCATTACCGCTTCCCGCCTTTCGGCGTCCAGCGCGTCGAGGTGCGCGGACCCTTGGGCTTCTCTTCGATTCCACCGCGCACGCCGTGCTCCCAATTCGAGTCGTAGTCCGACTTGCCGTTCAGGTGCATGGCTTCCATCCCAACAGGCGTGAGCGTCGGGCTGTAAAGCGTCCGGTCATCCGGAGCCCCGCCGCTCTCGTTCGGGTATTGGGCGTCGAGCTTGGCGTTCCACGGGTTGATGAAGAATTGATCGGGATAGGAATTGCCCGTGGACGCGACCTTGCCGTCAAGCGTGGTGTTCCGCGGATTCGGATTCTTCTCGGCTTTCTGAGCCATGAGTTATACGCTTCCTTTACTGAGCAAGGCAATCACAGATTTAAAAGGTCATTTACGGCGCCGTAGAAGCCGTTCAACCGCGGGTTGTCCGACGCGCAGGCGAGGCCGATGACGTACCGGCAGGTTTTCTCCAGCACGTTCGGCGTGTCGATCCAGGGCACGAAATCGAAGCCCTTCTCCCCGAAGTAGCGGTACTTCGTGTGGTTCGCGTTGACGTAGAAGAAGTTGTAGCCGATAGCCGCACTGTTGGTTCCCGTGCCGGAGATCGTATCGAAGTGGTTATCGCCGATGCACTGGGCGCCCAGAACGTGCGGGTTGCCGAGGTACGGGTTGGCTGCGTCCCCGGGGCTCACTCGGACCTGTGAGTCCATCGAGAACATGAAGGACGAAATGACTTGCTGGTGGCCCATGATGTGCGTTGGAGCCGCGTCGCCCACGACGCAGGCGCCCATGTTCCGCAGAATCTGGGAACGGGCAACGTCGTTGGTCGCGGTCCCGAGGCCCGAGGCCGCGAGCGAAATCACATTCCCTTGCCAGCCGGCGAAGCTATTCGAGCCCAGGCGCGCGATATTCGCGTACACGTCGAAGGTGGCTCCGGCGTCGCAGGACTCGTAAATGCCGACGATGTTCGTACCGTGACCGGCGTTCTTGCCTTTGTTGACGGAGCACGTATCCTGCCCAAGAATGTTCGTTGCCGAGCCGATGGCCGTTTCGATCTGCGTCGTGAGATTGTCCACGCGCATATTCGGACCGCGCACGAGCTTGACGGTAATGTAGTCGAGCGAGACGGCGGTTTGATACCAGGACCAGGGCATCGACGCGACGCTGTAGAGCGACTGCGGGCCACTGGCGAGGGTATCGTACTGTCCGAAGACCTCAGCCGTGTCGTTCATCGACGTTAAAATCGGCAGCGCGAGGAACCGGCCTTCGTCATGGCGCTGGGCGTTATCCCACATGACCTTAACGACGCGGTTCGCAATGAACACGGCATCGCTCACATACGGCGCAAACGATTCAGCTAATATCGCGGAATTTTGGTCATACCCGCCCAATCCAGATACTGGCATCTACTCGGCCCTCTTGGGCGCGTTATATTGCATGAATTCTCCAAAAACGGAAACGCAAATCGGTGCGCCTCTACGGTTTCGGAGTCGGTCCCTCTTCAAGTGCCGGGAGCTTGCGGTCGCGGCGAGGGGCGGGTCCTATGCCTGGGCCTTATTGATTTCGGGTGTACGACGCACCCAAGGTTCTTGTCAAGCCTTCACTAGGCTGGTAGACTCGGGGCATGGGAGAAGATCGACCGCGACCCAGCAACCCAAAAGGTTCGCATGGGCGTAGCTCAGATAGTTAGAGCGCGTAGTTTGGGCCTACGAGGTCGCTGGTTAAAGTCCAGTCGCCCATACCATCGCCGGATAGATCAGCGGGAGATCGTATGTTGGGACGCCGTTGGTGAAGGCCTACACAGCGCTGCCGCCATTCGTAGTCTTTATCATTTTGTTTGCGGTGTTCTTCACCGTTGTCTTGGTCACGCGAAGCGGCGGGTCAAGAGGTCTGTTCAGAAAGAAGCCTCGCCGGTTACGCGGTGTCGCGTTCGATCTTGTTTCGGACATTGATACTTGGCTGAGGTCGCCAGAAGCCTCGCGCGGCGTGTTCATCGCCCTTTTCTACAAGCGCATTAGTTCGGTATGTGCGCAGTTACAGAAACATGGGATCGTCATAGACTTTCCCCCGAGACCGTCAGAGCTAGGCTCAGTGAGTGGTATTCGCGGTATCGCTCAAAAGATCAGCACAGCCGCCGCCGAAATCGACGACGACGTTCCTTATCTTTGGGCCGTTTGTATTAAGTAAATGTAATAAGATACGTGAATGCCTCTTGACGACACAAGTGTCTGGTAGTTTATAAATAAATAGAACGGAGGGAGACCCAGGCTCGAACGCATCTCCCAGGTGCTCGAACAGTCTGGAAAACGTCGCTGCCGTTCCTGGAGCTGGTGTGCGGAGAGGGAGAGATTCGAACTCTCGAGTCCCGGATGAGACTGCCTAGCTCCCAGCTAGGTGCCTTCGACCACTCGGCCACCTCTCCGTGAATTGCGGAAGCCCGCGCTGAAAAGCGCGGGCTATCCTGCTACCAGCTTCACCAGGTCCTTAGGGAAATCTAGGACGTAAAGTCTTAGCCCGAGCCGGGGCCCTTGCCCTTTAAGCGGGTTGCTGCGTCGCCTCGATGTAGCGCAGCATCTCGTCCCGGTACTGCCCCGGCGCCTTCATCGTCCCATCCGCATTCATCGTGCTCGGCGGTTGTGGCGGTGGCGGCGGG
>CAIYET010000453.1 GCA_903925285.1 Candidatus Hydrogenedentota bacterium | reverse complement strand
CCTCGAACTGCGCTTCGTCTTTCCATAGAGATTTTCCTCGGTTGGGTGATGTCCACTCCTGAACGCTTTGCCCCCGGTAAAATCGCTGTGGCGATCCGTTGGCTGCTGGGTCGCACACCTGAAGGCTGCCCAAGGTGTTCGTCACGGTCATCAGCGGCGTCCAGCTCCTCAGATCGCTGGTAGCTTCGATCACAACTCTGGCTCCGATCGGCCCTGTGAGCAGCACTTGCGGCTGCCCGGTGCGCGGGCACAACACGGTCGAAAGACGACACGAAGACGCTGACGGATCTCCGTTGAGTCGAACCAAGTTTTGGCATGGGATCCCGTTGAAGCTCGTGAAGCTGCCCCCAACGAGAATTCGTCCGTCGGGCTGCACGGTGATGGCACCCACCACTCCGTCATCGCCTTCAGGGCCCAATCCCGCATCGAAGGAGCCATCCAAGCTGCCGTTCGGTTGCAGCCGGGCTACGCCCCGGCGGGTGACACCCGTGATGGCCGTGAAGCCCCCGCCGAGCAAGATTCGGCCATCTGCTTGAACCCCCAAGGCATGAATTCGCTCGTTAGCGATGGGAATGGCCTCGAAGCTCGCATCAAGGCTTCCATCGGCATTGAGGCGCGCAACGGAATGGTTCTCACTGGGATTCAGGACATCCGACGGGCCGGCAACCAGGATTCGTCCATCCGGTTGTATGGCCACAGCGTAAACCCCAGCCGGCATCTGGGAGGCTGGCACAAATGAGGAATCCAACATGCCATTGGGCAGCAGTCGCACCAGGCCGCGACAGGGTCTGCCACTGAACTCGGTAAACTTTCCAGCCACCAGAATGCGCCCATCAACCAACGGTTCTACCCTGATGATGGCGGATGAATCCAACAGACCCACCCCAGTGCCGACATCGAAGTTGGTGTCGAGAGCACCGCTGGGTTGCAGGCGCACCACCGTGTTGAACCAGTGATTGGAATCAAGACTCAGCAAGCCGGCTGCAACGATGCGTCCATCCGGCTGCACCGCCACCGCGTTGATATGCGAGTAGGCGTGCAGCGGGGCCGCGAAACCGGGATCAAGGTCGCCGCTTGGAGTGATTCTGACCAGGCCCGCCAGCATCTGGCCATTGGCGGCGATCTGACCGCCCAACAAGGTCGCCCCGTTAGTCTGGAGCGCTACGGCGTTTACTTCGCCAACATCCCCCGGCATCGGCCTTTGCTCAAAGCTCGGGTCCTCACATCCTGACTCGAGCAAACGCGTGATCGTGCGCGGTCGCCCCAGCGAGTCACTAAAATTCCCGCCAACCAGAATGCGCCGGTCAGGCTGCAAAACAATGGCGTTGGCGTTCCCCCAGTCTAGAATGTTCCCGAAGCTCAGGTCCACCGCGCCCGGCCCGACTTGGATTGGAAAAACAGTCAGTAGGGCTTCGTCGCTCGTCACCGCACCAGCCGCATTGGTAACTCGCACCCAGTAGGCACCCGCATGGGCAAGCTGAACATTGGCCAGCGTCAGGCTTGCGTTGGTTTGACCATTCAGGTTGCTGCCGTCCTTTTGCCACTGATAGCTCAACGGCGGCGTACCGGTGGCGGTGACATCAAAGGTGACCGCGCTGCCAACCACGTTGGTCTGACTCACTGGCTGAACAATAATATGCGGAGCCGTGGTTCCGCCCCCATTCAGT
>CAIYET010000452.1 GCA_903925285.1 Candidatus Hydrogenedentota bacterium | reverse complement strand
GCGCACCGCGTTTTGGAACGCGCTGAAATCGGGCGATAGCGGGATCCGCGCCGTCGACCGATTCGATGCGTCGGAGTTCCCGTGCCGGATCGCCGGGCAGTTGTGGGATTTCAATCCGCACGATTTCATGAAACGCAACGTCGTCGAGCATTGGCACCGGCACGTGCATCAAGCCGTGGCCTGCTCGAAGCTGGCCGTCGAGGACGCCGAACTCGCGCGGGCGGGATACGATGGCGAACGGCTGGCTGTGGCCATCGGGACGAGTATCGGCAGTCCGAACGAGGCATACGAGGCGCAGCAGGAAGCCTTCCAATCGCAGGGGTACCGCGCGGTGAGCAAGCTTGCCAGTTCGGCGTTCTCCGGCCATTCCGCCACGGTACACGTCAGCATCGACCTGGGTTTGCGCGGGCCGGCCATCACGATCTCGAGCGGTTGCGCGACGGGTCTGGACGCGTTGGCCTGGGGCACTTCACAGATCCAGTCCGGGCGCGTGGACGCCGCGGTGGTCGGCGCCACGGAATCGCCCGTGTTTCCGATGTCGTTCGCAACGGCCTGCTCGATGGGCATCCTGTCGCGCTGCAACGAGACGCCCGAAAAGGCCATGCGTCCATTCGACCGTAATCGTAGCGGGATCGTGCTGGCGGAAGGCGCCGTGGCCGTCGTGCTCGAGCGCATCGACCATGCGCAGGCGCGCGGCGCGCATGTATTCGCGGAAGTTGCCGGTACGGGCGCAGCGGCCGACGGCAGTAATCCGCTGATCCTCGATCGCGAAGGGAAGGCGCTGTCGCGCGCCATCGACGCGGCGCTGCAAGACGCCGGGATGCAGCCCGGCGATATCGATCACGTCCAATGCCACGGCGTATCACTCGAAATGTACGACCATTGCGAGACCAACGCGTACAAACGCTCGCTCGGCGAACGCGCATATCGGATTCCTATGTCGGCGGTGAAGTCGATGACCGGCCAGGCCTACGCGGCGGGCGGCATGCTCGGCATCGCGGCGTCGTTGATGGCGCTGGACGAAGGCGTTGTCTCGCCGACGATCAACTTGATGGATCCCGACCCGGTGTGCGACCTCGATTTCGTGCCCAATCGTTCGAGGTTGAACGACATCCGCGCGGCCCTGGTTTCGGCGATTAGTTTCGGCGGCACGTACAGTACCGCCGTCTTGCGCAGATTGAACTAAGAGAGCAAAGGCGAGTCATGAACATTGCGATAAGTACGCTCCTGCTGCTGTTGTCGGCGGTGCTGAGTTGCATCCTCGGCGGAGTGGTGATCTTCCGCAATCCGTGGAAACGGACGCACCGGCATTTCGCAGTACTTTCGCTCAATCTCGCGCTATGGTCGCTAGGCGTCATCATGATCATCCACAGCCGGTCCGAGGCGGAAGCGCGCTTCTGGCTCAAGGCGACGTTCATCGTGGCGAGTTTCCTGCCCGCGACGTTCTACCACTTCATCGTTTTCTTTCCGCACCAACGCTTCGAAGGATTGCGCCTCGTATTGGGGCTGCTCTACGCGGGCGCGGTCACGCAGGTCATCGGCACATTCACCCCGTGGTACGTCCAAAGCGTAACCCTGCCATCCGGCCAAGCGCCTTTGGTGGTATATGGCCCGGTTTTTCTCGCCTATTCGATTTGGGTCTTGCTGTCGATGGGCTTTTCGTTCACGGATCTCATCCTGAAACGCAGCACGGCCACCGGTGTCGAGCGCCGTCAGATCGAGCATGTCCTGATCGGCATTTTCCTGACAACCACGTTCGCATCGGTCACCAACATTCTTGCGCCGGTGCTGAAGATCGGCTCGCTCGAAGCCTACGGGCCTATTTTTACCGTGTTGATGACGGGCATCCTTGCGTACGCTATGATTCGCTACCATCTGCTCGATATCTGGCTGTTGGTCTCGCGGACGACGATCTATGCCGTCGTTACCGTGTTTGTGATCGCGACGTTCCTCGGCACGGTGTCGCTCGTGCATTGGGTATTCAGCAACGGCGGGCGCACGGGCAGTCTACTGACTACGGTTCTGGCCGCGCTCATCATCGCGCTGGTCCTGCAACCGTTGAAAGAACGCCTCCAACTTTTCGCCGAGCGCACCGTGCTCAAGCGCCGATACGACACCAACGCCTTGTGCGCGCGCATCACACAATGCGCCGCGAAGATGGTCCGTCTCGATGCGTTGCTCGAGGCCATCGCCAAGGATATCCATTCGACCATGGGCGTCGATATCATCCGTCTGCTGCTCATCGACGAGAAAGAGCCTGAAGCGCTCGTCACCGAGTTCTCGATGCAGCCGGGCGAACCGAAAAGCCGCACGGGCGACTACTTTGCGTTGATCGATTATCTGAAGCACAATTCCGCGCCCCTGATTCTCAAGAAGCTCTTGCACGAACGCTGCACGCCCGATACCATGCGCATTGCGCGCTACCTCGCCGAACTCGATGCATTCGCGTGTATTCCACTCTGGTCGAGTTCGGGCATGGTCGGCATTCTTACGCTGGGCGAGAAGAAGTCGGGCGACATCTACTCGACCGACGACCTGTTCGTATTCGAAACCATCGCGGGACCGCTCGGCACCGCCATCGAGAATGCCCAGTTGTATTTCCAGGTCGAGAACGTGAAACTGCACCTCGAACGCATTCTCGCCAGCATGCCCAGCGGCGTCGTGGCGGTCGACGCGTCCGGTGTCATCACGAACGTCAACGAGAGCGCGACCGACATGCTCGGACCGCTCAAGGTCGGCCAATCGCTCGACGAACTGCCCGGCGAGATTGCGGACGTATTGCGGCAGACCTTGGCCGACGTGCGCGGCGTTGGGGATTTCGAGACCGTCTTGACCGGCTCGACCGGCAAGACGATTCCCGTGGCCATTTCATCGTCGTGCCTCGAAGGTTCCGGCGGCGCCAATCACGGCGCGCTGGCCATGATACACAATCAGACGCAGATCAAACGCCTCGAACAAAACGTCAAACGCGCCGACCGGCTCTCGTCGATCGGTACGCTCGCGGCGGGTATGGCGCACGAGGTCAAGAACCCGCTCGTCTCGATCAAAACCTTCACGCAATTGCTGCCCTCGCGCTTCGACGATGCGGATTTCCGCAAGACGTTTTCCGACGTTGTGCCGCACGAGGTCGAGCGCATCGATGCGATCGTCAGCCGTCTGCTCAATTTCGCGCGCCCGAAACCGATCAACTTCGCGCGCCAAGACCTCCGGCAGATCGTCGAGCACGTCCTCGCCCTCGTCGACAACCAGACGCGCAAGGCGGACATCGACGTGCAGGTCGAATTCCCCGGCGATATCGCGCCCGTGTACGGCGACGAACAGCAGCTTCACCAAGTCTTCCTGAATCTGTTCCTGAACGCCGTCGACGCCATGGGCACGTCCGCCGATTGCGGCAATCGCCCCGTCGACGGTACATTGCGCGTTCAGGCTTACTTCGATCGGGCGCACCTGCGCTGCAACGGACGCGCCGCATTTCTCGAAACCGATTGTGTGCGCGTTGTGGTATCGGATACCGGCTGCGGGATCGCGCCGGAGCACATCGAGCACCTCTTCACGCCATTCTTCACGACCAAGGCGGAAGGGTGCGGTTTGGGTTTATCGGTGGTTCATGGTATCGTATCGGAGCACGGCGGGGAAATCGATGTAACTAGCACGCCGGGCGTGGGAACGTCATTCACGGTGACGCTGCCGTTGTTGCGTAGCGCCGTCGCGGTGTCGTAGTCGGAAAACATGACATGAATGTAATACTAGTCATAGCGGATGAGCGGGCGATTTGCGAGGCGTTGCGCGCCGCCTTGCCCGAGACGGACTTGATCCTCTTCGAGGCAAGCGCGGAGAAGGCCGTGCGCCGCCTGAACACGATGCAGGTCGACGCGCTCGTGATCGACGACAGCCCGGGTCTGGGCGCACAGGCGTTGGGCCGCGTGCTCGAAACCTCGCCATGGGCGGCGACGCTCGTCCTGTCCAGCCGCAGCGATTCCGAGACCCTCGCCAACTACACGCTCGCCGGCGCGCGCGCGTGTCTCGTCAAACCGTTTTCATGCGAAGCCCTTCGCGCCGGACTCGACCGGGCAATGCGGCATCGCGCCCCGTTCGCGACGGACGAACACACGTCCGCCCAGACGCCCATGCACGCCTATGAACCCATGCGGGAAGCGGGCGTCGGACGGCACCAAATAGCGTTGCGATGGTTGAGCCGCGCGTCGAACTATCTCGACGATCCGCGGCGTCTGGGCCAGAGCCTCGCGGACGCGCTGACCGACACGTTCGACACGGTGCGCGGCGCGGTCTTGGCGGAGACGAATAGCCACGTGCGCGTCATCGCCAGCCAAGGCATTTCGCCGCACGTGACCGGTTCGCTGCTGCTCGGTTTCGACAGCGGCCTCATGCGCTGGCTCGAGGAAAACGGGTGCCTGTTCGACCGGCTTCTGCAAGCAGGCGCAGTCGATGCCGCGAAAGAACTCCAAATCCTCGGTGGACGTCTCGCTGTGCCGCTGGTTTGTGCAGGCCGCGTCTGCGGCGCACTCGTCATCGGCGAGAAGGCGTCAGGCTCCGAGTACACGATGGAAGATCGCGAACTCTTCACGGTGCTCGCGCGATGCGCATCGGGCATCTTCGAGCGTTCGCAGTCCCACCGCGACGCGTCGCACCACCAGCACCGGCTCAACACGGTTTTCGCGAGCGTGCCCGCGGGCGTGGTCGTCGTGTCCGCCAACAAGACCGTCGCGATGATGAACCAGCAGGCCGAGAGTATTCTGCGCCTGCGCGCGGTGGACGTGTTGGGCCGCAGCGTCCAGAAACTGGGCAGCGGCTTCGCGGACGCCGCGTTGCGCACCTTGTCCGACAGCCAGCCGCGCGCGAACCAGACTTTCCACGATCCTGCGGTCAACGGCACGCTGCAATTGAACACCGCGCCAATGGGCGCCGACGGCGTTGTCATTTTGTTCACGAAAGTGCCCGAAAAGACCGTCTCCGCGCGCGAAGCCGCCTACAGCCCGTTCTGGGAACATCTTGCGGGCCGCGTCGCGCAGGAGATCAAAAATCCAATGGTCGCCATCAACACCTTCGCACAACTGTTGCCTCGCAAGTACGACTCGGCGGACTTCCGCGACGCCTTCTCATCCGTTGTGCAAAAGGAAGTCCAACGGATCAACGGCGTGGTCGAGACGCTCTCCGATTTCGCGCGCAGGCCGGAGTTGATCCTGCGCCGCGCCAACGTGAACGAAACCGTGCGGGACGCGTTGCGGACCTTCAACGACGAGTTGGCCGCGCGCGCCATCAAGGTCCAGTCCGAATGGGAACCGACCAGTCCCGAGGCCGACCTCGACGTGTCGCGATTCCAGCACGCGGTGCAACAAGTCTTGCGCAACTCGGTGGACGCCATGTCCGGCGGCGGCACGCTGAAAGTAACGACGCGCCGCAAGGACGGGACGTGCCAGATCGTAATCGACGATACCGGCCCCGGTATTCCGCCAGGCGATATGCCGGACATCTTCATGCCTTTCTATAGCACGAAAGAACACGGCATGGGACTGGGGCTTGCGACGGCGGCGCGCATCGTGCAGGAACACGCGGGCGATCTCAAGCTGGCCGAAAGTTCGGACAAGGGTAGCTCGTTCGTCTTGTCGATCCCCGTAGCAGTGAGTAAGTGATTCGCATGCACACAATCTTGGCTGTCGACGACGAGGCGGGCGTCCGCCAATCTTACCGCGTGATGTTCTCGGATCAGTACCGTGTTCTATTAGCCGAGAACGGGCGCGAAGGATTGAATCTCCTCGAACAGCGCCACGCGGACCTGATCCTGCTCGACCTGACTATGCCGCAACTCGGCGGCATCGCGTTCCTCGAAGAACTCGTGCGCCGCGGCGAAGACATTCCCGTCATCGTCGTCACGGGGACCAACAGCGTGGACATGGCCGTGGCCGCCATGAAACTGGGCGCGCGCGAGTACGTCATCAAGCCCTTCAACGTGACCGAAGTCTTGCTCACCGTCGAGCGGCTGTTGGCCGAGTCCCATCAGGAACTCGAACTGGCCGCGTTGCGCGAGGCCGACGCGACGGGTTGCGCGCTCATCGGCGCGGCCCCCGTCTTCATTCAGGCGCTCGAACGCGCGCGCCAAGCGATGGAGGTCGATTCGACGGTATTGATCACCGGCGAGAGCGGCACGGGCAAGGACATCGTCGCCCGCGCAATCCATTACGGCGGCAAACGCGCCGCGCGCACATTCGTGCCCCTCTCATGTTGTGCCATACCGCAGAACCTCGTCGAGAGCGAACTGTTCGGCCACGAGAAAGGCGCATTCACCGGCGCCACCGAAAAGCGCCAAGGCAAGATGCGCGCGGCCGACGGCGGCACGTTGTTTCTCGACGAGATTGGCGAGATGCCCAGTGAGGCCCAAAGCAAGCTCTTGCGCGTCTTGCAGGACGGCTGCTTCTATCCCGTCGGCAGCGCGAAGGCCATCGAGACGGATGTCCGGTTCATCTGCGCCACAAACCGCATCCTGCCCGAAGCCATCGCACAAGGGCTGTTCCGGCAGGACCTGTTTTACCGCATCAATGTCGTGCCCATCGAGATGCCGCCGCTACGCCGACGGCGTGAGGACGTCCCACAATTGGCCGCGCATTTCATCGCCAAGCATGCGCCGCGCGTGAACGCGAAGGCCGTTGAATTCGCGCCGGACGCGATGGCGGCACTCATGGCCTACCCGTGGCCGGGCAACGTGCGCGAATTGGAGAATACCGTCGAGCGGATACTGGTCTGCAATCGCTCGCGCAAGATAATCGCCCGCGATTGCCTCGACGGCATGCTCGCGGGCGCGGCCAGCGAATTGGTCACGGCGGACACGGCGGATTTCGACGGATTGCCGCTCGACGAAGCCGTTTCGCGGCTCGAACGACGTTTGATCGGGCGCGCGCTCGAACGTGCCAATGGCGTACAATCGCGTGCCGCCGAGTTGCTCGGCACGACGCGCCGGATTCTCAAATATAAAATGGATCAACTCGGCATGGCCGCTGCAACAGAGAATGAAGGATGAAGGATGAAGGATGAAGGATGAAACCGAAGAGGAATTCAGGAGTCAGGAGTCAGAATGAATGGCGGCGGCGGTGCCATTCTGACTCCTGAATTCTGAATTCCTTGGTTCATCCTTCATCCTTCATCCTTCATCCTTTGTCGACAAGGGAGAACACATGAGTTTGACAGTTGTAGGTTCGATTGCGCTTGATACGGTAGAGACGCCCTGGGGGCGGAACGAGGAAGGGTTGGGCGGGGCCGCGACCTTTTTTTCGCTGGCGGCCGCAAACTATACGCAGGTACATTTGGTCGGCGTCGTCGGCGAGGATTTCCCGGTCGAACACATCGCATTGCTGCGCGAAAAGGGCATCGATCTCGCGGGTCTCGAAACCGCGCCCGGTAGGACTTTTCGTTGGAGCGGGCGTTACCACCGCGATGTAAATCACCGCGATACGCTCGATACGCAACTCAACGTCTTCGCAGCATTTCATCCGAAGTTGCCCAAAGAGGCGCGCACCGCCAAGTACCTGTTCCTCGGCAACATTCATCCGGCGCTGCAACTCGAAGTACTCGAACAAGCCCAGGCGTCCTTCGTCGCGCTCGATACGATGAACCTCTGGATTCACACGACGCGCGACGACCTCGCCAAAGTCCTCAGCCGCGTCGACTGTCTGATCATCAACGATTCCGAGGTCAGGGACCTGACCGGCGAAAACAACGTGATCCGTGGCGCCGACGCCATCCGCGCGCTTGGTCCACGCATCGTCGTCATCAAGAAGGGCGAGCACGGTTGCCTGCTTTTCCATGAGGACGGCCTATTTGCCGTACCGGCGTTTCCGTTGCGCGACGTCATCGACCCCACCGGCGCCGGCGACACGTTTGCAGGCGGCTTCATGGGTTGTATCGCACAACGCGATGATATGAGTCCCGCGACGTTATGCCAAGCCGTCGTCCACGGCAGCGTGACCGCCTCGTTCACCTGCGAAGCGTTTGGCCCGAACAGGCTGGCCCGGATCGCGCGTCCGGATATCGATGGGCGCTTCGACGCATTCAGGCGTCTCGTTGAATTCTGAAATGGGAATTCCCCGTGGGAGAAAGCTCTATTTGTCCCATATGTCCCATTGTTTAGGCAATACCTGCCTGCATCGACTGCCTTTTTTAGGTTCATCCGGATTTAGCGTACTTCTTTTTCGCGTTCACGGAAAATTAACGTTTCGATTCGGTTTCCCCGAAGGGGAGGAATATGAATAGCCGTGGGTGACAACCCACGGATACAAAACCGACATCCATCGACCCTGGAAGGGTCGCACTATGTCCATATCATCGTTAATAAAGGTCGACATCGTGCTTCTTGTGCGACCCTTACAGGGTCGATGGTTAAGCATTTGTGCCCGTGGGTTGTCACCCACGGCTATTCATGTTCCTCCCCTTCGGGGAAATTCAGTTGAGGCGACAACTTTCCCAAAGAGTGGAAGCTCTCTTATAAAG
>CAIYET010000451.1 GCA_903925285.1 Candidatus Hydrogenedentota bacterium | reverse complement strand
TGATTAGAACGAAATTTATAACTTTCATCGTCTGCCTCCTGCCGCAAGTCTGTCCACCGCGAATATGAGGCGGCAAACGCAAATCAAACAGGCTGAATCAAAAATCGGAGTGTCAGCGCCGTTCACTCATATGCCAGTTTCCCAACTTCATTGTCCGGCATGGAAGTCGTGTGGCGTTTGATTGGCCCTTCTTCGTAGGTGTAGTTGACGACCACGCCATCCTTGATACTCAACCATAGATCCTTCTGCACACCTTCCGTGTCAACCGTGCGACTGCCAAACAGGGCAAACGGTATATGGGCGGTCGCACGAGCCCACGAGTACTGCCACTTCACCTCTGTCGCCGAGACAACTTCCGTTCGGTACGGTTCCCCATAGTCCCTGCGAATCTCCGACGTCTTCGTGACACCCTTTTGGATTTGAGCGATCTTGGAAGCATCGAAGTCACGACCGGCGATGGCAGTCGTCGTTGTACAACCCGATACCTGCAGCGCCAGGACTAAGAGGCCGGATATCCTTGCCAGAGACTTGATCACACGCATACCGTTTCTCCGTTGACCTCCTGAACTACAGGCCTCAGCCGTGGAGGTTCTCTGCCGATGCGGGGGCAACGGCGCGCTCGGCGAGCGCGCCCTGCCCCATGAACAGCCCTTAGAAGCGCCAGTTGACAAAAATCATCCCGGGCGCCAACTCGTCCGGCAATCCGCTAAACCATGGGTTGGATGGAATCAGGTTGACCAACCCGATTTGCACCCCGTTTTTCGCCGTCTCCGCGTAGTTGACAAGTCCGAGCTGCAATCCCGTCAGGCGGCCCGCATAGTTCACCACGCCGCCCTGCCATCCGAGAAAGTCGCCCTCTGTGTAATTGACCAAGGCCCACTGAACACCCTTGTAGTCGTCCGCATAGTTGAGGATCCAGGACCAGCTCAGGCCCGCGCTCCGGCCGGTGGACCCGTTCACAATCCCCAACGCCAGCGCCGACTGCGGGTTCTCGCCCCAGATATTGAGGGTCAATCCTTCAATCCGCTCCGTCCGGTTGAAGATGGCGATATCCGGTGTGAGGCTGAGTTGGATCGGCTCGCTTGCCACCAGCGCGCCGCTTGCGATCGTCATGCCAACTAGAACTGTCAGTAACTTCTTCATGTGGGTATCCTTTCCTTTGTTTTGTGTCTTGTTCCTGTTACGGGGGAATATTGAACGACGGCGCCATTTCTCGCTATGGGGTGTAACCCTACCGGAGAGGTTCATTTTTCTTAGCGAATGGGTCTGGCGCCGGCCGGGCAGGAGCCGGCTTCGATCCGCCCTGCAAAGGCAAGGTAGGGTTTTACCTTATAGATGAGATGCGCCCAGTTCGTCTATTCTCGCAGTTATGAAACATCTCGCCATACAGATTCCACTCTACTTTCTCATCGCAACCGCGGTCATGTTGCCGCGTTGCAATGCCACGGCTGCGGCCGTGAACCTTGGCGATGCCTCCAGTTTTGCGGTTCTGGCCGGAGCCGGGATTACCATCACTGGGCCAACCACGATTACCGGAGACATCGGAACGTCTCCAACCCTGTCCATCACAGGCACTGAAAACCTGATCCTGGACGGAGGAAGTTACGCCGGAGGCACAATCGCGCAGTCTGCCCAGACCGCTCTGACCACCGCGTATAATGCCGCCGCCGGGACCCCGTATAATGTCTCGTACGTCGGAGGCTTCGATCTCGTCGGGCAGACCTTGGCACCTGGCGTTTACAATGATGCCAGTTCGCTCTTTCTATCCGGCACCCTGACGCTCGATGCTACGGGGAATCCGAATGCAGTCTGGATTTTCCAGACAGGGTCCACACTCATCACGGCAGCGTTAAGTAAAGTGGTTTTGATTAACGGCGCCCAGGCCGGCAATGTTTACTGGCAGGTCGGCACTTCCGCGACGCTGGGAACGGGCACTTCTTTCGCGGGGAGCATCCTGGCGCTGGACTCCGTCACGGTGGATACCGGCGCCGCGGTGGATGGCCGGTTGCTGGCACAGACTGGCGCGGTTACCCTGGACAATAATGTGGTCGCTGTGCCGGAAGGCCGTACGTTTCTGTTACTCGGCCTCGGCATGGCAACGCTGGTTGCCTTTCGCCGGCAATTCTCGCCCTGCGTTGCCAAGGCAGGGCGGTCGTCAATCCTCTGACCGTCGCCAGTGTTCGCGGCACGCAAAAACTGCGCGCCCTGCCAAATCTAGGCGATCGTCGACTGGACACTGCTTTCAACGATACCTGCGCTGATGGCATAGCGCGTGAGACTTGCCGTATCGTGGATGCCGAGTTTCT
>CAIYET010000450.1 GCA_903925285.1 Candidatus Hydrogenedentota bacterium | reverse complement strand
TCATGAGTGAGCCGCCGCCCCAATTCCCGTTCCAGGGCATCAATGAGCGCCCCACGGGGTACAATTTCTACACGAAGGTCAAGCTTTTGAGCGTACTCTGACTGCATAGGTTCGCCTTAATCACGAGGCACGGGACACGCGGATCGCCTGTAAAGACTATCACAATGCCCCGATCTCAGGCATTTTCAGCAGATCCGGCGAAAAACGGCTTCCAGAATTGCCCTATAACCCGCGATCGACAGGGCGCTTAATACAAACGATGGCCGGAATACGGCGATTCGCGCAGGCTGCCTCTCCTGAGAACTTTCATGAGAAGGCATCGTCAAAGGCGGTGGCGCGGCGACTACCTTTTCTGGCTCACAACACACACAACACACATGCGGCCGCTTACCGTCGCTTCAACGCCTGCAGAAACTCTTGCATGATCGCGAAAGCTTGGTTTGCGGCATCCGGCTCACCACCCAAGAACCGGCTGTATCGAACCGGCCCGTCATCCTCGGGACTGCCGAAATTGCCCGTCAGTGTTTCCATGGCATGCCCAAAAGCATCCGCTTCATGTTCTTCCGGTGTGACTTTGTTAGCCAACTCGGCCGCACCGCCGCTGTACCGCAGGATGTAGACCAAATCGTGAACGTCCTTGCCTTCGCGCCGTTTCTCAAAGGCGAGAGCCTTCAGCACGACAAAAGGCACAGGTCTGCAAACACGCAGCGTCGTCGTTACGATGCCCCCCTTCAATGACTCCCCTTTCAGCGGAACGGTCACCGGATCCTTCAGGGCAAGACCGAGGCCCTCCACTTGAATGGCGCTGAGTTGCTTCTCAACGGTCCGGACAACCGTGTTCGGGCCGTCATAGCGCGTCGTAAGAAAGTCCACTATCACGGGTCCTTGCGTATCTTCCATGATGAAGGAATGTCGTTGTTCGTTTCCTCGTGGATTTGTTCCGGGCCGCAGGCCAATGCGTTCGAGCATCTGTCGAATGCCGGCATAGGCTTTCACGTCCGCTACGGCCAAGCTTACGGCCAGGTCCACGTCGAGTGTGCCGCAATGTTTCGGCACGTCTTCTCGGTTCTGCGGCACGAGGTATCGCGGCGCCAGGCCCCCGACAAGCACCAAGTGCTCGTGATAATCCCCCAAGTGCGACCATATTTCCAGCAGCACCCGTTCGGCGCGATCGGCCTGCCACGGCGTGTACCCGGATATGTCCTTGGGCTTGTCAATCATGGATTCATCCTTGTGAAGTCGAGGCGCTCTTTGCGAAGGGCATCGGCCTGTTCTTTGGCCCGTCCGGGCATTCGGGAAAGGTCGACGTAGAGTTGCGCGTCCGAAACAATGTCGCCGCACTCCGAACGTGTTGTGAACTGAAAAACACCCTCATCCTGTGGGATGTACAACGCCACGTTTCCCTGTCTTTCCACCGTGAAAACGCCACTCATTTCCTTGGGCGTTTCGGCGACGTACGCCGTGTAGGTAGTCGCCGTGGCATACGGCGCCCGCAGATACGCGCCAGTCCATCCCGTCAATGCGAAACGAACGCCGCACTTCTTGAGGGCGCCCGTCAGCTTCTTGATACCCTCTTCATACGTGCCCGCGCTGATGGCATAAGACAACTTGCGATGGCGGTCGAACCTGTAATGAGCCGCCCAATCGGAGAGCAGCCGATCCGGTTCATCCACGTAAAGCCGCCCCAAGCGATCCGAAATGAATCCCTGGACTATCAATCGCTTGACCAGGATGCTCACGTATCCCGCACTGAGTTCCGTTTCACGAACCAGGTCCCCCCGCACCCAGTCGCCGGGATACTTCTTCAAGAACGCCCGCACCAATCGTGCCGCCTTTGAAGTGAAAACGGTTCCTGAAGTCGATTGTACGTCCTCTTTCCGGCCAGGGCGGACCCGTTCGATATAAAGGCCAGGCAGTCGCACGTATGCGTTGCCCTCTTCATCGAAAACGGCGATATGGGCTTCCTTACAGGCCTCCAGCAGCGCCCACGTAAGCCTTCGTACGCACAATCCCACATGATGCCTTGGCCCTGCCTGTTCCTCCAAGTGTGCCGCAACCGATCCCACCTGATAGGGCGCCAGGGCGGAGTGATACTCAACGAACAGAGTTTCCATTCCCTTTGGAAGCCGGAGCCCGAAATCAACGGCGTGCTTTTCGGAGGACACGGGCTTCCTCTCGAAGACAATATCCGTCTCTTTCAGCGCCCGGCCAACGGACTCCAAAACCTTTTGCCTGATATCCGATTTCATGATGCGGTCTTTCATTGCCATGCAGGAAGTTTACTATATGGGGTGATTTATTGCAAGACAAAATGCCCCACACAGAAAACGCACATGGGGCCGCTTACCGTGGCTTCCGTTGTCGCCACCGAAAGCGGCTAGGGTGCATCTTGGGCCTCCGATAGCCGTGGCCGGCCATCCGAGGCCTGCATGGAACCTACTTCTTCCGTATCCTTATTGATGCCCCAATCGTCAACGCTCCGAACAGAATGCTCAGTCCTGCAAGGCCCGCCACCGGCACGCCCTGGGTGACGGTAAGGGTCGTGGAGTCCATCTGAGAGTCCGTATTGGAGTCAATCACTTGAACCTGATACGTTCCGGCGTCAGAGGCAGATAGGTTCTGCAGGCCAAATAGCGGGGCATCAGTCCCGACCGGAATCAGGGCCTTTATTCCGTCGTCTTTGTACCACTGGTAAGTCAAGGGTTCAAAGCCGCCCGCCATCTGAACCAGGAAGTCAACGCTTTGGCCGTAATGTTTTTCCACGGTTTCCGGCAACGGGATAGCGATACTCAGGTGCGGAGCGACTCTCAGTGTCGAGGTGTTGGACTCGATTGATTCGCTGAAGCTGTCGGATATGGTGGCGCGATAGACGCCGGCGTCGGAAGCATTCGCTACCGGAATTACGAGCGCCGACGAACTTGTACCGATTGGGTTGCCGTCCTTGGTCCATTGGTAAGTCAACGGCGCAAAGCCTCCACTCGGAACTAGCTGGAATGTTTGGATATCGCCCAAGTACTTCTTGATTTCAGCCGCCGGGCTTTGCGTCAAGCTAAGATGGTTTGCCACGTCCGCGGGCAACGTCCCGGTTTGGAGAGTACCCTGCGAAGCCTGTACATTGGCCTGTCCGGGACTGGTCGTTACAAACTTTCCATCGGCGTTGATCCAAGCCACGAACACATTGTCCACAATCCACTGCACCTGGTTCGATACATCCACGGCGGGGGAACCGTCGCTGAATGTCTTCAAGGCCACAAACGGGTTCGTCCGTGCAGCGGCCTCGTTGTAGAACCTGCTTTCGCGCGCATTCAGTTCGAGGGCCGTTGTGACGCCGGAAACAACATCAAGCGTGACGGCATTCGATGTGACATCGCGGAACACCGCCGTAATATGAACCGTTCCCGCCGCGTGCGCCATCGCGATCCCTGCTGAGGAAATGGTTGCGACGCTTGGGTTGTCGGAATGCCACGTTGCGGTACTTGTAACGTCAAGACCGGTTCCATCCCAGTACTCGGCGGTTGCGGCATAAGGCTGGCTATCGCCCACCACAAGCCGTGCCTGAACTGGCGTGACGACCACGGATGCCAGCGGCGCATCGGCTACTTCGATATCAACCGGAAGGCTCACTACGCCGTTAAGCCGCGCGGTAACCTGTGTCGTTCCATTCTGGATGCCCACAACCATGCCCATGGCGTCCACACGGGCCACCGCCTCGTGCTCGACGGACCAGAAAAGGTCTGAAGCGTTGAGAAGTTCCGTGACGCCGTTGGCATAATGAGCGGTCGCCGTGCATCCTTGCGCCTGGCCTACCGTAAGGCTCAATCGTCCGGGACTCAGAAACACGCCGTCCAGTACACGTTCCTCGGCAATAGTTACGATCTGGTTTCCGGGCGTCATAGACGTTCGCGATACATTGCCCGAAGGCCAGCGGACAACGATCTGCTCCGCTACCGTGTCCGCGCCCAATCCAAAGTGGAGCGAAGGACTGTTTGGCCCGCCGTCGATGGTCTGCGTCTGCCACAGCCGCCCATTCTTCCACAACTCGACGCGCGCGCCGATGGCGGACGGATTCGTGAACGAATGCGCCGTTGAAGTCCCTGACGCCGCGCCGGTCAGCCGGATTCCAAGCCAGTGGTGGTTGGGCGTCAATTGCGGGTCATCCAGCGGGCCTATCAGGTTGTTGCGGAACAAGGCCGCTGGTTGGCCGTTCGTGTTTACCTGCCAGATGTCCACGTCGCCATCATTATCAATGTCGCCGACAGCCGCGCCCATGCCCGCGCCGTCCAACGGACCCGCCACACCGCTTTGGGCCGTTTTATTGGTGAAGGTCCCGTTGCCGTTATTGTGGTAAAGAACGTTGGGCGATCCGTTGTTGGAAACGAAAATGTCCAGGTAGCCGTCGTTGTCGTAATCCAACGCAGCGACGCTCCGGCTTGCGGCGGCATTTGTGATGCCAGCGGCCACCGTCACATTCGTAAAGGTGCCGTTGCCGTTGTTCATCAACAACGCATCGCCCCCGTCTTTCGCGACATATAGATCGGGATAGCCATCGTTATCGAAATCCGCAAAGACCGCGCCGTGGCTGTCGCCGGTCAGTTCCGTGCTGCTGCCCGAGGCCAGCGCGAACATGCCCGAACCATTGTTAAGATAGAGCGCGTTCGTCCCGCCAAGATTGGCGACGTAGCAATCCACCGCCCCGTCTCCATTGACATCCGCGAACACGGCCACCGCGCCATTACCAGCGTCGTTAAGACCATTGGCGTTTGTTGCTTCCGTAAACGAGGCCGTGCCCGAACCGATTAGTCCGTTGAGAAATAAACGATTGGCTCCGTTGCAGACCACGTACAGATCCAAGTCGCCGTCGTTGTCCACATCCACCCATACGCAACTCTTTCCAGTGACCGCGTCTAGCGGAGCCATCGTGACATCAACGAAAGTGCCGAGCCCGTCGCATCCATACAGTTTTCCACCCGTATCCGAGACGATAAACACATCCGGTTTTCCGTCGTTGTTGAAGTCCCCAATGGCCGTATGCGGTTCATTGCCCAATGCCGCCGGGGCCGCCACGCTGGAATAGACGTTGTTGCCGCTATTCGCGAATAGGACCGTCTGGCCAGATTTCGTCGCAAACAAGTTCACGCCATCAGCGCCGGTTAGGAACCCCATACTGGCGTCCAGACCGCTCCGTCCCGCCTCTTCAACTTGAGCAATCGTGCCTATATTCGTGAACAGATACACAGGCTCAGGCGTTACCGTTACCGAAATCGTGGATTGCGCACTCAACCCACCTTCGTCCGTCACCACAATCTGAAGCACGTCGGTTGGCGAACCCGTCACGCCGGGATGTGCCGACAAGATCAGATGATGCGTTGCCGGGTCCACTTGAGCGTCCACATGGATACCGTCGCTAACCGTGAAGCTAAGATTCGCGTCCGGCGTAAGGTCATCGCTGGTCAAGGCGTCAAGGTCTACGCTGTCGTCATACGTACCGCTTACCATCGACTTGGACGGAATAGGATTGGTAATCTGCGGCGCATCATTGCGTAAACTCAGTTGTGCAATTGTAAAGGAGGCTGTCTGCATAGTGCTCGTGTCGTTCTTGAAACCAAGACCTAACACAACACTGCTTCCTGGTGTCCCTGTTATCGAAACATCCGTTGCTATGCCATCTTCATAAACGCGAAAACTGCCTATTCCGTCATACCGAATCGAGAGAAGAGGGTTTGTCCCGACTGAAGAAAGGGAGCCAGACGAAGAAGCGACTACAGTTGGAATGCCCGCGACAACACTGACTCTGTCAAGCCGGACAACGTTTGCGTCTACTGAGACACGAAGGTAATCAGTCGGTGAGAACGCCATATATCCTTCTTCATATACTGACGATCCGTCTTGCCCAAACGTCCAAGTATCGCCCTTTGTCTGACCTGATTCACTTCCGCCGAACAAAACCGTTTTCTGCCGCCAACTATCGTAAGCCATCATGTGCCGCCAACGAGGTGAGGGCGCTTGTGTAGCGAATATCTGTCGCCATTGAATTCCATCCCAATCCCACGTGTCTCCATAGAGTGTACTTACATAAGAACCAGAAACTGAACACCCTCCATACAGAAGAATGGCTTCGCGCTTCTCATCGTAAGCCATGCGCATACCAGACCGGGCGCAGGGTCCCGCACTTGATATCTGTGTCCAAGAAGCCCCATCCCATTCCCAAGTATCGCCATAGAAAATCAAAGAGCCGGTGGTTCCGCCAAAGAGAACCGTCTTTCCCCTCTTGCTGTCGTAAGCCATCGCGTGGTCATAGCGCGTAACAGGCAGAGGGCCTGGGGGAGCACTTTGCTGCCAAGTTGAACCATCCCATTCCCAAGTGTCATTGAATAGCGTGTGACTCTGGGTGATTCCGCCGAACAGCACAACCTTACCTCTTTGGCTATCGTAGACCATGGCGTGACCGCATCGCGCGGGAGGTCCAGTGTCTGTAATGTGCGTCCACCCAGTTCCATCCCATTCCCAAGTATCATGAAAGTCTGTGGCTCCCGCATAGCCTCCAAAATAGACGACTCGTTCGCGTTGGCTGTCAAAGGCCATAGCATAGTCCCCTCGACTACCGGGGCCTGGCACTGCATGCTGTGTCCACGCGAGGCCGTCCCAAGTCCACGTAGCGCCCGTACCATTTTCAACGAGTACGCAGTTCTTCCTTGCGGAGTCGAAAACCATACTGTCTTCGGCCTGAATTGGTGGGCCTGATTCTGATACTTTCGCCCATGAGTCTCGGCTCGCAGACCATACGTCGTTAAGAAATGCGCCACTTCCACTTCCGCCGTTATGCCCACCCATTACCCACATTTTGTCGTTTAACACCACCGATTTGTGAGCATGGCGCATAGACCAAGGTGCCGCGGCAGTTTCCTGAAGCCAAGTTATCCCATCGACGGAAGACCAGACATCATTGTAATAGGATCTCGTAGCGCCCGAATAATATTGGCCGCCCAATATCCACATCTTGTCCCGATATACGACAGATGAGTGATTACATCTTGATCCCCAAATCGCTGAAGAGGTGGCTTGCGTCCAATTTATCCCGTCGGCTGAACGCCACACATCGTTTAGGCTTGTGTTGCTGTCTGTGATTCCACCAACAAGCCAAAGGTTACTGTTAAATGCAACGCACGTCTGAAGACTGCGGGGAGTCCAAGGGATTGTGGCGGTGACTTGAGTCCAACTAGCACCATCAGTTGAACTCCAGACATCGTTTACACGTCCGGTGCTGGTGCTTCCACCAATAACCCACATTTTGTTTTGAAAGACCACGGCTGCATGTTCCCCGCGTGCATTCCAGCGCGGCCCCGTTACAGGCGTGCTTGTCCAGGAGATTCCATCCGACGAATGCCATACATCATTTGCAGATCCACTATAGGTAAGGCCGCCTATCATCCATAGCTCATTGTTAAATACTACACATTGTGAACTCACCCGTTGAGACCAAATCGTCGAAGTCGTTACTGGTTGCCATGTTATTCCATCCGAAGACGAATACACATCATTATTGTACGTTGGTCCTGGAGTGTATCCGCCAAGAACCCACAGCTTACCATTAAATGCAGCCGACGCAAACGAATGCCTTGCGCTCCATTGCGCGGCGCTCGTTGTCTGCATCCAACTAATGGAATCCTCCTGGGATGACGAAAGCACTAATCGCAATCCGGAACTGTAATACAACCACGATGGGGCGTCGTGGTCGCGGTCCGCCGAGCGGCAGCGGATGCTGGTGTGGGTCCAGGCACTGCCCAGATCCACATGGGTTGGTCCTGTAGCAGGCCCCGTCGGATCAGTCACCGCATCGCTCGTGTAGCTGCCATAAAAGTCCTGGCACCACTCCCAGACATTCCCGCTCATGTCGTACAAGCCCCACGCATTGGGCGTCTTGCCCCCGACTTCATGTGTCTGATTCGAGCTGTTGTCCAGATACCACGCGTAGTTCCCGACCTGTGTATAGCTCGGATCGTCGCCCCAGTAGAAGCGCGTGGTCGTGCCTGCCCGACAAGCGTATTCCCGCTCCGCCTCCGTGGGTAAGCGGAATGTCAGGCCCGTAGCTGTGTTCAATGTAGGCAAGAACGTCTGCGTAATGGTATTCCAAGGCACCTGCTCCACAGGCCGATTATCCGTGTTGCCATAGGAACCGCCTTGGAAATACGATGGGTTACTCCCCATCACATCTTTCCATTGCTTCTGGGTCACCTCGTACTTCCCCATCCAGAATCCGTGCGAGATCGTCACCTGATGCTGCGGCCCTTCATCAGCGTCACGATCTTGCTCCGTGTCCGGGCTTCCCATCATGAAGGTTCCCGGGGGGCACCAAACAAACTCAATGCCACCGAACGTTGCGGTTTCACCAGGAAAGTGGACGCTTTCCCCTGGGGTTGACAAGTCGGCCTTGAACGATAAATCGAAGGCTTTGTCGTTCAGTTGACACACCTTAGATACTGCAATCGCGTTTCCTGCCTGATCCGTATTCAGAGTGAGTGTCGTTGGCGATGTTGACAGATTGAAAGGATCGGCCAAGGTTTCCCCTTGAATATCTCCGGTGACCGCCTTCCGCCAATCCGGCCAGTAGGGTTCGGTTCCTTGCGGATGATTGATGACGTTGAACGTAGCACCGGTGGCGGGTTGCGTGATGATGGTCTTGTAGACCTGCTTCACGCCGGACGGGCCGGTCACTTTGAGACCCACGGGGAATTTCTGTGCAAATGCTGCCGTGAACTGGTGCGTGAGCGTTGCCGTTGTGGCATCATCGAATTGGCCGTCGTTGTCCAAGTCCCAAGCGTACCCGCCTGCTGCTTCCGGGTTGACCCATTGCGCGGACGCGGTCAGAGTAACTTCCAGCGGGGACGTGCCAGACCATGATGAGGCGGTGAAATCGACCGTTGGTTGAGGCGCTCTGATTGCGACGGGGACCGGGGCCGATACGACGACCTGTTGAGCCGGGTTGCCGGGGCCGGTCACTGTCAGCGTGACGTTGTGTATCTTGTTTCCGGGAAAATCGCCCGGCGCGTAATCGCTGAAGACATGACGCGCCGTCTGCTTATCGGGGCCGCTGACGACCGTTCCGTCTCCAAAATCCCAAGCGTAGTTGGTGACATAAGGAGTGTTGGGATGCACCGTGAACACGAATTCCGCCGGGCAAATTTGCGCCGTACCGGGATTGACCGTGAAAACGGAAGTTAGCGCCCGATATTGGACGCTCAAGGGCAAGGTTTGCGTCGTCGTTCCGCCCTTGCAATCGGACGCCTGAATCACGATGTTCGGGTAACCGCCATGGTCCGCCGCCGCTGGACGCCACGCGATGAGGCCTGAAGTCGTCCCTATCGTCATTCCTGCGGGGGCGTTCTGGAGCGAGTAAATGACTTGGTCCTTGTCCGGGTCATCCGCCACGGCCTGATAGGCGAAGGCTTCGTCCACATAGGCCACCGTCGGCGGCGTGGAGGTGAATGACGGCGCGCTGTTTGACGAGAGCCAATTGTCGATGTTGATGTAAAACTCTTGGGAGTCCGTCCCGCCCTTGGCGTCGCTCACCTGGACGATGATCTTGTTCGTGCCCAAGTGTCCGTCCACCGGCGTGAACGCGATAAGGCCCGTGCTCGCGTCAATCGTGACACCCGGAGGCGGGCTTGCCAGTTCAGGATGCCCGTCTACCGTCTTCGGCGTCAGTTGGTATGTCAAAGCATCGCCGTCCGCGTCCGTCGCCACAACTTGGTACGAATACGGAATGCCAACCCGCCCTTCCGTAATCGGCGTGGACACAATCTTCGGCGCGTTGTTCGCCGTAGTCGAGAACAGTGGAACCGAGACGGGGCCGACGATGGTGCTTGCTTCAAGGGTTCCGGGCCGAAACGCATTGACGGCCAGGCGATAGGTCCGCCCGAATGTGAGTGACGCGATGATGCGTTCAGTGGTGCCCTCTGCCACAATTGAATTTTCAAAACGATCTGTAGATTCCATCGGCTTGTCATCATACATGACCGTGTAGAACACGTCTGGTGTGGCGCTCGCATCCCACGTGCAATGAATGCCGTTGCTTTCCGCCCTTGCAGTGAACCCGGCTGGAGGTGCAGGAGCACTGGGGTGGATAACGGAAACGCTGTCCGCTGAATAAGCCGAGAATACCGGAAGGTTCTTGCCATCGGAAATCATCGCATAGATGTAATACCGCCCCGTTGGCAATCCCGTTGTGTTCCATACGTACGGCCTGACGCCGGTGTCTTCTGATATTGGTAGCGGGCCAGCTTCTTGGCCATTATCGAAGCAGGTAATCAACTGACCGTCATAGCCCTGCTGATCTGTGTCGTAGAACAACAAAATGTCCGCATCATCGTCCGGGTCATTGGCGGACCAATCAATGGCAACCGCAGCGGGATTGCCAGCATCAACATTCGTCAGTTCGATTGTTGGCGGCGTATTGGGTGTCCAGAATTGGATATCGTAGCCGCCCACCAAGTGACTGTCGTCCACGTTGAGAGTGTATGTTCCCAGCGCAACATGGTCTGCGCCATCCGGGGGTACGATATAGAAGCAGATTTCATTGACGGCAGGGCCTTCTTCATTCGGATTGGGTTCAACCCCGGACTTTTTCGAGTAGAATACGGGGCCATGGTTCAAAGGGGTTATCGATGCTCTGGCAGCATCGTATACTTCTGCGTCTGGCGTTGTGAGGGAGGCGTCAAGATCTCCCTGAGTCCAAACCAACCGCAGTATTCCATTCGACAGTTCCCGGCTTATTGAAATAGTGGATGGTCCCGCTTTACCGCCCAAGATTCCCTTACCCAGCATTTCTTTGTTCAGATTAACTGCACCCTGAGGCTTGGTTCCGTCAAAAGGAATTGTCACTCCATAGCCGGGCTTGCCAAAGAATTCCGTATACGCAAAGCACCGAAAGGAGTTTTCCTTGTCGTCCATTACGACCTTGGCTATTGCCCCGCCCAATGTGACTTGCTTGCCGCCAAAAAAGGGGATAAAATCCCATACAGGGGGGGTGACCAGATCCCCTGTGAGCGTTGTGGATAGGTAACTTTTCTTAACGTCAATCGCATAAGTGCCATTCCCTTGGAACGAAAACAACGGCAGGCTCGGAACAGCCACGGTTATCGCCATCTTTCCATCTGCTCGCATATCACGGAAGTAGAAATTCATCTCTCCGTCAAACAGTGGAAATCCGTCAAACTTGATCTCCGGCATGGGAGTCTTCAGCACACATAAACGAGCAGTTAGTTTGTCGCTATTCTGCCCAATATGTAACTCCAAGTTAGACGGAATAAGTCGACCGTCGGCATCAAAGTCGAGCAGTGTGAAAGAGAGATTCACTCCTTGCCAACCGACTTTGTATGCTCCAGCAGCAATCCCAATTCCGCCGCGTAATTCAAGCGGCTTGTTGGGATCGATTCTTCCCGAGTATCCCGCTCGCAAGCGGTCTATCTTTGTCTGGGAAACAGACTCCAAGAGAATCGGAACCGTTTCTTCCACATCGATGGTATCCTCCAAAAAATAGTTCACAAGCTTATATTCCAGAAGCTTGACTGGAGCACCGATGTTTATAATGTCGAGAATCTTGAACGAGAGAGAGCCATTTCGAAATACGATTTCCTTTTTGTCGAAATCAATAGACGCTCCCGCTGAGACCTTCATGGATCCGATGATGGAGTTGTTCTTGAGTTCAAGGTCTGTAGAAAACAAGGAAGGAGAGAAAGCGTTTGTAGAGTCGATATAGGTCCAGCCGGTCCTTTGTGGCGTGAACACATCTGTACCCCAAAGTCGTGCATAATCGCGTGCCGCTTCACTAAGCGGTAAGGCATACTTCAATCGGGCCTCCACTGCGCCCCCTTGAGCGTAGGGTTTCAAATGGAAGTCCTCGACACGTGCGAAGAACTTGTCACCGAAGTTCGCGGTAGTTCCATCAAGTGCGTTGATGCTCCCCGAAAGCGCATCAACCGTCATGGGCAGCGCCGTAGGGGAACGGAACAGATTCTTCAGTATTGGAAAAACGACCGGATCCATCTGAAATCCACGCCCTGTCCAACTGACATACGGTGAGGCACCCGTGTGGACTTGAGCCATGGTATCCGGCACATAAACAAAGCCGTTAAGGCGACCGCCTGCAGCGACCGTGTAGATAGCATCCGAACATTGTCCAGAGATCTTCCCGGACACCTTCAGAATGCCTGGAAAACACTCCGAAACCTGCGGAAGTTCAATAGTGATTACCCCAGGGGAGACCTCAATGTTGTCCGAGGCATCGTCCGCGGGATAGGCCCGCGGGGCAGGGTCAATGCTGGCCTTGATGTAATATTCCTGCCCTTGTGTGAGCGTTGATAATGAACACGACCGCGAGAATAGCCCCGTCTTTCCTGCCTTAATACCAGTAGACGCTACGGAAATATTACCCAACGGAATATCGCCGACGACAGAATTATTCGCATTTGTCGAAGCGTAAACGGCAATTACAAATGCTCCGACATTTGCCACACCGGCGTTGCTTACGCTAACGCTGACATCCATGGATTCAACCGGCGGACCCGGCGAATATGAAGTCTTTGAGGGTGTAACAGACTGAGGGACGAGATCGTACGTGTCTTGGCCGTCGGGCTGCAAAGCCACATCCTTTGTCAAGTTACCCGTGATGGTGCCCGTGGATACGTTGTTGGTCGTAAAGCCGTTCTTCGATACGGCCAGTGTGTAGCTTTGGTTGCCAGTGACGTTGCCCAGCGTGTAGTAACCGCTGGAATCAGATGACGCAGATAGGCCTGTCCCGGAAAGCTGAATGAGTGCGGAACTGATGGCCGCGCCGTTGCTTGCGTTCGTTATCGCGCCGCTGATGCTGTATGTCTGGCTGGTTGTGTCGATGCCAACATCGGCTTGGACGCTGGCTGACCCGGAACTTACATTGAATAGGCTCGAATTGCCCACCTTGCCGTTGTATGTTGCCTTGCAGTCATATTGCCCGGTAACATCCGCTTTCCCATCAATGTGGTAATAGCCGTTGGCATCTGTGGTCGCGGAGCCTTTGACGGTGGAGCCCTGATACCGAAGCTCAACCTGGCTTCCGCTTAGGGGCGTTCCGTTCTTGCTGTCGCGCACGGTTCCATAGATTGTGGTGCTGTTCGCCACTGTTTGAATGGTCAACGTGTCGAACGTTGCCGTGGGCGGCGAGCCAACTGTGATGTATTTTGAATTGCCGGTCTTATCAGTGCCTTGGTAAATCGCCGCAAACGACCACGTTCCACTTTGAGTAAGGGTGCCGGAGAAAGAGCCGCTTGAATCGGTTGTGGCGGATGGCGAACTTTGGTAGTTGCCGTTTAGATAGAACTTGATTGGAAGACCGGACAATCCGGTGTTGTTCTGGTCAACCACGCGGCCACTCGCTGCCGTTGAGGAGCCGGAACCAATCGTGAATGGATTGGTGGAGGTGTCGTCTCTCGGCTCGACTCTGACTTGGTTTTGGGGATTGTTTACGGGCGGCGGGGCCATGAGACGAAAGCCGACCACTTTGATTTGATAATTCGACGATGAAGTACCGGACACCGTCCAGTTCCAAGAGGTCGTGGTTCCGGAGAGGCCCGCCACCAGGGTTGTTTCTTGCCCGTCCTTCAGTAGTTTTACGTCATAGCCGTGAAAATCTTGGCCGGAATAGTTCGTGGGGCTCCAACTGATGGTTTGAGTTTGGCCCGGCGTCCAGACGATTCCGGGGCCGTCTGGATAAGTGACGTTGACCCTTATGGTATCGCTACTCCAAACGCGAATCGTATAGCTGCCCGCTTCGTAGCCGTAGACGGAGAGATAATACGTGGTCGAGATGCCGTCGCCACGGAAATCAAGGTGCTCGTCAATGGCTTGGGCTTTGTATCGGTCCGAATACCGGTGGTTGCCATGGCCGACGATGCCGTCGCCGCCCGTTTTGGCGCGCCCCACGGACGTGTCGTAGTGGCCATAGAGGTCAAGGTCGGCGGAGGCGGGCTGAAGGTCAACCCAATAGTGGATGCCCGCACCGACGGGCGAAAACGAATACTTCTTTTCCGCTCCCTTGGCAATCGAAGCACTCGTGGCCGAGCCATTTATCGTGAGCGGCGTAAACTGGGCGTGGGCGGGAAAGGCTGAGAGACACAGCGCCAATCCGAGCGCCACGAGAACGCCGTTTGAAATGCTTCTGCAAGACTTGCCAAGCTGATGCCGCTGCAAACCGTTGAGCATTGAATCCCCGCTTTCTTTTCAATCGGAAAACAATTCCGACTCAGTATCTTCAGAAACTCACGCAGTATACCACACTCCGTCTTCAATCAAGAACAAAGCATATCACGTGAGGCGTGCAAAATGTAACTCATAGTCTGTAGACGGATAGTCTTCTTCCAGCGACAATCTGAGCTATGGGGTATTCAAGCGTAGAAGCGCGGATTTTAAGATCGTTTGGACAGGCGGTGCGTAAGCATCGCCAAGCAGTTGGCCTGTCTCAAGAAAAGCTGGCTGAGCTTGCCGATCTTCATCGAACCTACATCGCCGATATCGAGCGCGGCACTCGCAACGTGGGCTTGATCAACATCGTACGTCTCGCCAAAGCACTGGGAATTCACCCTGGAGAATTTTTCACCCAACTTTCTAAAAAGTCTGTCGCATCTGACTGACCGAGAAGTTCAAAATCTATTGATATTCTCATCGCGCCCACAAAGGACGAAAAGTTGGCTACCTTTTCATCAATTGACGGACCGCCGCTCCGGTTCTTGACGTTCTTCCCTACAAAACGCCCTAACCAACCGTCTTCTCATCGGCAGAATTGTCACAGGGAGTGCTTTCAACCCCGCGCGTGTCCTGATTTCGTTTACCGCGCGGAGCAGGTGCAGATACTGGCGCCGGACCGGGGCATACGGCTCGAAGGGCATTTCGTAAAAGAGATTCGCGAGGACCGTTGCACTGCACCGCGGCGCATTATCGAGCAAGTACGCCTTGATATCTTTGAATTGTCTCTCATCAATGCGAACGTGAGCATGTAGCCTGCCGTCCGGACCGCGCCGCGCACTGATACTGTATCCACCAATCCGGATCGGCGTCTTGCGTACATCCCGGATCGCGGCGCGTTCCTCTTCAAAGAAAGAGTGCTGGCCTTGCGTCGCTATGATGACGAAGATGCGCTCGAAGCGGATGTACTGTACGCCGGCCAAGCCCGCGCGTTTGCATCGCGCGCGTGTCCATTTGGACATTGCCACGCCATAGCGCCCGATCAGTTTTTCATCAACCGTTTCAGCAGTCTTGTGCTCGGGAATTTGGCCCTGCACGTAGAACCAGTACCCGTGAGGGATGTACGCCGTAGCGATTTGCTGAACAAATCCCTCAAGTGTTGTGACCACGCACCGGTACATGAGCCTCCTTCTCCAAGCATGAATTGGTGAAGACATGGCGCGTAGTGGAGGGATTGTTCCTAGGCACAATCCCACAAAGCCTTCACAACCTTTGTTGAGAACCATTGAGTTGCACGCGCCCGCCTTCAAATGCAGAAGCGCTAGTATCAATTCCCTGCCCGATCACCGTCATGCGGTTACTCGCGGGCCTCGAAACTAGCGCCTCACATGCATTCCTATCACGTTCATGAGGAATTGGCAATAGGCCCATACAAACCATGCTGGTTTGTTCACCCCGCTCTCGCGTGGTGGCCCTGCCGGGGGGCCGTATTGCCAATTCCCGCACACATGGGCACGGTGTCCTTACTTCCTGTAAGTACCCCGTGCCCAATTCATACCGGTAGCGCTTCGCGTGTTCATGTATAACCTCCTTTTAACCCTTCTGTTTCAGATCGTTCGCTCCTTTCTGTTTCAGCCGAAGCGTTCTCCCGAACGCCTCGGCTGAAACCGTTAATGCGCTTCGCCAAAAGAGGACACGGCGGGGAACTTGCCCCGCCGTATCCATGCCTTTCTCTGGACAGGTGAATACACCCGTCAGCCCTTTCGTTCAGGCATCGTGTCCGGCACCACCCGTAGACACGCCAACGAGCTTGCGACTGCCTTGCCGCTCACTCGCCCGGCTTGCGCCGGTTTCTACTCAGGCCACACTCCCCCGCTTCGGCGTTTCAAGCACCCGGCTGATTAGGCCGGGCACCGGGTACCACCCCGGCTGCCATAGCGGTTCCCGCATTAGTACGAACCGTCATTTCGTGTGTCACGTCGCTAGAAGGTGTTATCCTTCGAAGCCTTGGCTGTATGCCGCTGCTCCCGCAGCGGCATACTTTCCATCACGCCAATGCGCGTGATGATTTCAGGAGGCAGAAGTAAGAAGCTCCCCCTTACCGGCCAGCCAACGCCGTTCGCCGTTAGGCACCGTCTCACACAAAACTTACTGGCAAGGGCTTTCGCCCCTCTCATGGTTGAGCTCTTCGCCGTGGGCTGTTTAGGCCCAACGCCGGATCGAATCCGCGATCCGGTTCCGCCTGTCACCAGGCCGGAAACTCCCCACGCCAGCGCAGGTTGAACGAGCATAGGACAATGTCCCGTAGCCCGAACCCCCTGGACGGATTAGCGGAAAAAACTTCGGACATCCGAAGTTTCTCACACGCACCGTTTCGGCCCGCACGGCCCCGACGCTCAAAGCGCCAGGGCATTTCTGCGTCGCCCTACCCCACATGCCACCATTCCGTTATCGGATAGAATGCCGGGATTACGTCTGAATGCGATGCATCCAGGGATTACTCCGACAAGCCTCCGTCGAGCCGGACAAGCCACTCTCGTGGCATCCGGCTCTACGGGTCCGACACATAGCGGTTGGTAAATTCCGCTCCCTTAGCCAAGCTGGTGAGGCTAGGTTTACCGGGCGTGTCGGCCCATCCAGAGAACGCCAGCAACAACGTCGTTTCGCTGACGATCACGGGGTAATCCCCGCGTCCAAGATATTGCATAATACTGAAAGTATTTCCAGTCGTCATTGCCGCTCAGCATCCATATATGGTGGCATTTTCTTTCGCCTGTACATTCCTTTGCGGTAGGCCCTCATTTTTTTCTTGACAAAACCTGCAATCGTTGTTCAAGATGCGCAGCGGTGGACAAAAACTGCAAAGGAGTTCTCTCTTATGGCGTCCAACAATAGTGTTGCAGCCCGCTCTACTCGGAGCACCGGCATCAATTTCGAGAACGGCATCATTGAGTTTCTTGACGAACTTCGGAGGGATTCGCCTCTTTTCCGAAGACGTTCCCGAAGCGAAGTCGTGAATATGATCATCGAAGAGTATGCGACCAATAATCGTACGCTTCTGAAACACAGCAATCAAGAAGGAGCGCCGCAAAGCGCTTAAACGATGACCCCGAACGGCGAATCAAATAGGGGAGAGCAGGTGCCCGAATTCAAGGGATACCCAGCGCCCACCAGCAACACGACGTATACGCCGAACCAGTTCTTTGACGTGGTTCTCCGGCATGCGTCGCGCGGCGCCGTTCGCCTTACCGCCTACATGATCCGCAAGACGCTGGGATGGTCAGACGCCGAAGGCAATCCACAGGAGCCTCACGTTGTCATCTCTTACCGCCAGCTCGTCGAGGAGGCCGGGATTAGCCGGGGCGCTATCCAACCCGCCATCGAAGAGAGTGTCGCCGCCCACTATATCCGGTGCATCCGAAAAGGACGCTCATCCGGTTTGGGCATTACGGCCGTCTCCGCACTTTATGAACTGTGCTGGGATGAGAGCGGGGAATATGTCACCGCGCCGAAGAACTTCCAGGGGTTCTTTGCCGGCAACGGAAACCTGACCTATATTCCCAACCAGTTCCTCGATTACACGGTTCCCACGGAGCCTCTTGCCGTCGTAAAAACGGTAGGATCCATCATCCGTTACACCATCGGTTTCCAGACCAAGTTCGGTTTTCGGCGGCAACAGATCGCCATGTCGTTCACGAGCCTGCAACGCACCACGGGCATCGCTTCCCGCCGAGCGCTCAGCGACTCCGTACAATATGCCCTTCTGCACAACCACATTCACCGGGTTGAAGCCGGGGTTTTTGACCCTGCCGCCGGCCAGATGAGCAAGGCGGCAACTTACGCTGTAAAGTGGTGTGACTCAAATGCTTACCCTATGACCGGTTCAAAAAGGATACCGGAACAATCGGAAATAGTTCCCCCGGCGCCTGAAGACCGGTTCAAAAAGGATACCGGAACCGGTTCAAAAAGGATACCGGAACCGGTTCAAAAAGGATACCCGGAGCAGTTCAAAAAGGATACCGATATAGAAATAAAACTTCTAAATAACATCCCTAAACAACAGCAGGCTGCTGCTGCCGATGGTGTTCTTGATTCTTTTGAAAAACTCAAGGGAGCAGGATTCGACGGAGAAACGGCCACGGCACTGGCTGCCAGCCATACCTTCGAAGAAATCTCCCATCAGATTGAGTGGCTGCCCATGCGCAACCCGACTCGGAACTCGCTGGGCATGCTTCGGAAGAGCATTGAAGAAAACTGGCCAGGTCCCCAGGCTCTTAACCCAACTCAGTCCGAATCTCTCGGGGCTACGTTCGCTATGCACTTCTATGCGGCTTGGGCAGGCAACGAAAGCGACCCCGCCGCTCCGGCCACGATGTCCGATATAGCCGATGCCGAACGTTTCGTACGGGAACTTCTCCAACACTATCCCGACCCGACAAAGGTCGACAAAATGGGCAGAAGCTTCGGGGGCTTCGTGGGGGAGAAGGAAGCAGGTAACGCCAAGATGCCACGTTCGCTCCGCTTGGCGCTTACCCGCCACGGCGACGAATTCGTTGTCCACTTCCGCCACAAGATAAAACAGTCCCGACGCAAGGCCGCAGAACGCGCGCGCAGCATCCACTACGCCAGATACCAATCGGACTACTTCGTATACCTACAAACCCGCGATGAAGAACTCCGCATG
>CAIYET010000449.1 GCA_903925285.1 Candidatus Hydrogenedentota bacterium | reverse complement strand
TTGCGCTCACCCAACACCGGCGCGGAAGCCTTGCGCGCGGCGCGGTGAATGCTTTCGCGCTTCGAATGATACCGTAACCTGTTGCCATTCTGAATTCTGACTCCTGTATTCTGAATTCCTACTGCCTTTTTTAGGTTCATCTGCCTATCTAGTCAATTATTGCGCGAAAGCCAGCCGCAAAGCTTCCCTGGATATTTCCGTCTCGGGGTTGAACTGCCCGCCTTTCATGTAGGCGATCAGCGACTGGCGCAGGGCGGCGGCGGCGGGTCGGTTTTCCAAGTCCTTCTGGATATCGAGAGTACACACCATCAACCTGCCCTTTCCAACTCTCGTCTCGAATACAGCCCCGAGCGGACGATTCGTGTTCCAGTCGTCGATGACACGCACGATCGGCTCGAGTTCTCGCGGCATGCCGCTGAGGTCAATTACCCGAGATTTGTCGAGCAGTTCCCACCACTGCCAGTCGGTGTGCATGTCGGTGGGAAATCCCGCCAAGGCAGGATCCGCTGGATTGCAGAGCACGCCCAGTTGCCGCCGCTGTTTTGGAAACCATTGCATGTTCCAAAAGATTGGTTCGAATGCGCTGGGCACGCTTTGCATCGGGGCGACATAGTTTGGCAGAAGCAACACAACTCCTCCCTTGCCAAGCGTTCTTTCGGTCTTTGCGTCGAATTCATCGGCGACCAGAATGTCTTTGGACTCCGCTGGAGATTTACCGGCGGCATAGGCCCAGATGTTCCAGGAGTTCGCGCCCAATTCGCGGTCTCGTTCCATAACCTTAACCGTAATGGTCAATTTCTCAGGGGCTTGGGTTTTCGACAGCGGCACTTCCATGGTGTACGGCGTCTTGCCATTGCCAATGGGAATTACCGTCGGCTTCCAGTCGCCCGAGGCCCACTTTCCGGACTTCGTTCCCTGGACCTCCCAACGGACGGTGGGATCCTGGATGGATTCGGCGCCGAAATGGGCGATCTGCAGGCTGGCACGAAACGTGTCATCAGTTTTCCACACGTATTTTCCGAACCGCAGGAGCGGTATGGTCTCACGGTTGAGCGATCGGAACTCTTCCGGACTCACCGCGCCTTTGTTATTCCAGAGCGCATCGGCAAAACCGACTAGCGCCGTGCCTTGGCCTGGAAAATCCTGCACCGAAAGCAGTTGATAGCCCGCCATGCCCGGAGTCCGTAGCACCGCTTCAATGTCGGCCTTGTAAAGAATCCATTGCAGTCGGCCGGAAGCTGCCGAAAATTCCTTGTCGCGACCGGCCATTCCGTTGTCATCCAACCGCGTCTTGAATGTCTCGAAATTCCACGCCCTCAGAACACCGGTGTATTTCCCTATCTCGTCATAGCGCGGATACGCGCACCATTGGCCAAGCTCGTGGGCGATTACCGGCGCGGTACTGCCCTTTAGCGCTTCGCTGTAGTCGAAATCCGTCGTAGGCCCAAACATCCGGTTGTTGTGCAGGCGCAACGGCATGTGATTGCGTTCGGGCAGGACGTGATAGTCGCTGGCAGGCAATTCGGGCCAGCCCGAGCAGGTAGTATAGAGACGTCGTGGATCTCTCGCTTTCCATTGCGCGATGATGTCGTTCAAAAACTCATTCATATGTTTGCCCGACGGTTCATTACCCGTGGCCAGAAAGCAAAACGACGGGTGGTTGCCGTAGGCGTCCAGGATCCGCTCGCTTTCCGCGCGAATGTAGGCGTCCGTTTCCCCATGCGTACCGAGTTCAGTCCACACCGGCGTTTCTATCTGGAAAGTCACGCCCAGCGCATCGGCAGCGCAGAAGGCCGCCTCGGGCGGACACCACGAATGGAATCGGATATGGTTGATGCCATAGGTCTTTTCCGTGGATAGCAGCGTCTCCCATTCTGCCGTAGTCATCGGTGGATGGGCCGTCTGTGGAAAAATGCAGCATTCCAGGTTGCCGCGCACAAAATACGGCTTTCCGTTCAGGGTCAACTGCGTACCTTCACGTCCGATATCCCGGAAAGCGAACAGAACTTCGCGCGCGTGTTTGGATGTGGAACCGCCCGCAACAGCGCTGAGGCAAACCTTGAGATTGTTCAACTGAAGCGCGGTTGCCTTTTCGTCCCAGAGCGGTGTGTCTTTGGGAAGGCTCAGCATAAACGTCACGTTGGAGGAGGAACCACGAACGATAGTGATCGGTTCCTCGTGGTCAACCCAATCGTTGGCGGAAGACACCTTGCTCATCAAGGCGCAATGGGCTTCCAACGTACCCTTCGCATCCGATTCCGTGGTGTTTGTTAGCTGCATCCGAACGTTCACTGTACGGTTGGCGGCTTGGGGAAAGATTTGTATGTCGGCGATGTAAACGGGCGCGGTCGCGCGAAGTTCCAGGAGGCCGATAACGCCGTTCCAGTTAGTCTGAGTGTGTTCCGTGATCGAGTGAGCGTTCATGCCCACGTAAACTTTGACGCGGTTGTCGATGCACAACGTGAGGCGGTGGGGACCGGGTTTGAGCATGCTGCCAAGGTCATGTTCGTGCGGAGTGCAGAGGCTGTCTTGCATGCCGAGGTACTTGCCATCGACCCAAACCCGTGACTCCCAATGAACACGCTCCAAGAAGAGGATGATGCGCTTACCAGCCCAGTCGGGCGGAATAGTCACGTCACGTTCATACCATGCCGCGCCAACATATTCATTCAACCGGCTCAGGTATTCAACGTGGCGTTTCTCCTGGCGGATACCCTTGCCGTTCTCGTCCAGTGATCCCGGCAGCCTCACCGTGTCGCCGGATATCCCATCGCCAGACCAGCCTTCTGCCAAGCCCTGGTTGTACGGGTCCATGCGGAACCGCCACTCGCCTGCCAGATCCAGTCCGTCCACGCCGAGAGCCATTCCTGACAGGCATAGCATCGTGCCGACAACGAATGAACGAACGCCTCGTTTCATGACCGGTTCTCCTTTTCGAACTATCATCGCTTCACCCCAACATAATATCTTGACAGGCGCCGTTTGCGGTATGCAACCAGCCGTCGGAAGGATAGATTGGCGATTGTGGATTGTGGACTATTGCCGAGGCCTGAAGCCTTGGCGCTCACCGCAGGAAATAGACGAGGACCAGGATCGCGAGGGCGATGCGATAGTAGCCGAACGGGGTGAAGCTGCGTTCGCGGATGTAGCGCAT
>CAIYET010000448.1 GCA_903925285.1 Candidatus Hydrogenedentota bacterium | reverse complement strand
TTTCCTTTTGAGCGTCGCCCTGAAAACCGAGTATTGATCTCTGTCCAACCCGCTATATTGGCAACTCGGATTTTGCACGCCCAACGAAGAGCAGATTGTCGTATTGCGACAGTCTGCTCTTTTTTATGAGGATCGAATTCTGTGATAACATGAGAGCTGGAATTCATTATAAGGAAGGAACAATGAAAAATAATGCTACGCGATGGATAACTGGAGTCTTATTAGCCGGTTTGCTCGGGTTCGGAATCGTGACTCATGTGAGTGCCCAGGCTCAACTTGCTGTCGAGCTAGGCAATCCTGTCTACAAAGTCATCGATACCGCAGAATTGCTGGGTGTGTTGACCCGCCTTTCCTCGGTGAAGCCTTACACAAGGTCGCAGGTGGCCGAGTATCTTGCGGTGATCGAGGCCAATGCGGACGCTTTCTCGCCAGTTGAGCGTGAATGGATCTCGACATTCGCCAGGGAATTCGCGCCGGGCACTTTAGGGGAATCACCTTTTTGGAGGACTGAAAACAACAAAGCGGCGTTTGGTGTCAAAATACAAGCTTCAACGAGATGGGACATGGGAGGTGTCGCCGATCTTATTGCCGGTACAGGATCCACTACACCCAATGACATTTGGTATATCAACTCGCTCACCGCTGCATACCTTGAGGCGTTTCCGGCCTCGTGGATTTCTATGATGGGCGAGGCGGGATTCACCTTCGACAAGATTAAAGACGACCTATACCTGGAGATCGGGGAAGACTTGTTCCTGCCCTACGAATTCACGAAGGAGTGGGACGGACCTCACGCTATTCCTTACTTCAGTACGGATCTGAAGCAGGACATCGCTGCGTCGACCGATTCGGGAAGCCTCATGGCGCGCTTATCGCGATTTCGACGCGACTGGGGCGTTGGTTCCGGTTCTTTATCGCTATCCGGGACGGCGAGACCCTTCGTCGGCATGGAAATGACGGTACGCCCCTCGAAATACTTCGCCGTATCGAGCCTCGTGGGCTCGCTGACTAACTGGGAAAAGCAGAACGATGAGAAGAGCACCTCCATTACCTATGTCGACACCGACGGCGATGGCGTCATTGATGCTTCGGACAGCGACTATTTCTATTACTCGGCCATCTCGTATCAGAAAATGCTCGGCCTTCAGCGTCTTGAAGTCTTCCCCACTGATTGGCTGACGCTGTCCGTTACGAGCAGTCTCGTGGGCGCGAAGCGCTTTGAACTGGGGTATTTCGCGCCCTTGCTCGCTACCGTGTTGTACCAGAACCAGCTTGCCGATATAGACAATCTGGGTCTCCAGGTGGACGGAAGCTTCCAAATTCCCAAGGTGGGCAAATTCTACGGCTCCTTCTACGCCGACGAGATGGAGGTCACCCATTTCGATCAGCTTTTCACCAAGGCCCGCAACATGTTTGCCTTTCAGGGTGGCCTGAAGCTTCCCCTACCAGGTTTGCCTTTCTTTACTCTATCGGCCCAATACACCAAGATCGAGCCCTTCGTGTATGCCCATTATTCGACCTGGTATCCTGATTATCGCCTTCGGGTAGACACCTCCTACACGAATGACGGTGAAAACCTTGGCTATTATCTGCCGCCCAACTCGGATGAATTCCTCGTCAAGCTCGAGACAGCCCTCGCACCAGGCTGGCGAGCTTCGTTACAGTATAGTTTTGTTCGGCACGGCGATAATTCTGATGCGGATTACGCTGCTTCGAAGTACCCTATTTATGGCGATGTAAATAAATATTTCAGCTATGCGAACCTTTTAAATTATGCCGATAAAAACTTCCTCCACGATGGTATCTACGACTGGAACCATATCGGGAAACTGCATTTCTATTGGAGACCGGCAGAGCCGCCCAAGCTCTTCGGGGCCTCTGTTCCCATCGAACTCGGCCTGGGCTATGGAATCTCCTACACGTGGTGGGAGGATGGCACGGGTGGCGGAGCCCCAGTGCCCGACCCAATATGGAAAAATGTGCTAGAGCTTGATATGAAGT
>CAIYET010000447.1 GCA_903925285.1 Candidatus Hydrogenedentota bacterium | reverse complement strand
GACAACCGGTCCGAACCGAAAAACCCACGTGGTGGTGCGGCTATAGACGGCGCCCTTGTGCAGCAGCTTCCACAGGTCAGAATAGGCCTGCAAGAGCGGCTGGCCTTTTCGGCCCGCGAAAAACGCTTTCGTCTTATTGATAACGCCCAAGAGCACTGGCGCAAACAAGAGCGCCAACACAAAGTTGATTACCGGAAGAATACTCATGGTTCCTACCTGATGCCAAAGAGGAGAAGGGCAATGAGTGTAAGCGCAATGTAGAGCACATACAACTGGACGCGCCCATGCTGGGCCTTGCGAAACCAAGCCAGCACGCCAGCGGTATGCTCGAAAAAAGGTTCATAAAACTTGTTCCGAAACGGGTCGCCTGTTTCAGTTGAGAACGAAGCGCCCAAAGGAAGAATCCCCTCGGGCCGCACATATCGGTAGCGCGTCCTCAAAATGGACACGAAGAAGTCAGTCAAGGGTTGGGCATACGACGACGCGGTGTACTGCATGCGGGCAGTGGGCTGGGCGTAACCGCAGTCCCAGGTAACTGCTTGCCCGACGCTACGCTTCGAGAGCAACCGCTTCCGAAGAGCCGCGAATGCGATTGTCAGAAGCACGAGCATCGCAGAAGCGGCGACAATCCAAGACAAAGGACTGGCCGCCGTTCCAAGGCTCGCGCGCACCATTTCCGGAGCCCCTTTCACCAGTACCTGGACCGCCGGGGCAAGGCTGGACGTTACCGTCGGCGCGAGAACCCCGATGAGGATACACGCCGCCGCCAGCACAATCATCGGCCAGCGCATGGCCATGCTTGCCTCATGCCCGTGTCGAGCATGATCGGATCTCGGCTCCCCAAGGAAAATCACGCCAAAGGCCTTGGTGAAACATGCGGCGGCAAGACCACCGATGAGCGCCAGACCGGCAATTGCGGACAAGCAAGCAACCACCACGACGGCGGGCGAAGAAGTCACGCCATGGAACGCGCCTAAGTAAATCAGGAATTCGCTCACGAATCCATTCAAAGGCGGCAATCCACAAATCGCCACGGACCCGATCAAGAACGTCGCGCCAGTCACGGGCATTCGTTTGAGCAGCCCGCCAAGGTGGTCGATATCGCCCGTGCCGGTTCCGTGCAACACGGCGCCAGCCCCCAGAAACAGCAGCCCCTTGAAAACAGCGTGATTGAGAACATGCAGGAGGGCGCCGGCAAAACCCAACACCGCGATGACCGGCAAGTTGTGGGCCAATCCGATATAGCCCACGCCAATACCCATCGTGATAATACCGATGTTTTCGACACTGTGATACGCGAGCAAACGTTTGATGTCGTGCTGGGCAAGGGCGAACAGCACCCCTAAGACGCCAGATACAATACCCACCCCTAGAAGGCACCAGCCCCACCAAGAAGGCGGTGCGCCGAGACAACTCAGGATACGCAACAGCCCGTAGATCCCCGTCTTGATCATCGCGCCAGACATAAGAGCGGAAACGTGACTGGGAGCCGCGGGATGCGCTTCCGGCAGCCAGACGTGAACCGGGATGAACCCCGCCTTGGCCCCAAACCCAATTAACGCAAACACAAATCCAACCCCCAACACCGATGCCGGAAGCGTCGCGCCCACTTTGGCAAAGGCGTCAAAGTCGAATGATCCCGCCTTTTCTCCGAGAAACACAAACAACGCCAAGAGAAAAGCAGTGCCCAAGTGAGTCGCTATCATGTATATCCATCCCGCCCGCCGTACATGCGCCTTCCCGCTGTCAAACGT
>CAIYET010000446.1 GCA_903925285.1 Candidatus Hydrogenedentota bacterium | reverse complement strand
TAATCCTCCTCCAATTGCGCGACGCGCGTACCCATTTCAGTGTCGAAATTCATAACCCACTGCGAAACGCAGCCGCGTGCGAGATCTTTTGCCGCATCGAATTCATCCAAATGAAGGGCTAATTCCGACGGGGTGGTAGCTGCCGGATAACTGCGATAAGGGCATCGTTTGTCCGCATAAAAATCTTCGTGGTCGGGCAGCCCGGCGTCCGTGAGGATTGGATCGCCGTTTAGCCAGTTCATCACTTGCCGATAACCCCAGCGGGTCTCCGGATGCAGCCGGAGAAGACCATTGAGAAGCGTCTTGAATTCGAGAGAGAGGCCGGTTGGTCGCGGCACCTTGCCGCGGAAATGACAGCCCAGGATTGCTTCTTTGTCCATATTCAAGAAGGGGCTGTGCCCTTGGACCAGATGAATCAAGGCAACCCCTATCGCGTAATAGTCCGTCTTGGGACTTACCTCTTTGGCATCCAACAACTCCGGGGCGGCGTAGTCGAGCGTCAGAAACTGCCACGTTTGCGTCTTTCGCACTCTGTCGCCATTCTCCAGATAGGAACTGACGCCGAAGTCGCCGACGACGAGATCCTGCTTCGCGGCGTTCCGAAAAAAGAGATTGGCGGGTTTGATGTCCCGATGGACCACGTTCTGGTCATGCAAGTACTGCAATGCATTAATGAGTTCCCTAATATATCCATGCAATTCGCTTTCCGACAAGGGTGCACAATCGACAAGGCTGCCACCGGCGCAGAATTCCATGACTTCATAGAAGCGTCCGCCCCACGAGCCGTAATCGCGCAGATTCACGATATCCGGATGATTGAGATTCAAGAGATTGTCCAGAACATCCTTCTTAGGAGAGACCTGGTTCCTGTAGAACTTGAGAGCGACAGTCTCGCACGACTGCCTGTCGTACCCACGGTAGACGTCGGCCTCGCCGGTTTGCTCCCCAAGAGGTCCTTCCTGGATTTCATAGCGGTCATTCACCAAGTCCGTGATCCGTACGACGCTGTAGAGGTTCGCTATCGCCGCCCCGGGTTCTTCCATCCGGCTCGTCACATGTTCGGCGAACCGGTCGGTAGCCCGTCCCGAGATCGCGTGTTCGCTCGCCGGTTCCTCGACCAAGCGATCCGTTGGCCGAACATTCGTCAAGCGCTCCGTGACACGCGGGCTGTCCATTGTCGTTGTCGTTTTCTCGGGCCGACGTTTCGCGGTGGAACGTTTGGCTTTGGAATCTTCAGGCGGAATGTTATTGGTTGCCATCGACTCCCTCCCGGGCGAACGTTTCGCTACCCTCGATCAACATAGCCTCGGAAGCGACAGCCGGCGCAGCCACGGGTTCACCACCGCCCGACGCGACCAGCTCGGTTGGCGCCAAAGACTTGATCTCTCTCGCCGATGCCGTACATCGGCCAAAATTCCCATCGAAGAGATCCGAGCCAATCGCTACCACCGAAATGTTGTCATGCCCTCCCGCGGCATTGGCACCGTCGACCAGTGCGTCGACCAGTTCCACAACGTTCCTCGATGCAGCCACTGCCGATTCCAGAAAATCCAGGTCGAGCATGTCGTGAAGCCCGTCGGAACAAATCAACAGCACGTCGCCGTCGCGCGGATCGGGTCCTGGCGCGATGTGCAATGCAAAATCGTTGCTGCCCACGCAGTTCGTAATCGTATGCGACGGTTCGCTCTCCTCCGCTTCCCGTGCACTCAGAAAGCCCGATGAGACCGCCAATGCTCGGAGCGAATCGTCGACAGTGAGTTGTTTGCCGTATCCGTTGCGCAAGCGGTATACGCGGCTGTCGCCAGCATGAAAAACTAGGTAACCCCGCGCCATAAGACAAACGCCGGCAATCGTCGAACCCATGTGGGCAAGATCGGGCTTGGCGGCGGCCAAACTCAGCAGATCGCGGTTGGCACGGTTGCCGGCAAGTGTGAGCGCCTCGACGTATCCATCGATCGTTTCGCCTCCCTTTTCCGTGCCGTAGAACTGTGTGTCGAAAGCGCTCAGTGTCAGTCTGCTTGCCAGTGCCCCGCCCGCGCAACCACCGACGCCGTCTGCTACCGCAAACAATAGGCCGTGGCTCGCCAAATAATCGTCCGCATGTCCGAAGTACATCCCAAGGCTTTCGCGATTCTTGACAATGCGCCCTACGAGGATGTGGTCCTCGTTCACTTCACGGACGCGTCCAACATCCGTGCGGCCATATACGTGAAAACCTCGCATCGCATGAGCCCTGCCGTTGACAAACCTTGTCTCGTTTCCCTCGCAGAATATTACACCTCCAGTGATTTCGGGTCAACGGGACTTGCTGCCAAACTTGCTGCCAAACCGTTGCATCGAAGTGTTAGTCCCTGTTAGAGTGAAGGGAAACGCCTTGTGTAGAGAGAAGCGTTTTGTGGGGGTATTGCCATGAGTGGTCAGGTAGTTGTTGCGCCGGCGGTGATTCTCGTGGGTGGCGTAGTCGTAGCGGGCGCGGTGGTTGCCGGAACGCTCCTTGCGGGCGGCTTGGCGACCTATGGCGTGGTCAAGGGCGTGCAAATTATTGTGGACGCCCGGCTCGAAGCTGCGCGCCGCGAAATCGAGCGGGAACGAACACGCATAGCGGAGTGGCGGCAGTTTCAGTGCACCCAGTTCCAACGGATGCAGGATCTGGGCGACCTCGAACGGTCCATTCAGAATGCCGAGAAACGACTCGAACAAGTGCGCCTCGCGGATCGTGCTCCAGAAATCGCGCAAGACCGTTCCCGTAAGGCAGGCTATACGGCTTTGGGCAAACGCGAACGGAACGTCGGCATTGCGGATGCCATCGAGGAAGTAATCCGCATCATTGAAGGACTTCCCCGGCAGTTCCGGGAAGCTGACGCTTCTCCCTATCCACTCCTGGAAAAGCAATGTCAGATTTTGCACCGTAAAGCAGGGGACAACACAGCGATCCTCGATGAAATCGTTTCGTTCCGGGAAACCGTCGGGCGAACTCTCGATTCCTTTATGAAACGGCAAGAGGCCACAAGACGACGGCAGGCCGAAATGGCCGAACGACTCGAGAAGCTCCTGGGCGAGGTGGTCGGCTATGTCCATCTGGCGCCTACGTCGCAGCTCAAGGCGTCGGTCGAAAACGTCATGGCACAGATGACGGCCTTGCTCACATCGAGCGAAATTCGCCCCGGCTTCGTGGATCTCGTCGAACAACACCTTCGGCGCGTCCAATATGATATCGACTGCTCGGTGTTGAATGCCGCACACCGCGCTGCATTGGGCCAAGCCGTCACGCGCCATCTGGACGAAATGGGTTACGAGGTCATCCGGGCGTTCGACACCGGCTCCCCGGACACCCATGCCGAGGCCATGTTACGCATGCCCGGCGGCGAACGCATTTCTATTGTCATACACGGCGACAACCGGCTCGGTTTCGAACTGCTCCATGAGATGCCCCCGCCGAAAACCGCCAGCGCCCACATCGACCTCGACCGCTTCCGTGCACAGGAACGGAAATGGTGCCAAGATTTCAAAGAACTCATCCGTGCACTCGTCGCCGATGGGTTCGACTACAAGGTTGCCTTTGAGCGTCCGATTCCGCTACAGGAAATCAAAGTCGTGGTATTCGAAACGCCGGACGAAATCCTCGGCCAGTCGCCCCAGGACGATGAAGAGGATTTCGCATATGAGGAACCCAAAAGGATGCGCAGCACCTAAATGGTACGGCCTCGTAACAAGCGCGGATATCTGAAAAGAGTGTCATAACTGATCTCCCGCCTGTTGCTAGGGCTAAATCTGCCTGAAAACGCTCGATGCTTCAACAGTGCGTGGAGTAGGTTCTGACGCTCAAAATAGGGAGTATCAGCACAAGCCTCCGCCAGCGCGTCAGATTTGATTGTGGATCTCTTGCTTTGATTCTTTCTTCTGCGTAACCAGCCATTCATGGACTGCGGCAATGCAGGTTGGGGTGACGTTGGCGTTATTGGCGCCCCGGCATTCTTGAATCATCCAAGTGTTGCCATTCGGCGCAATAGACAGCGTCGCCCGTTCAGGTCGAACCACACGATACAAGAACAGCCGCCCAGCGGCAATTTCCGTCGCCAGGCTCATTACGCAGTTGTTCTGCTCATAGGCTTCGCAGATCAGGGCGTCCGGCGTCTCGATCGGTTCGATCCCGGCGGCGCCGGGCAGAGGCGGAGGCGGAAAGTTCTGCGCGGCCGCCACTATGCGTATACTGTCGCGGCTGAGCTCTTGGTGGACCTCCTGAATGCGCTTGATCGAATGAAAACGTAACTGTCGGGAGTCACGTTCCAGGCGTTCCATCATCGCAAGATTCTCGCCCAACCAATATGCCGTAGTGCCGGCGTGGTCGTCTTCTGCGTTTACCGCGACTTCGTTGAGCAGCCGAGGAGAAGCATGCGGCAAGAGTCTAGGATCGCTGACAATCCGAACGACGCCCCTGTTGATTTTGGGCAGAAAACCGAGCATTCGAATGATTTCCGGTTGCTGCATCGCGTCCCGAAGGTAGAAGAGCGACTCCACCTTCATCAATTCACGGGGATACTTGGCCAGAACGCCAACAGCCGCGTCGCTTGGAATACCAAAATGAAGCCATCGCAAAATCTCGCGGCGTTTCTTGAGAACAAGGCTTCTGGCGCTTCGCAGCGGCTGCTTTACCGCTGGCCGATGCCAGATCCAATTTGTGGCCACCATCAGTCCGAGTGCCGGGTTCGATTGAACCAGGTCCAGGGCATCCGGACACGAATAGACCAGGCTTAGTAAGGCGAACTGCCTCTCGGCAAACCGTGCAACAACGTCGTATATATGTTTGGGAATCTCACCGTAGTGCCTCTTGTATGCATCTCGCTCCTTCTGTAATCGCAAGACCCACGTAAGCTCGTCTGGCATTGCATACCATGGCAGAAAGGTCTGGCCCTGTAGAACATCTGCGAGTAGGCGAGGATAATCGGCCTCAAGTAGCCGCATAGCTTCGCCAACACGTAGTCCAATTTCTGACAATGCAAGGTCAAGCTCCGGTCTGCAGCGTTGCCAAGGGCCATCTGCCTTCTTGGTCCATGCCGCTGGCGGCCATATTCGAATGACGGCAACTCTATTCTTCTCAAACCTATAGATTTTGCCGTTCCTGAAAGACACTCCGGGGCGAAAGCGACTGGCTCTATCTTTTGCTGTAGGGGGGGGCATCATGCTTCGGGGAAAATCGTCCTGCTAGCGGTGGCGCCTGTTGCCATTTTGGAGTTGATCATCAGGCATCTTCAATAGAGTGCGCGTTAATGCCGTTCACCGGATGCCGTACCTTCTATGAACGGCGCAGTCCAAAGCAACCTAAAGCCTCGTTCTCTCCAGTGTTTCCTCAGGTTATACACTACGGATTCCTTATAAATTCAAGAAAGGACTGTCTCACAAGTTGACTCTTTCGTATTCTGTGATAACCCTCTGCCAGGCTCGATATAGGGGAGTCAGGAGTTTCTTGACTTCGGGAAAAGCAGCCAGATCACGATAGTCACGTTCCATCTTGTCATAAGCACGAAAAGCATGCTTCGCCGCCTTATCATCTCTGGCGATGTTGATGTACATGTCATCGGTCATGTGGCTGGCCGAATCGGCACGAGCAACAATTTTCGCCTCTAGAGTTTCCGGTAACACGTCTTTGCAGCGATGGGCACGAACGCAATGCAGAACCGCAGGAATCTCATTTGCCGGATATTCTTCTCCGTCCAACAGTTCTTTGGCAGTTTGCTCGCTTCTGACCGCATGGTCGATTTCGGCTGGCAAAGGGTAATGTCCGATATCGTGGAGCCAGACGGCAAGCAACACAGTGTGCCTGTCCGCTTGCGGGTGGCGATCGCACAGATAATTCCCCCACTTCTCCATTTCGGCAACGTGCTGCAATAAGCCGAAGGGGTCGTAACCGAGTGTCTCTATCTTGTTCTGAAATGCGGCCTTTGCGCTTGCGATAAAATCTCTCATGGCTGTAATGTCATCCCTGTTTGCGACTATAGCCAGCAAGTCCAAAGAACTACTTCGTAATTACTGTCAGTCTAGCGCTCCATCGAGCGCCCCTGAAAGTACAGATCTGATCTTTTCCAGAATGTAATCAGGTATCGAGAAGCTATGGTCCGTTCTGTAATTGTGGCCGTAGCGTTCATCTCTGAATTCATACCCGACAAAATGCCGTTCGGACGCGTACCGCGGAATCACATGACAATGAAGGTGGCGTACACCATTGCCCAAAAAGGCATAGTTGAACCAATCTGGCTTAAACGCCGCCGCGAGCGCCGCCTTGAGATGCGTCAAGATCGTAAACAACTCGTCGCGTTCTTCCTTTGTCGCGTCGGTTAGATCAAGGGTGTCCGGGCGCTTGCACCAGACAACACATCGACCGAGATATCCCTGGTTTTCGTGGAGCGAGACCTCCCAGTAGGTATACTCTTGAACCAGTCTATTCATTCTTCCTCCGAGTCGAGAGCGGGGATATTGTCAGAAATCCGTGTACATCGACTTCTTACGCCAGACTTTTTCGGCACCCTATCGTCCATTGAATCCTGCGCCGCTTTCGCCGCTCGGGCAGCCGTTGTTGCCAGTATTAACATCTGCAGCGTTTCCGCGTTGAGAATACTGGCATCTGCCACATCACATGGAACCTTGCCATAAGAGTCCTCTATCAACAGACATTCCTCCTGTTTCTCGACTCCCATAAGAATCAGTTTCACGATATCTGAATAGCCCGCCCTTACGGCGTAATGAAGAAGCGTCTCTCCCGTGGATTCGTCCTTACCATTGAGGTCAGACCACGATGCTAGGAGTCTTTGAAGCAGGTAGTCATCTTGGTGTGTGCACGCAGCATGCAAAAGGTTCGAACTCGGAAAGGCCTTCCGAAGTGCTCCGTGCTCCGTAAGAATTTTTACTATCTCAACTCGTCGAAAAGACATGGCAATATCCAAAGGCGCGTTCCCGTGATCGTCCCGTTCATTCACATCCATGCCCTTGGCAATCTGCATCTTCACAACTTCGACGTGGCCTTGTTCGATG
>CAIYET010000445.1 GCA_903925285.1 Candidatus Hydrogenedentota bacterium | reverse complement strand
GTGTGTTAAGCCTTTTCAGTTCCTTGAGGTGAACCAACCCCGCATCCGTGAACTGTGTTCCAGACAGAACAAGTCCCTTCAGATTCTCGAGTTCCTTGAGGTGAACCAACCCCGCATCCGTCACTTGCGTACCAGACAACTGAAGCACTTGAAGCCCGGTAATCTTCTTGACGTACACCAATCCCGAGTCCGCGACGGGCGTGTCGAGCAGGACGAGTTCGCTGAGCCTCCTGAGTTCCTGGAGGTGGACCAAGCCTACATCGGTAACTCGCGCATTGCACAGCCAAAGCGTCTGGAGTCTCCCCATATCCTTAAGGTAGATCAATTCGTCGTCAGTCGGTGGTTCCCGGAAGTATACCTCAGTCGCTCGATCCAACACCCATCCCGTCGAACCCAAGCAGCGACTTAATTTCGCCCCACCGAGAGGCTCCACCGCATCCACGTCTGCCCGAAGCTTGACTACCGCCGCACGTTCGTTCTTCCATCCCCAGTACAACCACCCCCAGCACATGCCGAGCAAAAACGACATCGACAGGAGCGTCCACGCAGCCCGCTTTGTCCAACGCCACACTGACCCGCGCGATGGCCGAGTGATGAATGTCTTGCAATTGGTCGGGTCGAAGGCGCAACCGCACTCTGGACAGCGGTGTGACGCTGTCTGTGCTCGCAGATCGTAGCTGCACTTGCGGCAATAGACTCCACTGCAGGTCTCGTGCGCAATTGGCGACATCCTGGTCTCGTTACCAGAATCAGGGCAGGATTCCGGAGTTAGGAGTGTCTTTGCCATAATCTTGCCTATGGCATTGGAACCGATGGATTTGTCGTAGGCCGTGTCGTACCACCAGGAGATTGCCCTAGCTGCTCCATTCTAATCAGCTTCTTTCCATTGTCCCTGTATACGGCTCGGAATACTTTGATCGGACTGACCTTAATACCACAAATCATCTTTGGTTTAACGCCCACTCCAGGTTCGTAGGGTTCACCGTTTGGCTTCAACCACTCCACACCCAGTCGATAGGCCCTTGGACCTGCATTGAGATCGGGATCGATGATTGCATTGCCCTTGGCATCAAATCCAAAATAGCATGCAATCCAATAGAGATTCTTGTCGGGTTGATTCAATACCTGCGCTGTATCAGCTATCGTATGTTGCCCATCCGCCCAATCCGATGTATATGTGAAAAATTGACTTCCATCATCAGCCACGTTTGGGTTTCTCCACCCATGGCCGAAAACGACTGTCACATCCCACGGTTGGTTGTTCACGGCGGCTTCGGCCAAGGCATCTGCCGACATCTTGGCTAAGGTGGGTGTTCCGGCTCGTACGATCGTCAGCGTCTCCCGATTAAGTCTGTCTATCAAATCTTGCCGACTGTCTTCAAATGGTGTCCCATTCCAAAAGACGCCCTTCTTCGATTTCCAATCATTGAACATTTCGTCGGTAACATTTTTCGTGAGAAACTCCACATAGCGTTTCTTTGCAGCTTCGTTGTTCTTAGCGATGCTGTCGAGATCTTGGGCAATTTGTTCTTTCTCTTGGCCTTGCGCCAGGAAGATGGTGGCACGAAGCCCAAGTGCATCATTGAGATTCACCGGACTGCATTTCACATACTCATACACGTCCCCGCCATCCACATATCCCAGCGGGTCGGGGGTCCGCCATGTGCCAGTGTTCGGGTCCAGATCGCGATTCTCGAAGTGGATGACGCCGGCCACGGGGTCGTAGCGGCCGGTCTGATGGATGTAGAGCCAGGAGTAGTCGGTAGTCGATTGTTGGTAGTCCGCAGTGAGGAACTGGGGATTGCCGCCGTAGGGGTCTTCCTGGAATCGCTGCACCACCGTGCCGGTGACATCCGCGATGCTGGTCACGTTCCAGTTGGCGTCGTGCTGCACGTACAGCCGCTGGGCCAGCCCGTCGTAGGCGTTGTAGCAGGCCAGTCCCAGGCCGTACCAGTAATTATTCTCGGTGTCAGCGTCCAGGTCCTGCCCGGCCACCAGGATCGTGCCGTCCGGACGGATTTCCATGCAAGACGACTCGGCGTAGGTGTACTCCGTCGGATCCTCCGGCATATTATAGAACGGGAACGGCGTCGCCTCATAGGTTCCGGCCACGCCGTCGGGACTGATCCGACCATAGCAATCGAGGGTCATTTCGGCCGAGACGACGCTGTTTGTGCCCATGGTTGCCACCACCTTGCCATCGGTGCCGAAGGTCGTGTCCAGTGTACCGTCGGGGTTGAGGCGAATCACGAACAATTGAGCCCGCGCCATCGAACCCGAATTTACGAGGCAGCCGGCGGCAAGAATCTTGCCATCCGGCTGCACAATGCACCCGACAGGAGTCGAACCTGTAACC
>CAIYET010000444.1 GCA_903925285.1 Candidatus Hydrogenedentota bacterium | reverse complement strand
GGATGAAGGATGAAGGATGAAGGATGAAAAAGGCTGGAGGCTGTAGGTTGTAGGCGGCGCGGGGATTCATCCTTCATCCTTCATCCTTCATCCTTCATCTCCGGGAATGGGTTGCCCCATTTTTCGGAGAAGAGGATTTTGGACAACGGTTTTCGTTTGCGGTTCTTGGGCGGGGTATCGGCGGGATAACCGAGGGCCAGCAAGGCGAGGATGCGGATGTTTTCGGGCGCTTCGATGATGGCCGCGACGCGTTCGGTGTTGAGCCATCCGACCCAGCAGGTACCGAGGCCGAGTTCGGTGGCTTTGAGGACGATATGCTCCATGCCGATGCCGAAATCGATTGTGTTGTACTCGATGCCCGTGAAACGTTTGCCGAGGCGATTCGAGAGAAGGTCCGGCTCGATGCAGCCGACGATGACGAGGGGCGCTTCGAGTATCCATTTGTTCTTGAGCAGCGGTCCCATGCCCTCGCGGCAAAGCCGTTCGATCTTCTCGCGAGCCGTGATGGCGACGAATCGCCAGGTTTGGCTGTTGCACGCGCTGGGCGCCCAACGGGCCGCTTCCGCCAACGCCGCAATCGTCTCCGGCGGGATGGCTCTGTCCGAGAATCCGCGCACGGAACGCCGCGTGCGGACGATTTCGTCGAATGTCATCGATACGCTCCTATCCAGAATCTCAGATCTCAAATTTCAGATCTCAGATCTCAGATCTCAGATCTCAGATCTCAGATCTCAAATTTTAGATCCGTTCGCTTGGACCCTTCTCATTGAATTATACTGACTTGGTTGGGGATAGGCACGTTTTGCGCGGTCCCCTTATTAGGAGTCGAGATGCGTTATACGTCCGAGAACCTTTTGATCCGTCCGTCTTTGTTTGACGATCCGAACCTGAGCCTCTCGATCGCGCCTGAGCAGGCGGGATGGGAGTACGTCTCGTTTCAGGCGCGCCGACTTGGGCCGGGGCAGAGTTGGTCGTTCGACACGGGCGAGAACGAGTTGGCGATAGTCCCATTCAGCGGGCGCTTGTCCGTCGAGTCGAGTCGCGGAGTGTGGCCTCAAGTCGGCGGACGCGCGAACGTATTCGTTGGCGCGGCGCACGCGTTGTATCTGCCGAGGCGAACGACGTTCACGGCGACCGCGCGGGATGCGTGCGAATTCGCGGTGACCTGGACGCCGACGGATGAGGATCATGCGCCGTGGTTCATCGAGCCGAAGGATGTGCCGATCTCGGTTCGTGGCGGCGACCACGTGTGCCGTCAGATCAACGATTTGTTGCCGCCGGGTTCGCCCGTGCATCGGCTGATATTGGTCGAGGTCTACACACCAGGCGGAAACTGGAGCAGTTATCCGCCGCACAAACACGACGTGCATCTCGAAGAGGCCGACAAACTCGTCGAGGCCGATTTGGAGGAGGTCTACTTCTTCAAGTTCGACCGTCCGGAAGGGTATGCGTTCCAGTGGGTCTACACCGATCCCGCGTCGCCGCTGCATCGGGCTGGAAACCCCATCGACGCCATCGTGCGGCCTGAAAACAATTGTGCGGTGCTCGTGCCGGAAGGGTACCATCCCGTCTCGAGTCCGCCGGGCTACACGACATATTATCTGAACGTATTGGCAGGCAGCGCGCAGAGTCTGGCCAACCAGGACGATCCGCGCTACACATGGGTCAAGCACACGTACAAGACGATGGACGATCGATTACCGTTGTACACTTGATTTTCCCGAGATACATCGCGGTGTCTTGACTCTGCGGGCGGTCCGCCGACACAATAGCGCCGAGGGCATAAGGTCATGAAGAGTCCGATAGAGGTCATGGACGAAGCGGTTTCCCGGATTGTGGAGGAAGCCCATCCGCGATTGGTCGTTGTGTTCGGTTCCGCGGTTCGGGGTGATGTACATGAAAACAGCGACCTGGACCTGATGGTGGTGATGCCGGATGGGACAGACCGCCTGGAAGCGGCAAAGCGCCTTTGCCGTTGTCTACGGGATCTGGGGTGCGCCAAAGACATTGTTGTCGTGCTGGAGAGCGAAGTGGAGGCGTTGCGAGACAATCCCAACATGATCGTTCACACCGCACTGACAGAAGGACGAATCGCCTACCGTGCCGCATGAGAAGGCACGTCTTGCCGTGGAGACGGTCGTTGCATAGGCGGAAGGGATTGTTGAAGATTGACGCCGGTGGGTTCCGCTGCGCTGCACCCACCCTACGCATTGATTGCATGACTTGGAGGAGTTAAGGAAATGAGTGAAAGCAAGTACATCGGGCCGCTGCATGAGATGGCCTGCACGACGATCACGGATTTGTGGAACGACTCGTGTTCGATCGAGGAATTGACTTTTTCGGTGGCGCACGGGGCGGTGGGAGCGACCACGAATCCCAGCATCGTGTTGTATGTGCTGAATAAGGAAATGCACCTCTGGAAGGAACGTATTCGGCAGATCGCCGACGAGAATCCCTCGTTCACGGACGATGAAGTGGCCGTCCAGTTGAACAAGGAAATGGCGGTCAAGGGAGCCGAAATTCTTCGTCCGGTATTCGATCGCGAGAAGGGTAAGAAGGGCCGGATCTCGATTCAGACGATGGCAAAGTATTATCGCGATCCCAAACGGCTGTTCGCGCAGGCGTGCGAGTTCGCCGCGTTGGCGCCTAACATGCAGATCAAGATACCGGTAACGAAGGCGGGGATTCCTGCCATCGAAGAGGCAACGTACGCCGGTATCAGCGTCAATGCCACGGTGAGTTTTACGGTGCCGCAGTGCGTGGCCGTGGCCGAAGCCGTCGAGCGTGGCCTGCGCCGTCGCGAATCCGAAGGCAAGGACATTTCGACGATGAGCCCGGTTTGTACGGTGATGTGCGGACGCCTCGATGACTGGCTCAAGCATGTTGCCGAGCGCCAGGACATAATCGTCGATCCCGCCTGTCTCGAGTGGGCGGGCGTGGCCGCGATGAAACGGGCGTACCGGATTTACCAGGAGCGGGGGTACCGGCTGCGGCTGTTATCGGCGGCGTATCGCAACCACATGCATTGGTCGGAGTTCATCGGCGGCGACGTGGTGGTCAGTATCCCGTTCAAATGGCAGCAACGTTATAACGCTTCGGATGTGGCGTGCGTTTCGCGCATCGACACGCCCGTGCCGAAGGCTTATATGGACGAGTTGACGAACAAGTTCGTCGATTTCCGCCGCGCCTACGACGAAGACGGCTTGACGCCGGAGGAATTCGATACGTTCGGCGCGACCGCGCAGACGCTGCGGCAATTCATAGACGCGTATGAACAACTCGTGGGCATCGTGCGCAACGTCATGACGCCCAATCCCTGATAAATGATACTCTGAATGTGATGCTAGCGGGAGGTAGACGGTATATGGCAACGCAGCGACTGACAATGGCGCAGGCGATCATCAAGTTTCTGAAGAACCAGTACGTGGAACGCGATGGCGTCGAGCAGCGGTTTTTCGCGGGCTGTTTTGGGATTTTTGGGCATGGCATGATCGGGGGCATCGGGCAGGCGCTTCAACAGAACCCGGATTTCCGGTACCGGCAGACGCGCAACGAGCAGGCGATGGTCCATACGGCTATCGCGTATGCGAAGGTCAAGAACCGGCTCGGTGCATTTGTCTGCACGTCGTCGATCGGACCCGGGGCGACAAACATGGTAACCGGCGCGGCGACGGCGACAATCAACCGGTTGCCGGTGTTGTTGCTGCCGGGCGATATCTTCGCGCGACGGAACGTTGCGCCGGTCCTCCAGCAACTCGAATCGGAACATGGCCAGGACGTGTCCGTGAACGATTGCTTCAAACCCGTCAGCCGTTACTGGGACCGGCTCAATCGGGCGGACCAAATTATCACGTCGCTGCCGGAAGCGATGCGCGTGCTGACCAGCCCGGCGGATACCGGCGCGGTTGTGCTGGCGTTGCCGCAAGATGTCCAGGCCGAGGCGTTCGACTATCCCGACGAGTTGTTCGAGAAGCGCGTGTGGCGCGTGCCGAGGAACCGTCCGGACCGCGAGGCCGTCGTGCGCGCCGCGCGCTGGATACGCGAGAGCAAGCGCCCGTTGATCGTTGCGGGCGGCGGCGTGCTGTACAGCGAGGCAACCGAGATACTGCGCCATTTCGTCGAGCAGACGGGGTTGCCGGTCGGCGAGACGATGGCCGGCAAGAACAGTCTGCGCTACGACCATCAGTTGAATCTGGGCGCGATCGGCGTCACGGGGACGCTTGCCGCGAACCGTATCGCGCGCGACGCGGACCTTGTTATCGGGATCGGCACGCGGTACAGCGATTTCACGACGTGCAGCAAGACCGCGTTCGCGAATCCCGATGTCCGCTTCGTCAATATCAACGTGGCCGAGTTCGACGCGTTCAAGCACAGCGCGATACCGCTGCTGGGCGATGCGCGCGCAACGCTCGGCGAGTTGCTCAATCACATCGAAGGCTACGAAGTCGCCGCAGATTACCGCGAACGCGCGACGAGCCTGCATGCGGAATGGGAAACGGAGGTTGACCGAATCTACGCCGTGCGCAACACGCCGTTGATGAGCCAGGGCGAAGTGATCGGCGCGGTGAACACGCATGGTTCGCAGGACGGGATCATGGTTTGCGCGGCGGGAAGTCTGCCGGGCGATCTCCACAAGCTGTGGCGCTCGCATCACGCGCGGCATTTCCACATGGAATATGGCTACAGTTGCATGGGCTATGAGATCGCGGGCGGGTTGGGCGCGAAACTCGCCGCGCCGGAGCGCAACGTGTACGTGATGGTCGGCGACGGCAGCTATTTGATGTTGAGCAACGAGATCGTGACGTCGGTCCAGGAAGGGCAGAAACTGATCGTCGTCCTGCTCGACAGCGCCGGGTACAACAGCATCGGCAACCTGAGCCGCAGCCTCGGCCAGAAGGGTTTCGCGACGCGGTATGCCTATCCAAAAGACGGCGTGCTGCCGGACGACGACGCGGGCGTGGACGTGCGGACGTTGCCAGTCGACCTTGCTGCAAACGCGCGGAGTCTCGGCGCGGTCGTGTTCGAGGTTGGTACCTATGATGAATTGATCGATGCGTTGGAAAAGGCCGAATCGACGGATCGCACGACGGTTATCGCGATGCAGGTGGACCGGTACGTGGGCGTGCCCGGTTATGACAGTTGGTGGGACGTGCACGTCGCGGAGGTGAGCGAGATGGACAGCGTGCGCGAGTCGCGCAAGCAGTGGGAAATCATGCGCGCGAAAGAGCGCTATTTCTTGAAAGGATAACCCTTGTAGGGTGGGTGGAGCGAAGCGGAACCCACCGGAAGCCGCTAGAGGCGCTAGGTACGAGATGCGGTGGGTTCCGCTGCGCTTCACCCCCCCTACTCGCTGAAAGGACCGTCATGAAGGAACGTTTATCGAACTACATCGGTGGCACGTGGCGCACGTCGCAATCGGCGCACGACGAACGCGTGTTCAATCCCGCCACGGGCGCGGTGATCGCGCACGCTCCGCTGTCGACTGCGGAAGAGACCGCCGAAGCCGTCGCCGCCGCACGTGAAGCGGCCCCGGCATGGCGCATGACGCCGGCGCTCGACCGCATCAAGTATCTCTTCCGCCTCAAGCGCCTTTTCGAGGAGCATCTCGATGAGCTTTGCCGCCTGTGTACGGATGAATGCGGAAAGACTTACGCGGAAAGCAACGGCGAGTTGCAGCGCGCGATCGAGAACATCGAAGTAGCGTGCGGGATCCCTTCGCTGATGCAGGGCTATAACAACGAGGATATCGCGCGCGGCATTGACGAACACATGTTCCGCGAGCCGCTGGGCGTCGTTGCGGCCATCACGCCGTTCAACTTCCCCGGCATGATCCCGTTCTGGTTCCTGCCGTACGCCATCGCAACGGGGAACTGTTTTATCCTCAAGCCTAGCGAAAAAACGCCCATGACCGCGACGCGGCTGACCGAGTTGATGGACATGATCGAACTGCCGCGCGGCGTCGTGCAGTTGGTCCACGGCGGCAAGGAGGTGGTCGACACGTTGCTCGATCATCCCGGAGTGGCGGCAATCAGTTTCGTGGGTTCGACGCCGACGGCCCGCTACATCTATCAGCGGGCCGCTGCCAATGGCAAGCGCGCGCAATGCCAGGGCGGCGCGAAGAACCCGGTCGTCATCATGCCCGACGCGGACATGGATTCGGCGGCGCGGATTGTGGCCGACGCGGCGTTTGGGTGCGCGGGCCAGCGTTGCCTGGCGCTGTCGCAAGCGATCCTGATCGGTTCCGCGCGCGAGGCATTCCTCGAGCGGATTATCGCGATTGCGGAAACGCGCAAGGTGGGCTATGGCAACACGGAAGGCATCGAGATGGGTCCGGTCATTCGCGCGGAAAGCAAGGCGCGGATCGAAGCGTTGATTGCGCAGGCCCAGCATGACGGCGCGCGCGTAACCGTCGACGGGCGCGGTAAACACGTGGCAGGCAACGAAGAAGGATTCTTCGTATTTCCGACGATTCTCGAGGGACTGCCCGATACCAGCGATGTCGCGCGAACGGAAATCTTCGGGCCGGTCCTGACGTTGGCCGACGCGCCGGATCTCGATACCGCAATCGACATGGTCAACGGACGCGCGCATGGCAACATGGCGTGTATCTTCACGAGCAGCGGCGGGGCCGCGCGGCGGTTCCGGCAAGAGGTGTCCGCCGGAAACGTCGGCATCAACATCGGTGTCGCCGCGCCCATGGCGTTCTTCCCGTTCAGCGGCTGGAACGCGAGTTTCTTCGGCGACCTGCACGCGCAAGGCCACCACGGGGTCGAGTTCTACACGCAAACCAAAGTCGTCGTCGAGCGCTGGCCCAAGGAATGGAGCCGGAAGTTTTAGGAATTAGGCTTTAGGCTTTAGGCTGTAGGCTGTAGGAAGTACGAGCTTCGGCAGTTCCTCCTACAGCCTACAGCCTACAGCCTAAAGCCTAAAGCCTACAGTTCCTTTAGGCATTGCGGCAGAGGCAATCGAGCGGGTACACTGACGGCGTTAACCGGATAGGAGCGATGGCGGACTATGACTCGTACGATATTGATGGTTCTGGCAATTACTCTCGTGAT
>CAIYET010000443.1 GCA_903925285.1 Candidatus Hydrogenedentota bacterium | reverse complement strand
CGCATCGCGGCGAGCACGATCATCCATTTGTCGGTTCATGTCTGTTACTCCTGGACCAGTTGTACACGGCCCGTATTTTGCGAAAGTTCGATGGCTTCGACTCGGAATTCTCTCGTGGCATCATCGGCATATCGCTCGGTCGGGCTGGCGTCCGGCGAATAGCCCACATACATACGAAAGCGCTCGGGACACTGTGGGGGGGCCGACTGGACGGGTACGAGCAGCTTTCCGGATGCCATGAAGATGTGCGCGGGGTATCCCCCGGCTGTGCGCCAGCCGACACAGTTGTCATCGAAGCGAGAGATCGGGCAGATGATCTCCGCATTGAACTTCGGCTCGCCATCCGTGTCGTACTGGCGAGCGCCGGAGGCATTGTATGCCGCTTCGACGCGGTAGATCCGAATCGTACTCAGCGAGAGACGCAGGTCGCTAGGCTGCGCTCCGTTGCCATCGGGCAACACCGCCGTGTCCGGTTTCGTCGAGCGGAAGAACGCACCCGTTTCATCCATGTTGATGGGGACAAAAGCGTCGTCGTGAGTGTCGGGGCCATTTTGCGGCGGTGCGTTACAGCAATTAGGCTCATCGAGAAAAGTCGTATGGTCCGCAATGGATCTGGGCAGCTTATAGACCAACGCCGCGGCGTCGATGGCCTCGACGCTCTTGTTGGTCACACTGTCGTCTTTGGAGACGAGACTGTAGACGATGGCGGTGTTGACGCGGTAGGTTGCGGCGTAGATCTTCGCCGCCTTGAGCATGGCGAACAGTTCGCGGGCGCTGGCCTGTACATCGTTGCGCGAGAAGTAGCCCATCCGGGCGAAGGTCGGGACGACCACCGCCGACATGATCGCGATGATCGCCAGGACGACGATGAGTTCGATCATCGTCATGCCGACCTTCCCGATGCGTCCGCCGCCGCAGACGCACACTCTCGCATGTCCTACGTTCACGCTTTCGCGCTCCAAGCCGGTTACTGATGCGAGCGCGGGGCCGCCATCGACGACGGCCCCGCGCAAACCGCCCATCGGACCTAGTAAAGCTCGCCCCAACCGGAAGTGCTGTCCCAGTTGTTGATATCGTCGCCACCGCCGACATAAGTCGTATCGGCTGCGAGAACCTGGACAAGATTTAGTCCGATGATATTGATGTACTGTCCCTGCGTGCGATCTTCACCCCACGAGTAGATGTACACGGGCAAATCACGTGCCGAAGGATATCCCTGCAAACCATCGGCCGGGGGATTGCCCCGAATCTTGCGGTCTTCCGCCAGTTTCTGCTCGTCATTGTAATACCAGAGCGGATCCACGCCGCGATAGCCGCGGAACCCCATCAGCCCTTGTTTGAGTGTTGGGCCGGCATAGAACACGTAGGGGTTATTCCATGGGTCGTTGCCAATCTCCATGTAGCTCGTCCCCAGCTTCTTTTTGACGCTCGGATCGAGCACGTAACCATCGGGAATAGCTTTCAACATGGAACCATCAGAAGAAAGGGTCGGGTTGAAATCGGCGTCTTTGCCTCGACGCAACAGTTCGTAGAACATCCTCGAATACACAGCGTAAATGTTCTGCGTACTCATGAGCGCTTCCATGCCCTTCGCAAACGTCGCCGCGCCGCCGCCATTACCCGCTGGACTGAAGAACTGTCCGAAATTCTTCCTGTCGGCGTCGGCCAGCATCTTGGTGAGTGCCAGGTCGGCGTTGCGGATCTCGGATGCGGCCCGGGCCATGCGTCCGCGCGAGATCCAGTTCGATACCCGCGGCGCGACGGTGGCCGCAAGGATGGTGATGATCGCGATCACCACCAGCAGTTCGATGAGTGTGAAACCTTTCTTGTGCAACATAAACGCTCCTCCCCACAATCCTGTATTCTTGCGACTGGGTTTCGTTGTCCGATTCGTCCGTAACATACCATTGCCTTTCTCTAGTGTAATTAGCCGTTGCTGTTGCTGACCACATCGCCGAGCGAAAAAATTGGCAGATAGAGCGATACCACGATGAACCCGATGATGCCGCCGAGGATGATGATGATGGCCGGTTCGAGCAAGGCCAGCATCCCCTCGACGGCCGCTTCGACTTCGGCGTCGTAGATATCCGCCACTTTCATAAGCATCGCGTCGAGGTTGCCGGTTTCCTCGCCAACGTCGATCATGTTTACTACCATTGCGGGAAACACCTTGGATTCGTCCAACGGCGCCGCGATGGTGTCGCCTTCCTTGATGCTGTCGTGTACCTTCTGCACGGCGTTCTGGATGACCTCGTTTCCGATGGTTTCCTTCGTAATCTTCATCGCCTGCAGGATAGGGACGCCGGAGGTAATCAGCGTGCCGAGGGTGCGCGCGAATCGCGCCACCGAGACCTTCGTGACGAGATCGCCGATCAGGGGGATCTTGAGTACCACGCGATCCCGGATGCTGCTGACCACCGCGCTCTTGGACGATATTTTGACGACGTCGATGAAACTCGTAATGATGAGCAGCAGCAGCCACCAGCGGTATTGCATGAAGTCGCCGGCCGACAACAGAAATTGCGTGGGCCAAGGCAGCTTGCCGCCGAAATCCGCGTACACGTCGGCAAATACGGGTACGACATAGACCAGTAGAAAACTCACGATGCCTGTGGCGATGACAACAACCGCAATCGGGTAAATGAGCGCACCGCGCACCTTGCGCTTGAGCGCCTGGCGGCGTTCCATGAAGACCGCGAGCCGGTTCAGTACCGTTTCGAGCATACCGCCCACCTCGCCAGCCCGCACCATATTCACATAGAGACGGTCGAAACCTTTGGGGTGTTTGGCGAGACCTTCGGCGAATGTCGACCCACTTTGGATGTCGGCGGCGATTTCGCGCAGCACATCCTTGAGCTTGCAAGGCTTCTGCTGGGCGATAAGTATGTTCAGGCTGCGTAAGAGCGGCAGACCCGCGTCGATCAGCGTGGCCAACTGCCGCGTCATGAGCATGATCTGCTTGCTCTTGAGGCCGCCGATATAGAACTCGCTAACGCCGCCTTTTTCCTTCCGTGCACGTTTCTCGTCGCTTTTCGACGCAGACCGGACCATGGTTGCATAGAGGCCGAGCGAGCGGACATCGTTGATGGCGAGCGCCTGGGTCTCGGCTTCCATCACGCCGAAGACCTCTTTGCCGTCCTTGTTCAGTGCCTTATAGGCATACTTGGCCATATTCGGTTCCTTTCACCTATAAACTAGGAGTTAGGAGTTAGGAGTTAGAAGGATGAACCCGGAGCGGCCATTCTAACTTCTATCTTTTAACTTTTAACTTTTACTTCGTCGTGTCAGTCGTCGTCGTCGTACTTGTCCGTGTGGGCTATGATTTCCTCGACACTGGTAATGCCTTGGGCGCACTTGATGAGGCCTTCCTCGCGCAACGTGCGCATACCCTGCACCTTACGCGCGTACTTGCGAATCTCGTAGGACATCGCGCGGTCCAGGATCAACTCGCAGATCTTCTCGTCCACGACAAGCAGTTCAAACAGGCCCGTACGGCCCATGTAACCCTTGAAATCGCACCCGGGGCACCCCTTCGGATGGTAAAATCGCAACTTCGGATTCGCGCGCCACGTTTCGGGCAGGCCGAGCCTATCCATTTCCTCTTGGTCAGGGGTGTACTTCTCGCGGCAATGCCGACACAGTGTGCGCACAAGGCGCTGCGCGAGCACCGCTTCGAGCGAGGCAGTGATCAGAAATGGCTCGACATCCATATCCAGCAGACGCATGATGGTTTCCGGCGCGCTATTGGTATGGAGCGTACTCAGCACCAAGTGGCCGGTGAGCGACGCCTCGATCGCGATTTCGGCGGTTTCGAGGTCGCGGATTTCGCCGACCATGATAATGTCCGGATCCTGACGCAGGATCGAGCGCAGACAGGATGCGAAAGTCAGGCCGATTTCCTCTTTGATCTGCACCTGTATCAAGCGTTCGATCTGGAGTTCGACCGGGTCTTCCGTGGTGATGATCTTCACTTCGGCGGTATTGATTTCATTGAGGCAGGCGTACAACGTGGTCGTCTTGCCCGAACCCGTCGGCCCGGTCACCAGAAAGATGCCGTTCGGTTTCGCGATGACCCGTTCGACGCCTATTCTCACATCCGGCGAGAAGCCGAGCGTTTTGACATCGATCTTTACCGCAGTACGGTCGAGGATACGCATCACGACGCATTCGCCAAACAGGGTCGGCAGCGTAGCCACGCGGATATCGATCTCGCTGTCGCCCACTTTCAATTCGATACGCGCGTCTTGCGGAAGCCGGCGCTCGCCGATGTCCATGTTGCACATGACCTTCACGCGCGACACCAACGCCAGCGCCATATTCTTCGGCGGGCTGACGATCTCTTCGAGAGCGCCATCGACGCGCAAACGGATGCGAAAGTGGTCTTCGTAGATCTCGAAATGGATATCGGACGCGTGCTTTTGGACCGATTCCAGCAGCACGAGATTGACGATCTTAATGACTTCCGGCTCTTGCGAGAGTTCGACCAGATTATCGGTATCCCCGATGATTTTTTGCTGGCCCAATTCCTCGAAAGACAGTTCGGCGTTACCGACTTTTTCGATGATTGCCTTCAAGGTATCGTGGATGGACTGGGATTCGTAGGTATAGTTTGCCTTGAGGCTCGCCGCGACGTCCGCATGGTTGCTGATGGCGCCCTTGATTTCGCAACCGAGCAACTGGTGGATATCGTCCAAGACGTGCAGGTTGAGCGGGTCGGCCATGGCAACGACTAACACGCCGTTTTGCTCGCGGATCGGCACAATGTTGTAGAAACGGGCCACATCGGGCGGAATGCGACGCAAAATCTCGTCGCGAACCTTCAGCTTGGGCAGATCGACGCGCTCCATCCCCATCTGAATGCCGAGCGCCTCGACGATGTCCTGTTCCTCGCACAGGCCCATGGACACGAGCACGCGGCCCATCATTTCGCCGGTGAGCCGCTGGCGCTGAGAGGCTTCATCGATTTCGAGCGGGGATATCACGCCCTGCTCGATCAGGATGTCGCCGAGTCGTTTTTCGCGAACCGCCATTGTCTGTCCCTGGGTTTTCTAAAAACTAGCGTCCTGCCTGTCCACTGCCGGGCTTCGCGGGCGCCGGACCTTCAGCGCTCATTATTCCGCGTGCTTGGGCCTCGAATTCCTCGGCCAACTGCGCCTTGGCCAGAGCGTCTTCATATTTGATGATGCCGCGCCGGTACAGCGACAGCAAATTTTCGTCCAATAGACACATCCCGAACTTGTGGCCGGTTTGGATGGCCGACGTAATGCGGTACGACTTGTTTTCGCGGATGAGATTCTGGACCGCCGGCGTCGTAATCATGATCTCGAACGCGGCCACACGCCCAAACCCACTCTTCTTCGGAATGAGGGCCTGCGAGATCACCGCCTTCAGATTGCCGGCCAACTGCGTGCGGATCTGTTCCTGTTGGTTGGTCGGGAAGGCGTCGATCAGACGGTCGATGGTACGCACGGCGCCCGTGGTATGCAGCGTGCCGAACACCAAATGGCCGGTTTCGGCGGCAGTCACGGCTGCTTCGATGGTTTCCAAGTCGCGCATTTCTCCAACCAGAATGACATCGGGATCTTGGCGCAGCACGCGCCGCAACGCTTCCGAGAAGGTCGGTACGTCCACGCCCACTTCGCGCTGCATGATAATGCCCTTCTTATGGCTGTGATAGTACTCGATTGGGTCCTCGATGGTCACGATATGATGATCGTAATTCGTGTTGATCCAGTCGATCATCGTGGCGAGACTCGTGGTCTTGCCCGATCCCGTCGGTCCCGTTACAAGGACGAGTCCACGGGGCTGCGTAATCACTTCCTTGATCGTCTGCGGTAATCCAATTTCCTCGAACGTCAGGATCTGCCGCGGAATCAAGCGAAGCACGAGGCCCACGTAACCCTTCTGTTTGAAAATAGATACGCGGAACCGAGCCACGTCTTCGAAGGCAAACCCAAAGTCCGAGCCGCCGACTTCCTGCAACTCCTGCTGGTTGTCCACCGACGCGATACTCTTCATGAGCCGCTCAGTGTCTTCCGCCGTCAGCGCGTGCTCGCCGAAAAACTGTAAATGGCCGTGCACACGGCCCACTGGGGGATTGTCCACCGTCAGGTGTAAATCGGAACCTTCCCTGTCGATGAGCATTCGCAACAGGTTTACCATGTCATGCGCCATTGATCATTCTCCTCACGCGCTGGTCGCCGCCCCCGCACGCGCAGGGCTTTCGTGCGGCGCCGACGTGTTGCGATTTATTGGTTCGTCTACCTTGGTTCGCTTGTTCACTTCCTCGATGGTCGTGATGCCCTGCAGGGCTTTGCGCCAAGCGTCTTCGCGCATGGTCACCATACCCGCGCGGCGGGCAGCGCGGCGCAATTCGATGGCCGAACTGTGCGCGAGCAGCATCTTGCGCAAGTCGTCCGTGTTCTCAAGCAACTCGTAACAGCCCAGCCGGCCCGTGTACCCGGTGTGGTTGCAACTGTCGCATCCCGCGCCTCTGAACAGATCGATCTTGCTAAAGTCGACGCCCGGAATGCCCAATCGTCCGACCTCTTCTTCCGTCGGCTTGTACGTCTCCTTGCACGTCGGGCAAATCACCCGCACCAGCCGCTGGCCCAGGATCGCTCGCACGCCCGACGCCACCAGAAACGGTTTCAGGCCCAAATCGATCATGCGAATAAACGCGCTTGCCGCGTCGTTGGTGTGGAGCGTCGAAAACACCAAATGGCCCGTCAGCGCGGCCTTGACGGCGATCTCGGCCGTCTCGAGGTCGCGGATCTCGCCCACCATTACGATGTCCGGATCCTGGCGGAAGATCGCGCGCAACGCCCGCGCGAAAGTCCAGCCGATCTCGTGATGTATCTGCACTTGGTTGATCCCGGACAACTGATACTCGACCGGGTCTTCGACCGTGATCAACTTGACGTCCGGCTTGTTGAGCGTATGAAGCGACGCATACAACGTCGTGGTCTTACCCGAACCCGTTGGGCCCGTTACCAGCACCACGCCCGTCGAGTGGCTCAGCAGGCGCTCCCACGTACGCTGATCTTCCGGCACGAATCCCAACTGGCCCAGCCCCAGCATCAGGCCGCTCTTGTCGAGGATACGCATCACGATACTCTCGCCGTAACTGGCCGGCAGCGCACTGACGCGCAGATCCACCATCTTGCCGGCGAGATTGATCTTGATCCGTCCGTCCTGCGGCACGCGCCTTTCCGAGATGTCCATGTTGGCCAAGATCTTCAGGCGCGAAATAATGGCCGCCTGCGCCCGCTTCGGCGGCACCGGCATCTCCTGCATCACGCCATCCACCCGGTAACGCAACTTCACGTCGCGCTTGCCCGGCTCGAAGTGAATATCGCTCGCCCGAAGACGGAACGCGTCCATGATGACATTGAACACATACCGCACGACCGGGCTGTCGTCCTCATCCTCGTCCAAGCCCGGAATGCCTGAAGCCCCGCCACTGTCCATGTCCATCTGGCCGATGCTCATGCTGTCCAGACTCATGTCGTCCATGCTCAGGCTGCCCGCCGCGCTGCTCAGCGAACCAGCCACCGAACTGCCGCCCATGTTCGACATCGTGCTCAGCGTGCTCATCGAACTCGAACTGCTCACCGAAGACAGCATCTTCTCGACGGTTGCTTCTTGCAGATCATAGTATTTGGCCAAGGCGTGACTGATCTCTTCCGGCGTCGACAACTCCGGACGGACCGGCCGGTCCAGCAAACGCTGCAAATCGTCCAGGCGGTTGATATTCGTCGGGTCCGCCGTCGCGATGACCAGCGTCTGCCCTTCCTCCTGGAGCGGAATCACGCGGTAAATCGTCGCGATGTTCATGTCGATCATGCCCCGAATACGTTCGGGAATTTCGCGACTCGATATCTGCACAACCGGGAGGTTGAGTTGATCCGCCAGCCCTTCAGTGATATGGCTCTTGGCGATATAGCCAAGCCGCACCAGGATTTCTCCCAGCTTGCGGTTACTCATTGTCGTCTGTTGACGGTGAACGGCCTCGTTGAGTTGTTCCTGGGTAATAACCCCACGCTCAACGAGACGCTGACCGAACAGTGAATAGCCTTGCCCAGCCATTGCTTTTACGTCCTTCTTTTCCTACCAGTATCGTACCAGAATACAGGTCAATTTGTCAATGTAAAAAGTGTGATCTAATATTGATATTCCTGTACTTACGAAACAATATGTCAAGAGTTTACTTGTCGGATTTGGCAGTTTCTACCTCAAATCGAGTGGTAAGATCAACCACGGTCAAAGAAAAAAGAATTCCACCACGCTGCGGCTGTCCGAACATACCAAAAAACGCTGCATGCCGCCAACGTTCGCGCCGATCCAAACCTGGCACAGAACCACCTCCCCATCGGATTGTTCCAGCGCCATTCTTCACTATACGAGGGCAAATGTCAAGCGCGGGAGGGATAAGGGCTGAAAGAGAAAGATGAATTCATAATTCATAAATTCGCGATCTGCCTCGTCCACCTCGTTCACCACGCACTCCTTTGACTTAGAATTCATTTCTTTCCGCCCCATTTTGGAGGCCGGTCAAGATGTGGTAGTCCAACGTATCCAGTCAGATCGAGGACATCCGGCAACTGGCTGTCTTTGAAGTTCTTCTCCTGAATGTAGAAGAAATGTTGCTTCGCTGAAGCAACAAGAGCCTTAGCTTTAGAGTAGGGCGGAAGGGCAATCACGATGTCCTGCTCCAGGCCACATTCCCGTATTGCGTCTATCGCAACCTTATAGTCATTGTCGCCAGCGACCAGATAAGCAACATCGAATCTGTTCAAGAAAGCATCCTTCATCAGTTCAGCGATCAGCATTGCCTTATACCTTCGGTCCTTGGCAAGAATCACGGGCGTCTTACAGATGCTGCATTTGGTCTCCTGTTGCGGATTTCCCGATCGCCTATTCTGCTCGTTACATTTCGATCATTCATACTGCATCTTCTTGCGATGTCCAAAGAACGGCTTCAGTATGGATTCCTTCTTGTGTTTCTCCCACTCAGTGAACCTCCAATAACGGTCGAACTCCTCTTTTTCATCTCTTCTCACTGCGAAGTACTTCACCTCAACAACGCGACAGTCTCGACGATCGGGACGCCCTTTGTCGAAGCTTTCCAAGAAGAAACTTTCCGACAAGGCAACGGGATTGAGCCACATGTAATGCCGCCACTGTTTACTCTTGAGGCGCTGGTAAAGGCTGACACCGTCGATATAGACTATGACGCGACGAACGGCTGTCATTCGGACTCTCCCAAAGCCTTGACAAGGGCCACTGAACATGCTAAAATACAGTTAGCATCACCAGAACGATGCCCTCTATGAGGGATAAGGTTTTGGCACGGAACGCCCTCTCGAAAGGGAGGGCGTTTTTTTGTTTTTGAGTCCAAGCCCCTCATCGAAACAGGTGAGAAAACCATACTATCCATCAAGAAGTCGCTGGCGTTGCGTCCGCCGCAGATGCAACTGCCTTCGGCGTCAGGAAGGTCAGATCGCACTCGAGACCTTTGTTGTCGCCGGCCGTACGCAGATGGTCCATGCGATACAGGACGATAAGGTTCTTGCTCGAATACACCTTGTGGAGAAGGTCGACGATTTCGCTCAGCGTCACGCCCGCCAGGCGCAGTTGGACCATGGCGACATCCGCCAACGCCTCCTTTTTTTCACCGCGCGGCTTGGCGTTTTCGAGATTGGCCCGGTCTTTGAGTTTGGTCTCGGTCAGCAGCGTGTTCATGAACGCCCAGAGTTCGAAATCCGGTTTGCGCTCGCGCAACTGAACCATGATCTGTTCCTGGCCTTGCAGGCGGGCCGATTCGCTCTTCTTGGCTTCATTCAACTGGCTCACGCGCTGGCGCAGCTCGTCGGATTGCCCCTCCGCCAGCTTGTACTTCTTCCACGGACCGGTGTAGATGAATAGGGCCATGAACACAACAAACATCACAGCAACGAAACACGACAGCGATTCCCAATGCGTCCCCCGCACGCGCAGGGCTTCCGTGCTTGGCTTGACTTTCGATTCGTTCGACGCCATCGACAAAATCCCTTCTCTGCGTAAGGAGTTAGAAGTTAGGAGTTAGGAGTTAGAATGACTCCCAACTCCCAACTCCCAACTCCTAATTCCTAATTCCTAATTCCCTGCTTTTCGTCGCGCGACAATGCGGAAGGTCGACTTGCCTTCACCCAACTTCAGTTCCGGTTCCTCGATACTAAACAGTGCCGATTGCTTGAGAGCCGCAATGGTGGCCGTGAAACCCGCATCATCCTTGACTTCGCCCTTGATGTCGATCCACGGCGTGTGCGGTGCGTCGGGCCGTTCCATGCGAATCTCCGTGACCGCCGCCTTATCGCTAGGCAGTTTCGCTGCGATTTCCTGCATGAGGTCGAGCAGGATGGGCGCTTGAAAGTACTCCGTCGGCACGTTCACGCCCTGCGATTGCAGGGCGACAACCTCTTTCTCCAATACCTGAATTTCCCCATGAAGGCGGTCGGCCTCCTCGAGGCTCTTGTGCCGTCCGTCATAGAAGTACCACGCCACACCCGCCAGCACGACCAGTACCATGCAACACAGCGCCATCAGATGCGGCGCCATATCTTTTGTGTTGCCGGAATAGGCCAAGCCATTCTGCCGGAAATCAAGTGCAAATCCGCCGCCAGCCGCGCCTTGCGCCACGCCGATCAACGCCGCCCATTCGTTCGGACCGGCCATGTCGCCGGTTTCCTCGGCCCCGGCGTGATGGGCTTCTCGAACCATCCGCTCGGCTTTCAGCGCCGAAATCAAATCCACATGCGACACGGGGATGCTAAACAGGTTCGTGAAGGCGTCCCGAACCTCTTCGGATACATGCCCCGTCAGCGTCAGCGAGGCCACTTCGCCCTCGCCGCGCCAACCTGCCTGAAACGCCCGAATCGAGTTCTGCGCCTCGCGTGTCAGCGCGTCGGGATTAGCCGCCATCTGCTCCGGAGAGACGACCAGATGGCGAAAATATGCCAGCGTCTTGTGATGCACGATGGCCAGAGCCGCCCCCTCGTCGCGCATGTGCAATACCGCGTGCAACCCCTTCTTCGGCGCACGCACGCCACGCCACAAGCTGGTCAAGCCCGTGGCATCCAGGTCGACACCTTCGGGATCCACACCCGCCGATTGCAGCAACGCCAACTGCTCCGCGATCGCCACGCGCCGGACGCCCACCGCCAGCACATCCGTCTGACGCTCCACTTCGATCACCGTCGAGAAATCAACGCTCAGATCCTCGATAGGAAACGCCAGATAAGGTTCCAACTCGAACCGAACCGCCGCCGCCACCTTCCGCGCCCTGCGGAACGGAATCGTCAGCGTCCGCACAATCGCGTGGACACTCGACAGGCACAACACCCACGCCGCCGGACGCCCCTTGACGCCCTTGACCGCCGCCGCGACGGCCCGTTCGAGCGCCTCGGCGCGCTCTTCCGGCGCAGCGTACTTCGCGCGGCACTCATGCAGTGCGATCACCTTCGGCAGTCGGCGGCCCGACCGGACCACCGCCACGCGCACCATATCTCCGGCGATCTCGATCGCCGCGATCTTCGCTCGCAAAGCCATGAACCAATTGCTCCTGTCAACGTTGTAAGGAGTTAGGAGTTAGAAGTTAGGAGTTAGGAGTCATTCTAACTTCTAACTTCTAACTTCTCAGTCTGTTATCTTACCGTATCGCGGCCTACCGAATCACGCGCCAGTCGAGAATATGGAACGCCTCGAGTGGAAAGCCCGACAAAGCGCTTTGCGATCCAGACGTACTCGTCGAAGTCGAGGCACTGGGCTTGGCCTGCGTCCCAAACATTCCCTGTCCCGTCATATTCACGCCCGCCTGCATGCTTCGCATTTCCGTCGGCGTGCGGTACACGTAAGCTTCGACACGCACCATCGCGCCATTGCAGACACCGTCACCGCACACCCGAAATACGCAGCTCGATACGCTGAGCATTTCGCCACCCATACCAGTCGCACCACCGAGAACCGATGTGCCTGTCGTGCCCGTCGTGCCTGTCGTGCTTGTTGTGCTTGTTGTGCTTGTTGTGCTCGTTGTGCCTGTTGTGCTCGTTGTGCCCGTTGTGGCCTTTTCGCCCATTGCCGCAACGTTCAGGCTCGCAGCCTTAGGCTTGACGGGCGATTGAGTTACCGGGACCACGCCCGGCTGCGTAGCGAGGGGCATCCCCGGCTGCATGGCTGCCGACATCAATGGAATAATAGGACATGAAACCTGATTGTGAAAGTCGGCCATCGTCTCGAAAGGCGATGCCATCCGCGCCTGGATGATTGCGTCCACAGGGCTTGCATTCCCCCCGTTCGCCGAGGTGATCAACGCCTCGAGGATCTCCGGGCGCGCGGTATTCACATTCAGCAATCCTTGCGGATCGCCGTGAACCGTCAACAGGTCCGACAAGCCGACGTTTGTTTGGTCCGGGCGCAGGGGATCGATAATAGGTGCGGTGTCGGACTGCGTGCGGTTGCAGTTGAAGAACAGGTCCGGTGTGATGCCTTTGATCAGGAGCAACTCCTCGATCGAATCCATGGGAGCGTTCTTACAGGAGTATGGCGATTCCAACGACTGGTATTCGTCCGATTCCGCGCCATTGGTTCGTCCGTCACTGTCGGAATCGAGCCAGTCCAGAATCGCGTCCGTCGGATCATCCTCGACGCCCATCGACGTGAACAGCGCCCGCAAGGCATTCACCATGATGGGGTTCTCCTGATTTCCATCCGGCACAAGCGCATTCAGGTTCAGCTTACCCGACTCGTCGGTGATCATGCACTGCATCGATGCCTTGTTGATCGGCTGCAAAGGGAGACCCAAAGCCCATTGGTCCTGCATGCTGTCCGACGGAGGGCCCTGCTGGACGGGTACTTGGGCACTGCTTTGGCCCCCTTTACTTTGCTTATACTGTTGGAGGGCCTGCTGCACGGAATTGGAGCTATTGCCATTGGCGTCGGCGGCGGGTAGAACCAAGTCCGACTCAAGCAAGCCGAGGCCTTGCGCTACCGCCGACTTTGCCGCGACATACGCCTCGAATTCGTCGCGCCGATTGCCGGTCAGCGACGCCTGCACCTGCGTTTCGTACGCGAACTCGACGACGATGGCGCTAAGCAGCAGGACGAACATCAGAACGACCAGCAACGCCACGCCGCCATTACCCGCGTTTCCTACGCAGTCCCGGCGGTACACTTCTCGCTCGCGCATTGTCAACATCATTGTTTTCCACTCCCGGCGCTGCTAACGGTATTGCTTCCCGAAGAGGTGCTCGTGGTCGAGGAAGTAGGATTGCCTGCAACGGGGACGAGACCTTGATTCAGTCCGCTGGACGATGCGCCAGACAGGATCTGCTGCCACGTGGCCGCGTCGCTACGGACGCCCATCGCCAGCGGGATGGGAACGTACATCTGAAAATCGCCTTCGTCCTCCGGAACCAACGTGCGCGCCCCCCCTTCCGAGCTTTCTTCCGCCGAACGTACGAAGTTGACCCGGATGCGTATGCACCACGGCATCCGCATCAAGTTCATCGAGTTCCACTCTTCTACCCAATTCTGGCCATCGAAATAAAGGAAGCTGAGCGCCTCGACAGGGATGGACCAGGTCGGCGTAACCTCGCCAGCCGACTCGATGAGATCGCTGGAACTCATGACCGACCGCAATTCCTTCGACAGGGCGCCGCCGGACGACGCACCGGCAAGGGCCACATATTCCGACGACTCGCGGATCAGGCGTTCGGTGGACTGGAACATCGACGCATTATTGTCTCCCGCGTCCTGCACGAGCGCGCCTTGTTTGGCGTCGGATTTGTTCTCCGCTTCACCATACTGGACATGCTTCAGCAAGCCCGGCTCCGAAGCGCCGCCCATCAGCGGGGCAGACGAACAGAATTCGAGCGAATCGATCCCGCCGCTCCCCTTCTTCCCGATAAGCTGGCACTGCGAGTTCAGAAACCCCGGATCGGTATAAACCGTGGAGAGGCCGGCGCTGAAACTGCGCAAAAGGAAATCGCGCACGCGCAAATCCGCGTCCTGCTCGCGCGCGGTTTCGGTCGCGGTCGTTACGGCATCGAGACTTTCGTACACGATGCCCATGACAATGACGAGCATGCTTATCGCAATCAGAACCTCGATCAGTGTGAAACCATCGCGCCGACGCATACTCATTGTCCCACGTTATAGACGAACACCGTCATTGAGCCATTCTCGGAAGAATCCGTGTCCGAATCCGCAGAAAGCCCCTTCACCGAAACGACAACCTCGTACAGTGGGATGCCTTGTTGCGCCCCGCTGGGCTGTCCAACGAACGAATACGAACAGTCCGGGTACTGCTTTCCAAACGTCCCCGAACCGGTGAGCGTGCCCGCCGCCACCTGCAACTCTGCCTGGCCCATGGCCTCCTCGAGAAACTGCTGCGCCAGCACTTGATCGCGCGTATCGGCGTGAAGACGCAACGCGTTGTAGTGCGCATCGAGCAGGACCATCGCGGACATGCCGAGGATGGCCAGCGCGACCATTATCTCGATCAACGTGAACCCCGCCGTTGGGGATTGCGGATTGCGGATTGCGGATTGCGGATTGCGGATTGCAGATTGGTTCGGTCTCCGCAATCGGAAATCCAAAATCCAAAATCCAAAATCCAAAATCATTTCGCGGCGGCCTCCCCAAGCATTTCTTCCATGCTTCTCTTGCCCTCGACCACGCGCGTTCCACCGGTGATCGGATCCAGCGCCACCGTCAGCGAGTCACCGTCTTCCCCCGTCAAATAAAGCAAGACCGGTTTCAACAGGCCCGTCGGATCGACCTCGATATCGGCTTCGCCTTTGCCATGCTCTTCCGAACCGACCTGGACCCTTTCGATGAATACGCCATCCGGGAGCGGCGTGCGCTCCAGCATCGGATCATAGATCGTCGTGTCCTGCTCCTCGCCGTCGTCCAGGCTAAACGGTTTATCGAATAGCGGGCCGATCTCGTCGAGGATACCCTCGCGCTTGATTTGCTTGGTCCGCATGATCAGACGCGCCCGAGCAAAGTTGTCGAACCGCCGACGGGATTCGAGGGCCTGCTCGATCATATCTTCCTTCTTGAAGCCTTCGCCTTTTTCGAGGTTGCCGAGCATACCGGCGAGTTTGTCGTCGACGGCCACTCCGCCGCCTGAACTTGACCTTCCCCCCCCGCTCATACTACCGTTTAGCGGGTCGTTCGACGCGGGAGTCTTCTTCCCATCCTTGCTCTTGTCCAAGCTCTTCGCATTGTCCTGAGACGTGGCCATCTCCTCGTAGGACGGCCCGTTCTTAAAGGCCCAATACTCCTGCTTGTCCAAGTCGAATCGGACGATGATAGGCGTGCGCGCCATGGCGGCATAGGCCACCGCGTACCGCCCGAACGAGGCGACATGCCGCGCCGCGCCGTCAAGTCGGCTCCCGGCGATCGCCGGCATCAATTGTGGCAACGCTACCGCCGCAATGAAACCAATCAACGCGATCACCACGCACATCTCAATCAGCGTAAATCCGCGCGACATACTCGGTACATTAAACAAGGTTGAAGGATGAAGGATGAAGGATGAAAAAGGGGGTTTGGG
>CAIYET010000442.1 GCA_903925285.1 Candidatus Hydrogenedentota bacterium | reverse complement strand
GGTTCTGCAAGAGGCTCGTTAGAATGAACACAGGTGGCGGCACCATTGTAAATTCTGACTTCTAACTCCTAACTTCTAACTCCTTCATTGCGGCTTTCCCTTCTCGTCGGCCCGGTGTTCGATTTCCGTTTCGTACGCGTCGGCCTCCGATACATGACGGTCGATGACAACGACCAGATGGAAGCCGTTCGATGTCTGGATGATGTCGCTCAACTGGCCGAGCGGCGCACTCCAGACATACTTCTCGAATTCAGGCTCGAAGGTGCGGCGCGGGTAATACCCGAGATCGCCACCGCGCGAAGCGCTCCCTTCATCGTCCGAAAACTGCGTGGCCAAGGCGGAAAAGCTCTCGCCTTTTCCGATGCGACTGTGCAGGCCGGTGATCATTTCGAGTGCGCGCGCCCGATCCGCGAGATCGGCCTTGTTACACTTGATCAGGATGTGTTTTGCGCGTACCTGCGTCAAGTCGCCGCTCGACCGGTTCGCGACCCAAAGCGCGCCCACCGACGCCGCGAATAATATCAGAACCCCGAACCATATCCACGTAGTCCGGTCCTTGGGTTCCGCAGTCATCTCCAGTTCATTTGATGTCATCGAGCATCCCCAAATAATTCGAGTAGAATGAAATCACGATATAGCCCACGACGGCCGCAACCGCCAGGCTGATTACAACTTCTCCCACGCGCGTCGCAATGTTTACCGCCTGGATCGCCTCGTCCATTTGATACTGCGCCGCCTTGTTCAGCGACTGTTCCAGCTTGCCCGACTTTTCCCCGACGAGCAGCATCTCGCGCGCGACCGGCGGAAGATATTTCGACTGCGCAAACGCTTCGACAAGCGTCGCCCCTTGGCCCACCAATGGCACGGGCTTGAGCAGATCCTGCTCGATATACGGATTCGCGCACGTAGCCGCCGCGCGTTCCAGCGCACGAACGATCGGCACCCCGCTGCCAATCAGCAACGACAGGCTCCGCAAATACCGCGCCATCGCGAAACGCCGCGTCACCGGCGCAATGGGCCATACGTGCGTCGCCACGTATCCCCATATCCACTTGAACATGCCAAGCCGCGCCAGCACGATCGATGTAACCACGCCGCTGCCCAACAGAAACATCGCCGCGCCCTGAAACCGCAAGTAAAAATCAAAGTAGTCGCCCAGGCTAAAACTCGTATTTGTGAAACTCGTCCGGCGGATCAGCATAAGCGCGAAAGTTCCCAGAAACCACGCCGCAGTCAGTTGAATCGCGGGGTACACCGACTTGCCCACGATCATCCGCTTCATCCGCTGGCGTTCCTCGAAATAGTTCGCTATGTCGCGCAGCGACACATCCAGATTGCCGCCCACCTCGCCGCTCGCCAGCAACTCCACCATTAACGGCGGCAGCCGATCTTTTTCAGCACGCGCCGCTTGGCCCAACGTCGCACCCTTGCGAATCGCAAGGCCCATACTGTCGATCACCGCGCGCGCCTGCTTGTCCCGCGTGTTCTTGCTGACCATTTCCAACGTGCGAAGGATCGGTATCCCCGCGTCGTACGAGGTAGCCAACTGACGGCACAGCGGCACCAGTACGCGCGTCGACAACTCTGGCGATATAATTCCCATAGCGTCTAATCGGCCATCCTATTCGGTTTTCTACCTAACCCCATTGTAGCAGACCCACGCCAAGCGCCGCCAATAGTCCTGCGCCCACGAACACGATGATAAATTGGGATCTACTCCTTACCCGCCTATCGGGGCACAACGCGATATGTTGAACCGCAATGGCTACCGCGTTTATGATTGACCAAAGCCCGCCAGAACCTGTTGCAGGCAAATCCATGCGGGCAATCTGGAATGGCAACGCGATATGAAGGGTTGGACGATGCAATATCCAGAACGTCTGCGATCCATCAATCGGGGCGTGCGGCGGCCAGCGTCGTTGCGTAAACATCGGAAAGCGGGAGGGGACCATGAATAACACACCAGAAACGACGCTACGAACCGGGACCGGGCCGGTCCAAAGTCCAGATACGATGCACAACCCCGATGACTCCACCTCGCGACTACGCGCGTTGTCAATGATGACCGTCGGTATCGCCAACGACCTCAACAACCATTTGTCCGCCATCCTTGGCAATATATCGTTGGTTCGCCGCGAGTTGGCCGACCACGCCCAAGGAGTAGCCGCCCGCCTCGAAGTTATTCAGCAGGCAGCCGAACAGGCGGCAGGTCTCGTCCAACGTCTGCATTCCATCACGCGACACGAGCCGCGCAAATCTTTACCGGCAAATGTCAACAGTATTGTCTACCATGTCCTTCTTGAAGAAGAACAAAAACTGGCCCCGCGAATCCGGATTGTTCGGCACATACACCCGGACCTCTGGCGGGTGGCGGCGGACCCGGGCGAAGTTGCCGAGGTGGTGCTCAACGCGGCCCTAAACGCAGTCGAGGCCATTCAAGATGAGGGGCGCGTTTATTTGCGAACGCGAAATGCCGACCTGACGAACGAACAGTTCCCCGATACGAAAGGCATTGTGCCCGGACGGTACGTGTCGCTCTCCGTCGAAGATAGCGGAGCCGGTATCCCCGATGACATGCGCCAGCGGATCTTCGAACCAGGCTATACGACCAAGCCGAATCATCGCGGCATGGGACTTAACCGGATACTCGAAATCGTCCAGCGGTACGGCGGCCACGTATCCGTGATGTGTCCCAAAGACCAAGGAACGATATTTCGTGTGTTTCTACCGGCGTTTGAGGCGTTGGACGTCGAAACACCCAAGAGTTTTCAGGAACTACCCGCCGGGATCGAGACCATTCTGATCGTGGACGACGAGCCGATG
>CAIYET010000441.1 GCA_903925285.1 Candidatus Hydrogenedentota bacterium | reverse complement strand
CGGGATTGATTCCCGCCTTCGCAGTAAAGCGGGAATCAATCCCGCCCTACTGAACAGGATAGGCTCTCATGTACTTCAAACAAATAGATCTGTCCGGTTTCAAGTCCTTCGCAGACCGGACCCATGTCCGGTTGGAGCAGGGCATTACCTGCGTTGTCGGACCCAACGGCTGCGGCAAGAGCAATATCCTCGACGCATTGCGTTGGGCCTTGGGCGAACAGAGCGCCAAGAGCCTGCGCGGTACGCAAATGCAGGACGTCATCTTCAACGGCAGCGAAAATCGGACGGCGCTGGGCATGGCCGAGGTCTCGATTATATTCGACAACGCCGACGCGCGCCTGCCGATCGATTACGCGGAAGTGCAGGTCACGCGCCGACTGTATCGCACCGGCGAAAGCGAGTATCTGCTCAATAAAACGCCCTGCCGTCTGCGCGACGTCCAGGAACTGTTCATGGACACCGGGATCGGGACGAACGCCTATTCGCTCATCGGGCAGGGCAAGATCGATCTCGTGCTCAGTTCCAAGCCGGAAGACCGCCGGTTTCTGTTCGAGGAAGCCGCCGGCATCATCAAATACAAATCGCGCAAGCGCGTCGCCATGCGAAAACTCGACGCCGCCGAACAAAATCTGTTGCGGCTCAACGACATCATCGCCGAGGTCGAGCGTCAGGTGCGCTCGCTCAAACGCCAAGTCAACGCCGCAATCCGGTTCCGCGAACTCACCGACTTGCTCAAGGCCCTCGAAGTGCGCGCCTTCTGGATCAAATACGCCCACTTGCAAGAAGAGTTGGCCGCCTTGCGCGAACAGTACGCCGCCTCGAGCCAAACCTACGCGCAAGTGATGGCCGAGAGCGCCGGCGCCGGATCGCGCAACGAGGAACTCCTGCTACGGTTGATCGAGGTCGAGCGCGTGTTGGCCGAGCGCCAGAGCGACGTGCAGAAACTCGACGCCGAAATGGAGAAACTCGAACGCCAGATCGCACTACTCCGCCAGCAAATAGGCTTCCTCGAAGAGCAGCACGAGCAGGCATTGAGCGAGCGCGACGAGTTCCGCCAACGGGCCGATGACGTTCAAGTACAGATCGGCCGTTCGGGCGAGGCCACGCAAACGGTGCGCGCCGATATCGACGCCTGCAAAAACGCCCTCGCCGCGAAGCAAGCCGAGTACGACGCTGCCGCGCAACGCGTGACCGAGACCGAATCGCAACTCGAGTCCGAGCGTGGGCGCGAGATGGAAGCGGTCAACACGCGGGCCAAAGCGCAAACCGAACTCGAAACGCTTGCCGTCGGCCTGAACAACGTCGACAGCCAGCTCGAGGCAATCCGCGAACGCCACCAAGTACATCACGACCGCGAGCACGGCGTCGTCGAACGTCTCGAAGAAGCGCGCCGCCTCGAATCCGAGAAGCAAGCCGCGCTCACCGCCGTCGTAGACGAACGCCGAGAAACCGCCGAGCAGCACGCAACCAAAAATCAGGATGTCCGCAAGCTCAACGAAGCATGGCAGAACCTGCGCGAGACCAAAGGCCGCCAAGAGGCGCGACTCCACTCGTTGCGCGAACTGCGCGACAGTTACGAAGGCTTCGCGGTCGGCGTGCGCGCCATCATGATGGCCAAACAGCGCAACATGCCCGAAGCCAACGGCGTCATCGGGCCTGTCGGCGACCTCCTCGCGACCGAAAAGAAATTCGAGCGCGCCATCGAAGCAGCCCTTGGCGGCAACATCAACAACATCGTCGTAGACGAGGCCACCGCCGCGAAAAACGCCATCGAATTCTTGAAAAAACATCAGGCGGGACGCGTCACATTCCTCCCGCTCGATATCATCCGCCCGAATCCACAGGACGATTACAACGCGCTCAAGGGCCTTCCCGGCGTCATCGGCCCCGCCATCCAGGTAGTCCAATACGACGCGCACATCCGCAAGGCCGTCGAGTATCTCATGCAAAACACGATCATCGTCGAGACCATCGACGATGCGATCCGAATCGCGCGCTCCGAGAAAAGGTATCCACGCCTCGTCACGCTCGATGGCGAAGTCGTGACACAAGCCGGCGCCGTCACCGGCGGCCGCACGCAGCACGAAGGCCGCGGGCTATTGGGCCGTAGCGCCGAGATTGCCGAACTCGAAGAACATGTCAGCGTGGCCGAAACGGACCTCGCCAAGTTGCTCAAGCGCACGCAGGCACTGGCCGTCGTCATCAACGATCTCGCACTGCGGCTCAAGGGATTCGAAACGCAAGAAAGCGCCCTGCGCGCAGAACTGAACGAGGCCGGCGTAATCATTGCCCGCAACGCCGCCGAACTCGAAGGTCTTCAGCAGTCCGTCCAACAACTCGATAAGCAATGCGAAACGCTCGAATCCGAACGCCGACGTATCGAGAAACAGCGCAACGAAGCGCAGGCCCGCGCCGATTCGATGAAACAGGACGACGACGCAATTCAGCAGGCGCTGGCCGACGCGCAGGATCGCGCGTCAAGTGCGCGCCAGGCGCTGACTGAACGCACAAACGAGGTGAGCGACCTTCGCGTGCGTTTCGCGGAACTGACACAGCAACTCGATGAGGCCGACCGAAACCGGCTGCGCGAGCAGCAGGAGTACGAAGACGCGGTTCGCAACGCCGAGCGACGCGTCGAACAGGCGCAGCAACTAAAACAGAATCAGGCGTCGCTCGAATCCGAAATCGAGATCAACATCGAACGCGCCAAGGCGCTGTCGAAAAGCATCCTCGAGGCGCGCAAGCTCGTGGTCGAAGCGCGTAACGAGTACGAAACGTTGCGTACCGAAAACGAGACGTTGGCCAAGGCGTTGCGTGAAATGCACGAACAGGAGCGTACCGTACAAGCCGAGGTCCATCGCCTCGAAATCGCCCTGCGCCACGACGAAGACCAGGCCGACTTCCTCGAAGAACGGATTCTGGCCGAGTATCACATCGCGCTGTCGTCGTTGGATGCCGAAGCCGTCGGCGAAGACGAATACGACGACGAGTCCCGCGAAAAACTCATCACCGACACCCGCGATAAGCTCGAACGCATGGGCCAAGTCAACCTCATGGCCATCGAGGAATACGACGCGCTCGAAAAACGCCACCTCTTCCTGGCCACGCAAGAAGAAGACCTGCGCAAGGCACGCGAAGCCCTGCTCGGCGTCGTCGACCGGATCGACAAGACGATTTGCGACATGTTCCTCGAAACCTTCACGAAGGTCGCCGATTCGTTTCGCACGTATTTCCGCCGTCTCTTCAACGGCGGCCAAGCCCGCATCTATCTCGTCGACGAAAACGACCCGCTCGAGAGCGGCATCGAGATCGAAGCCCGCCCGCCCGGCAAAAAGCCGCAAACCATCTCGCTGCTGTCCGGCGGCGAACAGGCCATGACCGCCATTGCGCTGCTGTTCAGTATCTTCCGCGCGAAACCAAGCCCCTTCTGCGTCCTCGACGAAGTCGACGCACCCCTCGACGACGCCAATATCGGGCGCTTTCTCGACATGGTCCAGGAATTCACCAGCGAGAGCCAGTTCATCATCATCACCCACAGCAAACAGACCATGGCCCGCGCCAACGTCCTGTACGGAGTAACCATGCAAGAGCGCGGCGTTTCGCAACTCGTCTCCGTCCGTTTCGACCAAGCGTAAGGCATGAGCCTCGCGTGAGTTTATTACGCGCCGGATCATTTTGACCGGAGTCTTGTTGTCGTTCCTGAAAACGCATCCTCATTGGTGGGCAAGGACTTACGGTAGCGGCGTTGCTCGTGAATTCGTCAAGTTCCACCTTCATTCTTCGTCCTCTGAGTTGCACGATACACACTTCCTAACAACGTGCTTGGTTGGCATCAGAAGCGACATACACGGATCTTTTCGCAATACATGTCCTTGTGCGACCACATACATTTGTAAATAGACCTATATACTTATATTTAATCATGCCAGCAGATCCTTGCCCTGTCAAGTCCAGTGTGCTATTGCGTCAAAGCCATTTCTGTCACGCTGGAGTTCGCTGTATGTGTGCCGAGAAAAAAAGTTCTTGACATACCATCTTCGTTGTGGTATACATAATCAACATTATCAAGATTAAGGCGTATAGAAAGGCGGGCAGTTGAACCTAAAAAAGGCAGTAGGAATTCAGAATACAGGAGTCAGAATTCAGAATGGCAACAGGTTACGGTATCATTCGAAGCGCGAAAGCATTCACCGCGCCGCGCGCAAGGCTTCCGCGCCGGTGTTGGGTGAGCGCAAAT
>CAIYET010000440.1 GCA_903925285.1 Candidatus Hydrogenedentota bacterium | reverse complement strand
ATTTGCGCTCACCCAACACCGGCGCGGAAGCCTTGCGCGCGGCGCGGTGAATGCTTTCGCGCTTCGAATGATACCGTAACCTGTTGCCATTCTGAATTCTGACTCCTGTATTCTGAATTCCTACTGCCTTTTTTAGGTTCAGCCATACCGAGCAGGCTGATAGCCCGCTCCACAAACTTCCCGTGCGCCTTCTAAGACATGCTATTCATTCTTGACGAAGGTAAGACCCTTCTTCACGCGTCGCATGACCAACGCTCCGGCAAGAGCGACTCCCACCAATGAAAGGAATAGCGTTAACGGGGTGGCAAGAGGCAAAGGACTGTCTACTGTTACCGTGACGATCGCCGGTGGCGTAAAGTGTACGGATTTGGCGCCATCCGTCACTCGTGCACGATAAGCGGCCGTGTCGTCAACCGTGAGTGAAGGAATCGAGAGGGTATAGGATGTTTCGCTGGGGATGTCCACGCCGTTCTTTGTCCATTGGACATCCGCACCACCCTCCGGTCTAACGAAAGCAACTGTCAACGTGAGTGAGTCGCCTTGGCGGTACTGGCCGCCGTGAGGTGTCTCAGTGAATGCGAACGCCTCCCCGCCACAGGCATCGCGGTAGACCTCGACGCCGCGGGCCTCCAAGACAGCGATATCCGCGCAGGCCTGCGCGGACAGCGGATCGCCATAGAGCGCGAGGAAATCGCCCGTGCCAAGCCCGGTATTGCCCAGCAGGGCGCTTATGTCGGTGATTTGGTTGACGTCGAGGTGCAGATCACGGAGGCTGATGAGGCTGGCCAGCGTGCTCACGTCGCTAATCTGGTTAACGGATAGGAACAGGTACCGGAGACTGGTGAGGCCGACTAGCGGTCCGACGTCGACGACCTGGTTATACGAGAGGGCCAGCCGGATGAGATGGATCAGATCGGCCAATGCGGTCACATCGGCGATCCGGTTGTTGTCGAGGTCCAACTCCGCAAGGCTGGTGAGACCGGCCAGCGGGGTCACGTCGGCGATCTGGTTGTCGTCGAGGCCCAAGGCTGTAAGGCCGACGAGACCAGCCAGCGGGGTCACGTCGGCGATCTGGTTGCCGCTGAGGTCCAGCACCGGGAGACTCGTGAGACTGGCCAGCGGGCTTACGTCGATGATTTGATTGCGCGGGAGGAGCAGAAACATGAGGCTGGTAAGACTGGCCAGCGGGCTTACGTCGACGATCTGGTTGTCGTATAGGCACAGCTCCACAAGACCGGTAAGACCGCCCAGTGGGCTCACGCTCCTAATCTGGTTCCCACCGAGGATCAGGAACGTGAGACTGTTGAGGCCGGCCAGCGGACTCAGGTTGACGATCTGGTTCATGTCGAGCCGCAGATCCGTGAGATTCGCACAGTACTCGATGCCCGATAGGTTGGCTATACCGGCGCCTACGGCTTCGAACCTTGTCAGTGCCAGCAAGTCGCTGTCGAGAATGTCTCCGGTCGGTTTGCTAATCGCGTTACGGATAGCGGTTTCGAGGTGCGTGTCGGGGAAGGTGACGACCACGGCGTGGGCGGAGAGGGTGAGGCCGACGAACGCCACGCTGAGCGCGAAAATGCGCCAGCCTGCTTGCGTACGAAATGTGTTCATGATGAAAACCTCCGTCTATCTTTACGAATCCCGGCGTTCTCCGCGACTCCGCGTTGGGATCTAGGCGCAAAGGCCGGAGAGCACAAACAATGTTCCATGAGACGACTACTCTGCGTTGCCGAGAACACTACGCACGGTGCTGTTGAGGACTCAAGTTCTCGGCGCTGCAATTATGAATTCAGAGGCTCCCAGGCCTCGATAACCTTCGCCGTTTCGCGGGTTTCGTCCCATGATGCGAAACCCTGGTACGAGGTTCCCTGCCTTGCGTACCACTGTACTTGTTTTACCACAATTTACTCCCCTGCGCAAGAACAAAGTGGGGCAAAGAGTTTTTTGGGAAACATGGACGGCCACGGACTTGCACGGACGTAAAAGACGATTTGAGATTCGAAATCTCGGACTTGAGAAAGGATGGAGTTGATTCTACGCCCGTTTCTCTCCAAAGGCTTTTCAGCGCCAACAGCGCATGCAGTATACTGCCGCTGGTTGACGCTGTAAGACTCGTTGCCGGTAATATGGTGAATCGTGAACAAAGCAACGTTCGTGGTATGGCGACATTAAGAAAGGCATAACGGTGTTTCCAGGCATTTCTCTCGTGCTTGTTGCGGTTTTGGCCGCAGCGGATTCTTCGATAAGCAATGGATTACCCTTTGCCTCATCTGTCACCTTGCGCGGCTTGCCGCCGCTGCCTGCAGGTCAGGCTGGCCTACTCGGGTTCGAGATCCGCGCTCCTTGGATGGAAGGATGCCTTGAAATGCGTTTCCCTGAGACTCTCAACAGCTCTCAGGGGCTGCACTTCATCGATCATAGTCGGCCCGACATGCCTCCGCTCTCCCGTCTCGAACCATATCCGGAATGGCAGCGCAATCCTCAAACCGAAGGAGTCTCATATATTGCCGTGACGAAAGAAGGGGTTGAATTCAGGGGGATGGCCATTCCTGACGGAGAAACCGTTCGGATGGAATTCCGGGTTAAGAATGGCACGGGAAAGCCAATGAGTAACGTAAGTTCGCAAATGTGTCTTGTACTTAACAAGGCATCCACATTCGCCACGCCGCTGGACTTGGCCCCGTGCTACGCTTGGATAAACGGGAAATTCACTGGCCTTTCCAAAACAACTCCCACGCCACAAGAGAAAGGACGCAAACCTTGGGTTCTGCTTCTGACCCAAGGCTTTGCCGCTCAGTATCAAGGACCCCGTGAATGGCCCGATGGGTGGTGGGTCGTCGATCAGACCGCTGATCGAAATCTGATCGCCCGCGTAAGTGAAGACAAGAAGCACATGGTTGCGATTGCGTGGGACGAAACGGATTCTCAGTTAATGACCAATACGATGATTCCATGTTTACATGCCGGGCCAATTCGTTCCATTTCAATTCAGGCCGGCGAAGAGGCGGTCTGGCGGGGAAGTATTTACCTTATGGAAAACGCTCCAACAGTACTGTTAGCTCGGCACGAACAGGATGAGAAGAACAAATTCATGATTCAGAAATAGCCATTGGCAATCTTTATCCCGTCACTCGAACGAATGACAGCAAAGGAAACGTTATGCACCTCGGAGACATCTCAATCGGTTTTCTATCGGTACTTGCCGCATTGACCATCGCCGCGACTACTGCAACGGCCGCTGCTCCCTCCCGCGAAGAACTCGCCACCGGTAAACAGTGGGCGAGGGATCATTTAGGTTCGTGCAAGGCGGCGTTGCCGTTCTCCTTCGTTTACGACGGCAAGTCATCCTCTGAACTGCTGGCACAGTGGGAGTTCCAATCGGGCAGTCGGGATCTCGACAATACGAGGTTCGAGCGCACACTGAAGTGGAACGATCCCCAATCCCGGATCGCGTTCCGTTGCGTGGCCATCGAATATGACGATTTCCCTGCGGTGGAATGGACGCTCTATTTCAAAAACGAAGGCAGCGAACGTTCGCCCCTGCTGAAGGATATCCAGGCACTGGACGCCCAATTCGAACGGGAACCGGGTGATGAATTCGTGCTCCATGGCACCAAGGGCGATTGGTGCTCCCCTGATAGCTTCCAACCTTTCGAGAAGAAACTCGAGCCGGGAACAACTCAGCGGTTTGCGCCGTTCGGCGGACGGCCCACCAACGCGGCGTTTCCGTACTACAATCTGCAATTGCCCGGCGGCGGCATCCTGCTCGCCATCGGCTGGCCTGGGCAATGGGCCAGTTCATTTGTGCGCGACCAGGAGCGCGGACTGCGCATCACCGCTGGGCAGGAAGTCCTGAGTGCCTCGTTGAATCCGGGCGAGGAAATCCGATCGCCGCTGATCGCGATGATCTTCTGGCACGGATCAGACGTGATACGCGTCCAAAATCTCTGGCGCAACTGGATGGTCGCGCACAATCTGCCGCGCACTGCGAACGGCAAGCTGCCACCGACGCAGATCGTGGCGTGCAGTTCACATCAGTTCAAGGAAATGACGCAGGCTAACGAAGAGAATCAGAAACTCTTCGTAGACCGGTATCTCGAAGAGGGGATGCAGTTGGATTACTGGTGGATGGATGCAGGCTGGTACCCGTGCAAGGGAGAATGGGTCAACACAGGCACCTGGGAGCCGGACCGGACGCGTTTTCCCAACGGCCTCCGCGCCGTCAGCGACCATGCCCGCGCCAAAGGTATTAACACCATTGTCTGGTTTGAGCCGGAACGAGTAGGCGACCCCGATTCCTGGCTGGCGAAAGAACATCCCGAATGGTTGCTCTCAAAGAAAGCGGAAACGCCTGCGGCTCCGAAGGGCGGCAACTTTGGCAGTGGACCGGGAAGCCTGTTAAACCTCGGCAACGCCGATGCCCGCAACTGGCTGATTGACCACGTCGATCGGACATTGCGGGAACAAGGCATAGATCTTTACCGCCAGGACTTCAACATGGATCCGCTTCCATTTTGGTGGGGCGCGGACTCGCCCGGCCGGCAGGGCATGACGGAAAACTTTTACGTGCAGGGCTACCTGGCCTACTGGGACGCACTCCGCCAACGGCATCCCGATTTGCGGATTGATTCCTGCGCATCAGGTGGCCGCCGGGACGATCTCGAAACGTTGCGTCGCGCGGTACCGTTAATCCGCAGCGACCATCTCTTCGAGCCAACCAGCCAGCAGAACCATCACTTCGCCTTCGCGTCGTGGATTCCCTAT
>CAIYET010000439.1 GCA_903925285.1 Candidatus Hydrogenedentota bacterium | reverse complement strand
TTCCGTCAAACCCCCCACTAGCCGCGGGAGGCTTTCCAGTGGTCGAACGTATCCAGCTCGTGACTGTGTCGCTGCGCGGTGATCGAACTGATGTAGTGATCTTCCATGCGGACGCGGAGGGACCCGTTGAAAGTTCCGGCCTTGCGCCGGGCCTGCTCACGGATCAGGTCTTGCTCCTCCCCTTTCAGGCTCTTGAATAGATTTGTTGCCTGCTTTCGTCGGTGGGCGTCGTAGGCGATTCGCTCGGCTTCAGCCTCCTTCTCGACTTGCTCGCGACGCTTGCGTTCTCCGGCGGCTGCGATGGCGGTGCGAGCCGCCTTGTACGAGCCGAGGTACTGCTTGATGCCGCCGAGGGACTGGACATTGAAGTCCGTCTTTCGTGCGGACGCCAACGCGTAGTCAATGAACATCGGCATCTCCTCGAAGGTGACCTCGCGAAGGAGCTGCTTGGCAGTCTCCACGTCTTTGGAATTGACATAGGCAATTGAAGCGGCGGGCTGACCGGTGCGCTTTTCGGTAAAGAGATACGCGACCTGCAACGGCGTGGCGATCTCCCGCTGGTCATTGTGGAAGTCCCACTGGATCGTCCCCTGCTGTCGATGCTGGTAGAAGCGGCCATAGTCCTCAAAGAACACCGCGCCCGGCCGGAACGTGAGAACGAACCCGCCCGCCTCCGGGGATGTCTTCGCTTTTTCGATTGAGTAGGAAGAGAGGAAACCGACCTGAACCAACTGGGCGAGGTGCGAACCGAGGCGCTCCTCAATTTTCGATTTGTGCTGCGCGACGACCAGTCCCCCGAGCCACTCGACGCAGATGTCGTCGTAGCGTTTGGCGAATGCCAGTCGGTTCCGATTGCGGCCATCATACAGATTCGCGAAGTGAAAAAATAAACGCATGTACGTCGCCTGCCCTATCGTGCTCAAGCTACGCATGAGCTTGTAGTTGAGGCAGGTGAAATGTTCGTCTTCGAGTGCCTGCACGATTGGTTCGGCGAGAACGACGGTGCAAGCGACAATTGGGTCGTGATGCGAATCGCGACGCTCGATCATCACTTCGTTGAATATCGAAAAATCACGCTCGACGTGGCGGGCATTAATTTTGAAGTGTGCGATGAGATGCGTGTATCGAATCTGCTTCAGTGCGCTGGCGAGTTCTTCGCTGTCGCGTCCGCCCCACGACGTGCGACCGGCCAGCCGCATCAACTCGCGTTCGGTGAACGAAATGGTTTGGCGCACCGGGCGACCGTAATCAGATTGCTTCTTGATGACGGCGATGGCGACCTTGTGCGCGAACGGTCCTGGCTGCCCGTACTCGGGGTCGAGCCGAATTGTCAGGTGCTTTTCTTTGTCTCCTCGATTGAGATCTATTTTTCCCGTGCGTGTGCGTGCCCGCTTCGGGTCGTGACAAAACAGCGCGCCGAAAATGCGGAGCAGGGTGTTTTCCATGTAGAGCTTTTCGACGGATTTCGCTTCCGTTGATGTGTCGATGGTGCGCTGCTCGGTTTTCATAGAGTGCTAATGAATTATAGGCGCGAAGCAGCGTCGGAGATGTCCACACCTGTGGAGAACAGCGCCGGTCTCTTCCCTATTTCGCCGGTTCTTCGGAAGAATCTTTGTGAGTGATGGTGGTCGGCTGAGATGCGCGCTCGGGACCGAGCAGCGGCGTGAGCAGCTCCTGCAAGCGGCCTGTGAGGATGTTGGTTTCTTTCACGCGCTCCAGCAGCACGGTGTTTTGTTCGCGCAAAAAAGTGTTCTCTATTTCCAAATGATTCATGTAGCGCTCTCGGAAGTCAGGCGCGCCCGGGCGCGTCGGGGCGGGCTCGGGCGCGGGCTCTTTCGGAGGCTTATCTGTTTGCAATTCGGGGGCGCGCTCGGACGCGTCCGGCCGCGCTGGGGCACGTCCGGCCGCGCCCCCAGTTTCCTTGATGTAGGCGATATGGCGTTCAACGGACTCGGGCGTGATGAGATATTTTTCACCGGAGC
>CAIYET010000438.1 GCA_903925285.1 Candidatus Hydrogenedentota bacterium | reverse complement strand
TTGCTGGGCGTGGCGCGGGGCGAGCTGCTGGACGAAAAAGGGTTTGGCGGTTTAGTTTCCAAAGAAGACCAGGACACATACTTCCTGCACCGCAAGACACTCTTTACGTCCCGTGAACCGCAGTCGTGCGAACTGCGCTTGGTAAAAAAAGACGGCGTGCTGTTCTGGGTGCATCTGGCAATGTCCATTGCGAAGGATGATAACGGCGCACCCGAGTGCCGCATTGTGTTGAGCGATATCACCGAGTCGAAAAAGGCGCAGGAGGCGTTACGACAGGCCAACGACCGCTTGTCGCTCGCCACGCGCGCGGGTGGCGTGGGCATCTGGGACCTCGACACGAACAACAACCGGCTGGTTTGGGATGATGAGATGTTGCGCCTCTATGGGATCGCGCCGGGACAATTCCGTGGCGCTTACGAATCGTGGCAAGCCGGGCTTCACCCCGAAGACCGGGTGCGTGGCGACGAAGAAATCCAGCTTGCGTTGCGGGGCGAGCGAGAATTCAATACTGAGTTTCGTGTGGTCTGGCCGGATGGAAGTATCCATTTCATCCGTGCCCTCGCACTCGTGCAGCGTGACGCCTCCGGTCGGCCCGTGCGCATGATCGGCACGAATTGGGACATCACCGATCGCAAACAGGCGGAAGCGGAGAAAGAAAAACTGGAGGCCCAAAACCGGCAACTCCAGAAGTCCGAAAGCCTGGGCCGCATGGCCGGGGCCATTGCCCATCACTTCAACAACCAGCTTATGACGGTAACGGGCAATCTGGAACTGGCTTTGGGAGGCCTGCCCAGTGGCACAGACCTTTTCGATGCCGTGTCCAAAGCCATGCAGGCGGTTAATCGCGCTTCCGAAGTGAGCGTCCTGATGCTGACCTATCTTGGGAAAACACCCGGCAAACGCGCACCGCTGGATCTTTCCGATTCCTGCCGCCGAAACCTGCCCATGCTCCAGGTCATCATGCCAAAGAGTGTGACACTGGAATCCGATTTGTCCTTACCTGGGCAGGTCATCAGCGCGGATGCTAACCAGATTCAACAGATCTTGGCCAATTTGCTCACCAACGCATGGGAGGCGTGCGATAGCGCTTCGGGTGTCGTTCGTTTGTGCGTCAAGAAGGTTTTGCCGACCGATATTTCCGAATTGCACCGCTTTCCGTTCGGCTCACGAACGCAGCACAACGCCTATGCTTGCCTGGAAGTGGCGGATACCGGCTGCGGCATTGCCCCGGAGCATATCGAGGTGCTCTTCGACCCATTCTTCTCCACCAAATTCACTGGGCGCGGCTTGGGCTTGGCCTCGGTGAGTGGAATTGTACGGGCACACGATGGCGTCATCACGGTGAGGAGCGAGCCGGGCAACGGGAGCATCTTCCGTGTCTATTTCCCACTAACGACGCAAACAATCCCCCGGCCTACGGCGAAAACGTTCCAAGCCCCAGAGATTCTATTGGGCGGCACGGTGCTGCTAGTTGAAGACGATGAAATGCTTCGCGAGGTGGTTGCACTTATGCTGAATCGCCTTTCTTTTACAGTACTCGAAGCGCGGGACGGTGTCGAGGCCGTGGAGGTGTTCCGGCAACACCAGGGTGAAATCCGTTGTGTACTGAGCGATCTGACCATGCCGCGCATGGACGGCTGGGAGACCTTGACGGCGCTGCGTCAAATCGCGCCCGGCATTCCAGTCATCCTGGCCAGTGGTTACAGCGAGGAACAGGCGATGGATGGAGATCACACTGAACGGCCTCAGGCATTTATTGGCAAACCATACAAAATGGAACTACTTCACATGGCGTTTCAAAAAGCTTTGACATTCGAGGCCATGCAAAAGCGAAGGAAAGGGAGCGCATGATGGACGGCATTCCTGTCTTGCCCTTGAAGTTGACAACAAGCCAAGAAACACCAAATCGTCGCAATAGAGCCGAGACAAGCGGCGCCAGCGATCAGGCGATCTTGACAGGAAAGGAATTGCAATGACTTCGGTCTCTGCGCAAGAAATGGAAGCGGACGTTAGGCGTGAGGTCCAGATGAGATTCTGGTGGCTGCCTATCACCCTGTTCTGCCTGGGCGGCTTCCTGGAGGTGGCGGCAAGTGTGGTGTGTCATCTTCCTGGGTGGAATACATCGCTGGACGAGATCTCGAGCTTGCTCGCGGTCACCTTCGTATCAATTGCTGCCCTTCTTGTTGCGCGCCAAGTTGCGACGAGCCGCGGAGTGTTGTATCTCATAACGGCGGCTGCGGGACTGATTATCTTCTCGAAATTCCTGGGCCTAACGGGCAGCCTTGCCGCGTTTGGGGAATCGTTTGTGTTCGGGGATACTCGCTTTCACAAGACGATCATGGATACAACGTTTTCGGCCGGTTCGTTTCTAGTTCTTTTCAGTTTCATTCATGCGTCCCTGCATGCATACTCTGCTCTGCGACTCGTGAATCAACAAAAAGAGGCGTTGTCGCGCCAGATTGCCGAGCGGAATCGGT
>CAIYET010000437.1 GCA_903925285.1 Candidatus Hydrogenedentota bacterium | reverse complement strand
GGGTCAACAAGTGGAAGCAACGCTCTGCGCTCGGTCCATTTCCTAGCAAACACCGTCGGTGAGGCAATGTGTCTGAATTCTTCGACAAGATCTAAGCCCGCTAGATCGTTACCGATGGCCTCACGCAAGAACGATTCGAATCTACAGACGAACCAACCTTGAAGTTCATTGACCGTCGCAATACCCTCAACTACGGGGGCATTAGAAAGGGCTCGAAGCCATTCCGTTAAGCTCGTTGCCAAGTTGACGCCGGGGATGAGCCATTCGGCAACTACAGCTTCCCACGAGATGTTGCTCTCGGTCTTCGGAGGCTTACGCCCCAACAGTCCCCAATCGCGGATCAGTCGATCGATAAGCCACGCCGGTGGCTCACGACCAATGACCTCCGCCACTCGGTTCCGAGGTGCCAAATCGACGACATGAACACCATTCACACGCCTATATGTTGCGAAGTGTGCTGCGGATGACTCCTCGATGACAAGAGTCAATGGCGCAACCGTATCGTCGTTCGCCGAGGACGTTAGGCAGCGACTGATATGAGCAAAGGCAAGCCGTTCGGCCTGCAGCCCGCTAATGCGCGTACCGTGCCCATCGTAGATACTGAACGGGTCGAAGATGAGCGTCACCCTAGCGCTGCTACTCACGGTTGTTCCTCTTTGACGGCTTCCACTTGGGGTTTGCCCGACGATGTAGTTGCCGCCACGGTTTGGGCATCGCTTAATTCAACGTTCGTCTGTTCATGTGGTGACGGGGATACCGATTGAGTATTGTCTTCGAATAGCTCCTTCACCACAGATGCAGCGATTGCTTCATTACCCGCGCCGAACTCTTGTTTCCATTTCGCAACGTCAGAGGCGACTCGTTCCGGCAGCCCCGCGATAATTGGGTCCGGCAGTTCCAGTCGCGTTCCCGAGGAGAGGATTACGACGCGAGCGCCGCGGTTAGATTCTCGAAACAATCGAGCCATCTTGAGTACGCCAGCGGCAACGCCGAAGTCCTCCGCAGTAAGCTTTGCCGGAGACTTGCGAGCAACTGCTGCGGCGACATCGACTGCGATGTCCTGTGTGGAACTGGTGTCGGCCAGTTGCGACCGAATAGCACGAAGTGGATTGTCGTGGCTCGAAGTACTTCCTTCGATCAGCCGAAGAGCCTCGATCAGATCGGCGCGAGGGTTGAGCGATCCCGTATCGATTACGTCAATAATTTCTCGATCAACACTGGCCTTCACGCCAGTGATCCGTCTTTCAATCTGCTCTCGTATGGACCGCCATCGCTGTATGGTAGCCGGGAAGTCACGAGTTTCCGAGTCTGCCAAACCCATCTCTTGATGAGTGGACGGATCCTCGGCAATAAGGTCGAGCAAAGCATCCGCCAGGAGTGAAACCTGTGGGGGTATGGCGCTTCTTAGTAGTTTGAATACCTTTTTGTGACAATCGCTTACGTCGGGTGCCAACAGGGCTTCCTCGGGAAGTGGGCTAGTCCACGCCATCAGCGCATCACGCACACGACCGCAGTATTCATAGAATGCATCGCCACGATCTTCCCGAGCTGTGAAAGCAACCCCGGATTCGGGACCAAGGGCCTTAAATATATACCGTTGCTTGCCTGACAGCTTCGTGTAACGAGTGACGTATCTGCTCGGATCTTTGGCCATGTCTACTAGAGCCTCGTGCAGCTTCGACGACACACGTGCCAATTGGCCCCCGACACCTCGCCGGTATATCGCGATCCTTGCAGCATCCGCCCGCATGACAACGGCCAGAAGTAAGGGGATCACACCATTCGGTATACCGTATGGCGGCTCGATGAGCTTCGCGTATAGTTTAAGGAAGTCCTTTTCGCCCGCGGCGCTTTGGATGTACTTGGCCGTTTCGCGAAGAGATTCGGGAAGCTGTTCTATGGGACCAAATCCCCAGGCGTCATTCAGGGCATCGTGCCTTAAAATGCCGTTATCCAACAGTATCCCGTCAACGACTGCCGCTTCCTGAGAGTTCTCATTGAAGCCGAGATTCTGGTCTTGCTGTGCCGGATCATCGTCCAGACCCAAGATGTGCTCACAAACATGTTCGACAGCCGTCCACGCCTCTCGCCTACACAGCCACTCGTTGAATTT
>CAIYET010000436.1 GCA_903925285.1 Candidatus Hydrogenedentota bacterium | reverse complement strand
GGCACTACAACACCAATTTCAAGGGCTATCTGCTGCCCTTTCCCAACCTGCGCAGCATCGGCAAAAGCGTAGCGTATTTCGCAAAGAACAACGGGCGCGGCGTGTTCATGCAGGCCGGCGGAAATTCCATGTCCGCCGAAATCAGCGACCTGCGCAACTATGCGATGTCCCGCTGCCCGTGGAAACCCGGCCGCGACAGTTGGAAGGAGGCCGGGGACTTCTGCCGCCTGCACTACCGCGAGGCGGCACAGCCCATCCTCGACTACCTCGCCTACTACCACGACCTTGTGGGCGCTGCCGGCGTCCACCCGGGTTGCTTCCCCACCGAGTCTTCGCTGTGCATCAATCCGGAAACCGCGCGCCGGATTATGGCGTATTTCCAGCAGGCGCTTTCCCTCGCGCAATCCGACGAAGTGCGCGCACGCGTCGAGAAGGCTTCCCTCTGCGCCTACCGCGCCGCACTCAGCGCCGTCAGCATGCGCCTTGTTTACGATAACGGCGTCTGCCGACCAGACCTGACCGGACTCGAACCGGACCTCCTTGATCGCTATGCCGCCTTGTGCGTGAAGTACGGCGTTACCATGGAAGACGAACTGACTCCCGCCAACAATTACATCGACAGCCAGCGCAAGTTCCATGCGGGCCTCAGGGCCGTTTGCATCGAGAACGAGACATGGCGCCTAGTCCTGTTGCCTGAAAGCAACGGCCAGATTGTCGAAATGACCCACAAACCCACAGGCCGCAACGTCATCCAGCCCGCGCGCGCCCTCAACCGTTTCCGATACGAGGAATGGGTGCGCCAGGGCGAAGGACCCGGCTCACAGAACATCGTCGCATACGATGCCCAGGCTCAGTCCGACAGGGTATTGCTGACCCTCACCACCGCCGACGGCACGCGCATCGAGCGGAACATCGTCTTGGCTGACGACGCCATCCGTTTCGAGACTACTATGACCGCCAACGGCTCGCGGCCCTTCGATGCCTACGTGCACCCCGAATACGACGCCGCTACCCTCTCGGACGATCCCGATGACCTGAGCATTTACGTCAAGACGCCCGAATGGCTACAAGCCAACAAGAACTGGAAGGAAGCCGTGCCCACTGAGGCGCAGACCGATATCGTCAAGAATGCGGTGACGGGCGGAGCCTTCGCCTACTACAACCATCGGGCGGGATTCGGCATCGAACAGCGCTTCGATCCCGATGATTATGGTTCGATGGCGCTCTTTTGGAGCCCCTCGCGGGTGCAGGTCAACCTCGAACTCTTTCCGAAGATTCGTTCGCTCGAGAAAGGCGGGAAGGCCCACTACGCCTATGAAGTGCGTTACCTGAAGGAACCGCCGTTGGGGCACTGATAGGAGGAGAACTCTGGTAGGCTTTTGGCTTTAGGCGCAGCCTAAAGCCTAAAGCCTAAAGCCTAAAGCCTATTCTATTGCGGGCCGGTGTGGCCGAATCCGCCTTCGCCCCGTGCGCTCGAGGGTAGGGTCTCGACGAGTTCCCATTGCGCATGGGCAACGGGACCGACGATCAGTTGCGCGATACGGTCGCCGCGTTGGATGGTGTAGGGCTCTTGGCCGAGATTGATGGCGATAACGCGGATCTCGCCGCGATAGTCGGCGTCGATGGTTCCTGGGGAATTGAGGATGGTAATCCCATATTTCCACGCCAACCCCGAGCGCGGCCTAACTTGGGCTTCGTATCCGGGCGGCAGGGCGATCCGTATGCCTGTGGGGATCATGGCGCGTTCGCCGGAAATTAGCGTCACGGGTTCGCGCACGGCCGCGCGTAGATCCATGCCTGCGGCGTGTTCGGTTTCGTAGGCGGGCAGGGGCAAGTCGTCCGTGGCAGGCTCGCGGAGTATTTTGCAAGCGACGCGAACCGGTATCATCACAGGTGGATTTCCGTAAGCGACTTGGCTGGCTGGGGTCCGAGCACGAGCATCGTGCAGCGTTCGGGCCGGAAGATCTCGCCCGCCACTTCGTGGAGATCGCTTGTGGTGACGGCGTCGAGCGACCGGATGATCTCGGAAATGCCCAGTAGCCGTTTGTAGTAGAGCATCGACTTGGCCATCCGCGCCATTCGGTTGAAGGTGCTTTCGAGCGACATCAACATGCTGCCTTTGAGATGTTCGCGGTTGTTTTCGAGTTCCGTCTCGGATACGGGCTGGTCGCGGAATTTGCGGATTTCCTCGAAGACGAGATCGAGCGTGCGTTCGAGGTTTTCAGGTGCGACGGCAGCGTAGACGCCGAACATCCCGGCTGTGAAAAAGCAACTATGGAAGGAATAAATCGAGTAGGCAAGCCCTTCCGTCTCGCGAATGCGCTCGAACAGGCGCGACGTGCTGCCGCCGCCGACCGCGCTGCTCAGGAGAGCGTAGACATATCGTCGGGCCTCGGACACTGTTGGCCCTGGACAGGCCAAACAGACGTGATTTTGCACGATGTCGCGGTCGACGAGT
>CAIYET010000435.1 GCA_903925285.1 Candidatus Hydrogenedentota bacterium | reverse complement strand
ATCCATTTGCCGGAGGGGCACAGGCGGAAGCTTCCCCCTTCGCCGTCGCCACAAAACATGGTTTGGTCCTGCGAAATGTTGAAATGGCGCGAGGCGTAGCGCATCGGGTATGGATATCGCTTCAACTCATACGTCCGCGTAGGGTGCATGACATAAAAGCTGAGTTTGCATTGGGTCTCTTTTTTTTGGCATACTTTCTGTCAGTAGCAAATACTGTCAGAAAGGAGATTGCGATGCGAACAGTTCCAGAGGGATTGCGTGAGCGGTATGATGCGTTGCTCGATGAGTTGTTGGAGATGGGCGAGTTCCGCCGCGGGACGATTATCGAGCGCTATCGCCGGTGCGGGAAGTCCAGATGTGCGTGTGCAGACAACAAGCACCCCGGCCATGGCCCCCAGCGGATCCTTACGTACAAGGAGGAAGGCGTCACACGCACCATCAATCTGGCTTCGGCTGCCGCCATGGAAATGGCTCGCGGCCACGTCCAGGAGCATAAACATTTTCTGGATTGGTCCAAACGCTGGCAGAGGGTGCAGGAGGAAATCTGCGACCAACGTATGAAGCAATCCCTGGTGCCCGCGCAAGAGGGGGACGCAACGCCTGTACAGGACGGCGCGCCTAAAAAAAAATTACGGCGCGCGTCCAGAGCGAAGTCGCGCGGGAAATCGAGACCCTGATAGCGGCGGCGTTCCGGGATCGAGCACGCGACGGAAGTTATGACCTGGAGGCGCTGGAGTGCTATACGCGCGAGGTGATGCTGGAGTGCGGCACGCACGTGTTAGCGGGCCTGCTAGAACTGGAGGATGGACGGGCGCTGGGACGCGCTTGCTCCTGTGGCGGAACCTTTCAGGACAAGAAACGCCAGAGCAAGACCGTTCGGTCCCTCGTAGGGAACACACGCATCATGCACACCCACCAGCAATGCACGTCTTGTGGAACGTGGCGCAGCCCGGAGGACCTCGTGCTCGATATCGTGAATACCGGATTTTCTCCGGGGCTGCGGCGCGCCATGGCCGATACGGGCGGAGAACTCTGTTTCGAGAAAGCGGCGGGGTTCTTGGACAAATTAGGCGGCGTGCGCGTGGGCGCCAAAGACGTCGAACGCGTGGCCGAAGCGATCGGAAAAGACATTCTCGCCCGGCAAGAAGAAAACATCCTCACCGTACTCGATGGACAGCCGCCGACCTCCACACAAACCCCGGACACGCTGTATATCGCCGCCGACGGCACGGGCGTACCGATGCGCCGTAAAGAAACCCAAGGCCGCGCGGGCAAACACGCCGATGGCATTGCCCGCACGCGCGAAGCCAAGCTGGGCGCGCTGTTCACGCAAGTAACCACCGACGAAAAAGGCAATCCCGTGCGACAGGCCCATTCCACCACGTACGTCGGCAAAATCGAATCCGTGGACACCTTCGGCCCGCGGCTATTGGCCGAAGCCGTGCGCAGAGGCTTCGAACAGGCCCGCCGCGTTGGCGTCCTGGGCGACGGAGCCGTCTGGATATGGAACTTGGCCAGCGAATACTTCCCCACCGCCATCCAGATTGTTGACTACTGTCACTCCCACGAACATCTCTCCGGCATCGGCAAGCTCGTGTTTCCATACGATGAAAAGGCGCGCAAAACGTGGCAGAAGCCCTTCAGCGACCTGCTATGGGACGGCGACATTCCCGCCCTGACCATGGCCCTGCGCGAAGTCCCGCTCGAAGGCAAGAGCAAAGAGTTCCTCACCACCACCATCGAATACTTCAACACCAACCGCGAGCGCATGCGGTATCGGTTCTTCCGAGAACAAGGATTGTTCATCGGCTCCGGTGTCGTCGAGGCTGGTTGCCGAAGCCTCATCGGGGAACGACTCAAGTGTTCCGGGATGCATTGGAGCGTGCCCGGAGCCGACGCCATCATCGCCCTGCGCTGTTGCCTTGAATCCAATGGCTTCGAGAACTACTGGGAGAGCCGCAGACCCACCACCAAGGCAGCGTGATCAACTTTTATGTCGTGCACCCGTCCGCGTATCGACAGAGGCTAGATAAAACCGGGGATACGTCACTGCCTCCATGAAAGGCGCGACGCGCGCTGGCAAACTCGGCATCTGAAAATCGCACCAGATTTTGGCCCCATCGGGCGACCAGAATTCGTGGGTCTGGAGTTCGCGCGGATATTTCTTGTCGTGGAGTTTGCGCAGACCACTGCCGTCAGAGCGGACTACCCACATGCGGTCGAGATCATGCCCCGGTCCTTCGCGGCAGAACTCGATGAGCGTCGGATCGGTGGGTGAGAACTGCACGTGTCCGAGCCATTCGTTCTCGTGGTAAAACTCGTTGATTTTCCCGTTCTGAATATCAATTGTGTAAATCGCGTTCGGTAGTTTTCCCTTCCAGATCTCCTGAATCCATTGGTATCGCGGCATCTTCGATGTGTAGTACTTGTCCTCGCCGAGGCAGTAGCAGGCCGCCAGCATAGTTTCATCGCTGTTGACGCTGAAGCCGCGGCCCCATGTGTAGTGGTGGGGCACGTCGGCAATCTTACGCGTTTCGAGCGT
>CAIYET010000434.1 GCA_903925285.1 Candidatus Hydrogenedentota bacterium | reverse complement strand
CGCCTTCAGTTGCCCGACAAGATCGATATACTGCTGCATGGCGCCTTCCAGCGTCGTGCCCTCGAGCTTCTTCCACATGTCGTACTTCATGCGCCCGACGAAATCCAACATCCCCGGACGCGCCCCCGTGCAGTCCCCGTCCGTCGACTGCTTGTACAGCGCATACAATTGCAGTTTCACGTCGTTGTCCGGAGCCTTCGACAATGTGACTACATCACCCTTTGCATTCAAGAACGCCGCTTTGAGTTCCTCTGACATTTGACCATCCTCCGCATTTACCGTTTGCCTACCGTTCCCAAAATCCACCGGACGCGCCGGTACTACGAATCGCGCGTCCGTTATACATAATTTCCGGCACGGGCACAAATTTCCCGTCCATACGACAGGACACCACGAGGACGCGTAATGCACCGGACGTTTACAGGAAGGACAGAGGGCGAAGGTGAATCGCTATTCCAAAAGTGCCGGGCATTCGCTTTTTTCACTTCGTGCATCCCGCAATCCGCAATCGCGTCATGTCCATTTCGACACGCGTTCGAGGACGGCCTCGGCCTCCGCGCGATTGCGGACGGACACCCCGAGCCAGACGCCTTCGGGGCGTAGCATCGACGCAAGGAAATCGACCTCGTCCGCCGACGCGAAGATCTGAATGCCTTTTCCAGCGACCTGGCAGCGCTGGTACACCGGGATCCAGTCCGACGCGATGCCATTGCCCGCGCCGAAGACCCATTGGATCGCGTTGAGTTCCTTGATCTCGAGCAGACTATCGAGGTGGCGCAACGCGCCCGGTCCATCGAGATGATAAATCGCCGCATCGAGATGTCGGCACTCTTCGACGATCCCCGGCAGGAACACCGCGTCGAACATCTCCTTCGAGATCATACACGAGAAGTCGTTCGACGGCACGTACCATTTCTTCGACGAGACAATCCCCGGCCAACTCGTGATGGCCTGGTCCGCCGCCGTGAACTTGCCGTAGAAGAAATCGAACACGTCCGCATAGGCCGCGTTGACGCGCGCCAGGAGCCGTGCCACTTCGTCCGGGTCGGTCAACAGGTCCATGTTGAGTTGCATCGGGTCGCGGAACGCCGCGACAGCGTCGCAGCCGGGATGCATATCCGAGATGCCCGTGTAGAAGAGGCCCTTCCCAGCATCGAGAAGCGCATCGGTCATCTCGACCAGTTTCTTCCAATACTGGTTATCCTTCGACAAGACCAGGCTGTCGGCGTCGCTCCAATCGTGCAGGTTCGGAATGCCCCATGAGCTTTCCGCCGTGTAATCCATCTCCATCCCGAAAAACGAGCTGAACAGTTCCGGTCCCAGGTTCGGCCACGCCGTCGGTAACGCATCGCCAAGATATTCCGTGTTCCGCGCACCCGCTACGGCCTGCTCGACCACACGTTCGGTATCCATCCATCGTTCGCGGATACTGGCATACGCCTTTTCCGCCGGCCACGGACATTCCGGCTTCTCCTTCCCGACAGCCATGCAAACGACCGGCCGATCAATCACGGCGCAGTCCCAAAACGCATCCTGCCGCGCAATTCGTTTCTCCCAATCCGGGATAGATTCAATTGACATCATGACGCTGATTCCTTCCGTCCTGCCAGCAACATTTCGTAGGCATCGTGATCTCCAATCCAGAACCAGTAAAAGGTGTCGTGTTCGAGAATTGCCAACGCCCGGTAGCCCTCGCCGATTCTGATGGCCCAAACGCCGCCTACCTTCTTGAGTCTGAGGGAGGGATGACGATGGTTTTCTTTCCAAAGCCGGTAGACGGCCTTAGCTCTCTTTTTTACTTCAGGTGGGAGATCGGCGTAGGAATTCCAGAAATCAGGCGTTGTCGATGAATTCATCGAGCGGCCTCGTTTTTCCCGACGCGATATCCGAGCGGACACGTTCCAACACCGAACTCAAGCGTCCCCCATCCTGGGAATCCTGTTCGAGTTCCTTGTCCCACTCGTCCCAGGTCTCCAGTTCATAGTCCGCCAGCCAGGAAAGCAACTCGTCGAGTTCCTTTTCCGAAAGGGCCTTGACCTGTCCTGCGATCTGTTCAACAATTGCAGTCATAACGAGTTCATATTGTCAGATACTCTTGGGAAAATCAACATCGCAAGTCTGAATCATCTCCCCATTCAGGCCGCATAGAGCACCTTGCGTGTTTTCAGGATTTCGGCCCTTCTCCAAGGGTTGCGCAACGCCTCTTTTTCCACGAGATCCACCGGCCGCCCGTAACGGTCCTCCAACTCCTCCTTCATATCCAGGAAGTCGGATATGTCGAGGGGAACACCGGGTTCAAAGCTCACCAGGAAATCCAGGTCGCTACCGGGACCGAAATCGTCACGAAGCGCCGAGCCAAAAAGGGACAACTCGCGAACCTTCCATTTCCGGCAAAACTCCGCCAAGGCTTCGGGCTCCAATTGCACTTGGGAATTCATGGCATTCTCTCCGTATCGACCGTCTCGCTACACGCATACTCTACACGATTTGTTCCGCCGACAACAGATCTTCTTCGGTCGCAAGGCACAAGTGCGTAGCAGCGTTATGCGACGAGGGCTTCGGCTTCGGTTTCGATTGGGATCTCGAAGCCGCGCAGGCAGCACTCTTCGACGAGGTCCTGCAACTCGGCCCAGATTTCTGTGGGCCACATCTTGAGATGCGGCACGGATTCGATGCGTGGATCGCAGGCGTCCGCCGGGCGGCGGTATTGTTGAAGGACGTATCGTTTCGCGCCCTGGATACGGCGCGCGATGGCCAAAATGTTCGCGTGGGTAAGTTGCGGGGTGACGGTCGTGCGGAATTCGTAATCGATGTTGCCGTTCAGGAGCCGGTCGATGCTTTCGTTGATCGCGTCATGTTCGATATGTACGCCCGTGAACGAGTCGTATTGGTCCATGGGGGCCTTGACGTCCATTGCGACGTAATCGAGCAGGCCCCGTTCGAGCAGTCCGGCCAGGACCGCCGGACGCGAGCCGTTGGTATCGAGTTTGACGCGGTACCCCTTCGCACGGACCCGCATGATAAACTCGGCGAGACCGCTTTGGATGGTCGGCTCGCCGCCCGTGATGACGACGCCGTCAATCAGATCCTTGCGCTCGTCGAGCCACGCCAGCGCCACTTCGCGGTCGAGCCACGGCCTCGGCGCATGGCCATCCACGAGCGCGCGGTTGTGGCAGTAATAGCAGTCCCAATTACAGCCCGGCGTGAAAAAGACCGCCGCCAGATAACCCGGATAGTCGACGAACGAGCATTTCTCGATGCCGGCTATTTTCATGAAGCGCTTCCCGCGCACAGAACCGATTCCGGTATTACAAATTTCTTGCGGTCCTTATATTCCTGACGTTTGCCGTCGTTGTAATTTGCCACGGGCCGGAGGTAGCCCGTCACGCGCGACCAGACTTCGGTTTCGGACCCGCACTGTGGGCACGTGAACTGTTCGCCCCGGAGGTATCCGTGCGAGTTGCAGACGCTGAAGGTCGGCGTGATTGACATGTACGGCAACTTGTTACGAGCGAAGACTTTTTGGATGAAGCGCTTACAGACCTCGATGTCGTCGATGCTCTCGCCGAGGTACGCGTGCAGAACCGTGCCGCCGGTGTACATCGCCTGGAGTTCGTCCTGCAACCGAACGACCTCGAAGAGGTCGTCCGTGTAATTGACGGGAAGTTGCGTCGAATTGGTGTAATACGGCGTGCCGTTGCCCGCGGCGATGATTTCGGGATAGCGGGCCTTGTCGAGCTTCGCGAGGCGATAGGCCGTTCCTTCGGCGGGCGTCGCTTCGAGGTTGTACACGTGGCCGGTCTCGACCTGCATTTCCTGCAACAGTTCGCGCAGGTAATTCATGATGTCGATCGAGAATGCCTGGCCTTCGGACGTGCCGATATCCTTGCCCATGAAGTTCAGCATCGCTTCGTTCATGCCCACGAGACCGATCGTGCTGAAATGATTGTGCCAATACTCGCCTGTTTGTTCCTTGACGTGGCGCAGGTAGTTGGTCGAATACGGATACAGACCCCGTTCGCTCTGGAGTTCGATCACCTTGCGCTTGAGTTCGAGCGAGGCGCGCCCAATCTGCACCAGCCGCCACAAACGTGCCTTGAATTCCTGCATCGTGCGCGATTGGTACGCGATACGCGGCATGTTGATCGTGAACACCCCGACCGAACCCGTCAACGGGTTGCTGCCAAACAGGCCGCCGCCGCGTTTGCGCAGTTCTTTCATGTCGAGCCGCAACCGGCAGCACATCGATACGGCGTCTTCGGGCGACAGGTCCGAGTTGACATAGTTCGCGAAGTACGGGATGCCATACTTGCACGCCGTGCGCATGAACGCGTTCACCGACGGCGTGTTCCAGTCGAAATCCTTCGTGATGTTCAACGTCGGAATCGGGAACGTAAAGACGCGCCCTTTGGCGTCGCCCGCCATCATAACTTCGCAGAACGCCTCGTTGAACAGGTCCATTTCCGCCTGGAAATCGCCGTAGGTGTCGTCCATCACCTTGCCGCCGCAAATGACCGCCTGCGCGCTCAACGTGCCCGGCACCTTGAGATCGAAGGTCAGATTGCTGAACGGGCACTGAAACCCGACGCGCGTCGGCACGTTGATGTTGAAGATGAACTCCTGGAGGCATTGCTTGACCTGTTTGAAGGTCAGATTGTCGT
>CAIYET010000433.1 GCA_903925285.1 Candidatus Hydrogenedentota bacterium | reverse complement strand
CTGTTTCTCCACGTCTTTTGCGTCCTATACGATGAAAGCGGCGTCAAGCCGCCGCACTCCAAAATGGAGATTGTTTCTGCAAGTAGACACTAGCGGTGTGCTACTTGCTACTCGATTAGACACCATCCGATGACGTTGGTTCGACGTTCGCTTCATCCTTCAGCCTACTTCAACGGCGGCAGAATATCCTTCTGCAGCGTCAGCATCTCGTCGACGCATTCGATGGCGCGGCGGTACGAATCGACCGTTGGGTCGAGCAGCATGGCCTGGATGAGTTTGTCTTTGGATTGTTCGGCGAATGCTTCGACGAGGAGTCGATGGATGGTTGCCTGCGTGCGCATCATGGCGGCGAGCGCTTCTGGCAGCGGCGGCATGCTCTCGGACGCCATACTGGACGCATCGACCGTCGCGGGGATTTCGACGACCATATCGTCGGGCAGATTGGGCACGGCGCCGCGATTGGGCACGTTGACCGCTTCGAGCCGCCGCCGCACGCCGCAGGCGATACCTTCCATGATCGGCACGGCGAGTTCACCGGAATGGAGCAGGTTGCTCGTCTCGAACGACATCGGTTCGGGATCGGGTTTCTTCCACGGGCACCCCGTGACATTGCCGCTGAGCGAATAGACGAATTCGGGGACGTTGCCCGTTTGCCACGGATGTCCGTCGGCGGGATCGTAGAAATACTGGCACTCGCTCGCGACGAATTCTTCGGCCCACCGAATGTACTCGCCGTAATGGTTCGCGGCGGGTGACGGCCAGAGTCCGAAGCGGCGGAACAGGACGCGCGCCATGCCGATCTCGTGCCAGTCATGGAGCCAATCGCCCTCGCGTTCGGCGGCCCGCAGGCGCGGATACAGGTCTTCGCCGGTACGTCGGTCGCGAATGGTCTGGAAGAACGTGAAATGGTTCATGCCGGACGCCGCGCCGTCGAGATGTTCGACGGGCATTTCGAGAATGCGCGCGATCTGGCCCATGCCCATGAACACGCCGTGGCACAGACCCACGTTGCGGATCGACGTCAACCGCGAGATCGCCTCGCACAACTTGTGCTCCGGATTCGTGAAGTTCATCAGCCACGCGTCCGGGCACAGCCGTTCCATCGTCTTCGCGATATGGACCATCGGCGTCATGTTGCGCAACGCGTGAAACAATCCGCCCGGTCCCCCATTCTCGCCGAACACCTGCCGGAACCCGTGCTTGCGTGGGACGTGGAAATCCTGCGACCAATAGAGGAACCGGTCGACCTCGATGGCCGTCACGACGAATCGCGCGCCCCGCAACGCCGTATCGAGGTCCGTCGTCGCGGTGATGGACGTCCGGCGTTCGAGCTTCTCCGCGACACGCCGCGCATAGGCATCCGAATCTTTCAAGTGCTCGGCAACCGTGTCCATCAGAACCAACTCGACACCCAGTTCCGCCAACGGCTCACTCAGCAATACATCCTTGATCGACGACGGCCCAAACGAGCGGCTGCCGGCCCCAATCAGCGCAATCTTCACCACTGACATGCGAGTTCCTCCTCCGTATATTGAATCGCCCACGGTTATCGAAGCCAAGCATATACAATCCTGCCGGGCGGCAGCCAATTCCCTAACCCTGCACTTACGTTGCGTCTCCATCACCATCCATGACCTCCTGTTTGACGAGGTCATCTTCCCACATCCACACCCAAATGATAAGACGCCGTTTACAGGACGTTTACATGTCAAATGACTATCAAGCGGAAGCGGACGAATGCCCTAATCCCTCATCCAGTAATTCGCCACTATCCCGGACATGACTATCTGAATGACAGTTTTCTGTCAGTTCAGGCGAAGCGTTCACATAGGTCATAAACCAAGCCTGCTCATATTCGTCTTTCATCCTTCATCCGTCATCCTTTATACTTCGCCCTAACCTTGGCACGCCGGTTGCGTTCCAATGCCATGAGTGTTGCTGGCGCGACCGGGAAGCGGAACCGGAAACATCGGGACAAAACACAGATGCTTGTGTGAACCCGGAGGACGTGAATATGGGAAATACATGGTTGCACACGATGGACGAGACGTTCGAGACGCCGCTGAGCCGCGCGGAACACAGCGATCACGGTGTTCTGACTGAACTGATGATTCAACAAGAGCGCGGCGATCACGAGGTCGACTTGAGCGACTCGAGCTTGTTGCACCGATCCGCCGCGATGGGACTTGGCAATGTTGTCAAAACGCTGCTGAGCGAAGGGGCGGACCCCGACCTGCGCGACATAAACGGCGAAACGCCCCTTCATTCGGCCGCGCGCAATGGCCATACCGAGATTGCGGGAATGCTGGTGGACGCCGGAGCCAATTCGAACGCCGCAAGCCATCAAGGTGTCACGCCGCTGCATTGGGCCGCACTGACTGGCGACGCCGTCACGACCGACCTGCTGCTTGATGCTGGCGCCGACCCGCTGATGCCCGCAGCGCACCTTGACGGACTGACACCGCTGGCGCTGGCGCGTGTCATGGGTTACACATCGGTGTCGCAATGCCTGACGGGACTCACGCTTTTCTGAGAAACCGTGAACAAGAGGGAATGCGGTTGCTGGGGTATGAGGTTTGGGGTTTGGGGTATGGGGTTCTGTGTATTGATTCATGCTGTTACCATCTTATGACTTGCGTTCCATTTGAAATTGAACGACTTGTGGAACATTTCTTCGAAAAGATGATGGAAGTTGAAAGACTGTAGTACGGATTGAAAACGGCGTAACGCTCCTTGGAACAAATGGTTACACACTCGTGTGTCAACTGTGCGGCAGTCAAGAACGGCTCGGCCATTGGGTGAGTCAAGCAGCCGCTTCGGGTCGAATGAAATCCGTGCAAATCCGTGCAATCTGTGTTTGGACTGCCTTTCTAGGATGAATCACTACACTAGCTGTGGCATTTCCTTCCCAAAACCACAAACCCAAAACTCCAAACCCCAAATATTGAGGATCTCTTACCAAACGGACTATCATCCTTGCATGATAGTCCGTAGAACATTCTCCCGTACCTTTGCGAACAATATCGACTGCGAAGTCCGCTTCGACGATCTGGCGCGGCAGCTTTATGCGACCGATGCGTCCATCTATCAGATCGAACCGTTCGCGGTGGCCTTTCCTCGGACGGCCGGGCAGGCGGCGGCCGTTTTACGCGCGGCTATCGAGGCGGGAGTCCCCGTCACGCCGCGGGGCGCGGGCACCGGTCTGGCGGGCGGCGCAATCGGCGACGGCCTCGTACTCGACCTTGCGCGGCACACGCGGGTCATCTCGGACCTTGATGTCGAACAGCGCACGGTGCGCGTCGGCGCGGGCGTTGTGCTCGATCGGTTGAACGAATTCCTGCGCCCGCACGGGCTTTGTTTCGGACCGGATGTGGCGACGAGTTCGCGCGCGACGCTGGGCGGCATGATCGCCAACAATTCGTCAGGCGCGCGTGCGCCGATCTACGGCACGACCATCGACCACGTCGCGTCCATCGACGCGATCTTGCCCGACGGCACGATCGCGACCCTCGATGCAAAGCATGACACGTTGCCGCGCCTTTGCACCGAGATCGACGCGATCGTCGCGCGACACGCGGACGCGATTCGCGAGCGGTTCCCAGACACGTTGGTCAAACGCTGGCCTGCGTACGCGCTCGACGACTGCCTGCGCGCACCCGGCGACCTGTCGCGCATTGTGATTGGCAGCGAAGGCACGCTCGCCGCGGTGTGGTCGGCGACGCTCCGGCTTGTGCCGCCGCCCAAACGCAAGGGACTCGGCCTAGTCTTTTTCGCGACGGTCGAGGACGCGATGCAGGCGACGGTCGCGATGCTCGATCTCGAACCGGCCGCCATCGAGCATGTCGACCAAGTCTTGTTCGACCAGACGCGCAACCAACTCGAATTCAAGGCCGCGCGCGAACTCCTTGAACTCGATACGAAACCCTGCGGCGCGTTCCTCATCGTCGAGTTCTACGACGACGTGGATGCGCGACTCGAGGCGCTCGCGAAACGCGCACTCGGCCTGCGCTTCACGGCCTGCACCGATCCTGCGCGGATGCTCGAGGTGTGGGGTTTGCGCAAACGCGGGCTGTCGCTGCTGAGCGGCTGCAAAGGCCCCGCGAAACCCATCGCCGGCGTCGAGGACGTCGCGGTGCGGCCCGAACGGCTGCCCGATTACGTCGCGGCGGTCAAGGCGGCAGCCGAACCGCTCGGTCTCGAAATGTCGTTCTACGGCCACGCGGCGTCGGGGTTGTTGCACGTTCGCCCGGTCATCGATTTGCACATGGCCGGCAGTATCGCACGGTACCGCCAACTCGCTGAGCGCATCTCGACTGTAACCAAAGAGTTCGCTGGCTCGCTCACGGGCGAACACGGCGTCGGCATCGCGCGCGCCGAGTTCATGGAAGAACACCTGGGCCGCGAACTCATCGACGCCATGAAGGCGATCAAGGCCGTGTTCGATCCGAAGGGCCTCATGAATCCGGGCAAGGTCTTCCCGAACGGCGCGCGAATCGACGAACCCCTGCGCTGGGGCGACGGCTACGCGATCCCAACGCCATTCGATCCGATGCTCGCGTTCGCGTCGAAAGACGAGTCGTTTGCTGGCAACCTCGAACAGTGCAACGGGTGCGGCGATTGCCGTAAAGACCCGCCGACCATGTGTCCAACGTTCCCCGCGACGGGCGACGAGATCATGTGTACGCGAGGCCGCGCAAACACGATTCGCGCCGTGCTCGATGGGCGCATGTCGACGACGGATCCGCTCGCGTGCGAAGAACTCGAAATGGCGCTGAGCAATTGCCTGTCGTGCAAGGCGTGCAAGAAGGAATGCCCGTCGAACGTCGACCTCGCGCTCCTGAAAGCGGAACTGCTCTACGCGCGCCAGCGCCAACATGGTGTGCGCCTGCTCGAACGGATCGTCAGCCGCTTCGATTGGCTCGGCAAGATGGGCAGTCTCGCGCCGGGCCTCGCCAACGCGATGTTGCAAACGGGCGCGTCACGTCTGTTGCTCGAAAAGACCGTCGGATTGGCATCGAAGCGTCCGTTGCCGCGGTATGCCAACGAGCGCTTCGATCATTGGTTCGCACGGCGCGCGGCCAACGGCGTGAAACGACGCGGCCCCGTTATGCTGTGGGACGATTGCTCGGTGCGATACTACGAGCCGCATATCGGCATCGCGGCTGTCCGCGTGTTGGAGGCGGCGGGCTACGAGGTCGTCTTGCCGAAGGGCACGTCCTGTTGCGGACGCCCGGCGTTCAGCGTCGGACGTCTCGATGTCGCCAAGCAGTTTGGCGAACGCAACGTCGCACGGTTGCGCGACGGCGGCATGCCGGTCGTGTTCATGGAGCCGTCGTGCTACTCGATGTTTCGCGGCGACTACCGCGAACTCAAGATCGTCGGCGCGGACGACCTTGCGAAACGGTGCTTTCTGTTCGAGACGTTCATAGAAGAGTTACTCGAACGCGAGCCTAACGCGATCGCGTTTCGCAGCGAGTCCGCCGAGGTCGCGATCCACGCCCATTGCCACGCGAAGGCGCTCATCGACGTGCGCGTGATGGCGAAACTCGCCGCGCGTTTGCCCGAACGCCGCGCCCAACTCATGGATACCGGCTGCTGCGGCATGGCCGGCAGCTTCGGCGCGTTGCGCACGAAATACGACCTCTCGCTACAAGTCGCCCAGCCGCTTATCCAACAGGTCAACGCGCTCGAGCCCGGCACGCGCGTCGTCGCCTCCGGCACCAGTTGCCGCCAGCAAATCACGCACCTCAGCAATGCGCGCCCCATCCACATCGCCGAACTCCTGGCCGAAGCGTTGCCGTGATAGGCTCAAGAGCAGGGCTTTGAGTCTCTCTCGCGAGCGGACGCCACCGACCGCCACCATACAGCCAGCGGATCCTCCGAATTCGCCAGCCAATCGCGATGACGTCGTTTCACCTCTGCCTCGCCCAACCGTTCCTTTTCGGCCAGCAATTCCGCCTGAATGCGATTCTTCATCTCGACGCAATCGAACGTCTTTGGCTTTGTGGCCATCACACGATCTCCTTGGGAGAGCGGATGCCTACAACTGATAGAGGCATCATGCACAGGCTATCGTACAGCGAGTTCCTTGCGGTATGCCGGCGACTTCGCCTGAATCTTTCGTACGGCATCCGGCTCGTACGCACGTTCGCCGCAATCCGGACACTCGTGATATGTCAGGCTCGGCACCGTATAGCTCTCGCCTTCGAAAGTACGGGACAAAGAACCGCGAACTTTCTTAATCCGACTACTTCCGCACGAAGGGCAATGCTTGATATCCATAATTTGCTAAGTCCTCTCATAACGCTCGCTTCGAGGAAATCAGGAAATAGAACGTGTCGCTTTCCGCGTCCGATACGAGTTTCCCTTTAGTGTAAATGGCCAATCCGTCTAGGTTGGTGCTCTGAATAACGTAAAGACGCTCGCGCGCATACATGCGATCCGGACTACGCGAACGCAATGTCTTATAGATGGCTACAGCGTTCAAGATGGATTCCACGACATCCTGCTCGGTAATGCGGTCTGCTTCCATCTCCACAGCCGCCTTTTCGCTAAAAATATACTGCCCTTTCAGCACCGCGCGCTTAATGCGCACCAGAATGTCCGTCATCGACTTTCTTCCTTGGAACGTTCAGAGTCATACTCGCCAATCCAAGTCTACCACAAGAAGGCGAGGGCTGCTAATTCAAATCGCCCTGTTTAGCGCCTTGGCGATACGTTCGACATTCGCTTCGGTGAGGCCGTCGAACATGGGTAGGGCAATCGCGCGGGGGTAGACGGCGTTGGTGTTTTGGCAATCGGTGTAGCCGAGGAGTTGGGCGCAATTGTCCATGACTTCGCCTTCGACGGCCGCGTCGATGCCGTGCAACAGGAGGCGTTTGCGGATGGGCGCGGCGGGGCGTGGCAACATGGCCGTGCAGAAGTACCAGGACGCTTCGGCGCCTTCGGGGACGCGCTGGATTCGGATGTCGTTTCGCAGCAGCGCGCGGAGTTGTTCGACGTGTTGCGAGCGTGTGCGGACGCGTTCGGGCAACGTTGCGAGTTTTGCGAGACCAAGCCGCGCCTGGACGCTCGAGTACCGGTACACGCTACGGCGGACGTCTTGCGCACCACGGTACGAGCGGCTCATCAACGCGTGGAATCGCGGCGTAGCGAGCAGGTACAGGAGTGGGAATGCCAGTCCCGTACGGAACAGCATGCGCTCGATGCGCGTGGTCCGTATTTTCTCGCGCAACGCGTCCATGCTGCACGGCAGCGCGGCGTTCGCTTGCCGGACACGCGCGATGAGATCCGCATCGCGCGACACGACGATTCCGCCGCCGAAGGTATTGACGAGCTTGTTCATTTCGAGACTGAAAAACGCCGCGTCGCCGAAAGTCCCCGCGTGGCGGCCCTCGAGTCGGCTGCCGATGGCATGCGCGCAGTCTTCGATGACGCGGATCCCGCGCGAGCGTGCGAGCGCCATGATCCCCGGCATGTCGCACGGCACGCCGAACACGTGCAGGGCGATGATCGCCTTCGTGCGCGGCGACACGCGTCGCGCGATGCTATCGACGGTCACGTTCATCGTATCGGGATCGATATCGGCGGGCACGACCGTCGCGCCCGTGGCTTGGATCACCGGCAGCATCTCGCCGAGGGTGTAGGCGGGTGCAACGACTTCGTCGCCCGCGCCGATCCCAAAGTGTTCGAGAATGGCCGCCATTCCGCGGCGTCCCGAATTGATCGCGGCGGCATGCGGCATCTCGACGAACGTTGCAAAGGCGTGCTCCCATTCATCGAGAACGGCGGGCGCCCATGCGTCGTCGCCGGTAGACCATCGCGCGATATCGCGCCATTCGCCGGAATACGTGTGCGCCCAACGCCGTGGAATCATGAACACAGTCGAAATCTCCCCCGACGGGCATTATCCTAGTTTCTGTCCAAAAACGGGCTTCTGCGACCGAGATGTATTATATATATAGCACACAAACCGACTCTTTTTTCGTTTATTCCTTTTTTGCCGTGCCAAGGCGGTTCTGGAAGCTCGTATGGGCACGAATCGCGCCGGGCAATTTGAAGGATAACGAAACGGGCGGTGTTCAGGCAAGCAGGTGACGGGCAAGGCAGCGATTCTGCCGTTATGCGATAAGAAGACCGAGTCAGTAAAGATTTTATATCGCCCACGGATCGCCATCCTGTTGCGGTTACTTAACTGTCTCCGCGAATCTCGGCGTTCTCTGCGCCTCCGCGTTGGGATCTCGCCAACGCAAAGGCCGTAGAGCACAAAAACGTTCATTCATGACACCACCCCGTGCAATATGACGTCGTCTTGTGCTAGAACACGCTATTCATTCACGACGAAGGCTGGACCCTTCTTCATGCGTCGCATGACCAACGTTGCCGCTAGAGCGATTCCCGCTAAAGAAAAGAGTTCGGTTAACGGAGTTGCAAGAGGCAACGGACTCGCCTCTGTTACAGCGACGATCGCCGGTGGCGTAATATTTAGTGCTTTGGCTTCATCCGTCACCCAGACACGATAAGCACCCGTGTCATCGACCGTGAGTGGATTTATCGAGTACGTATCGGTTATTGCGCCGGGGATGGCCTCGCCGTTCTTTGTCCATTGGAGCAGCGGAGTGCCCACCTCGCCGACGAAAGCAACTCTCAATGTGAGTGAATCGCCTTGCCGATACCGGCCGCTTTGAGGCGTTTCATAGAAAACGAAACCGACCCCAACACAGGGATCGTGACTGACATCGACGCCGCGGGCCTCCAAGATGCTGATATCCGTGCAGGTCTGCGCCGACAGTGGGTTGCCAGACAGGGAGATTCTGTCCGGCGCGCCAAGCCCGGCATTTCTCAGCAGCGAGCTTACGTCGACGATCTGGTTATTGTTAAGGAACAGCCACTCGATACTGGTGAGGCTGGCCAGCGGGCTTACGTCGACAATTTGGTTACCGTCAAGGAACAGCCACGTGAGGCTGGTGAGACCGGCCAGCGGACTCACGTCAACGATTTGGTTACCGTCAAGGATCAGCCACATGAGACCGGTGAGACCGGCCAGCACCCTCACGTCGATGATCTGGTTGTTCTGGAGTAACAGGTACTCGAGGCTGGTGAGGCCGGCCAGCGCGCTCACGTCGATGATCTGGTTGTCGCCAATCAGCAGGTACTCGAGGCTGGTGAGACCCGCCAGCGGGCTCACGTCGACAATCTGGTTGCCCATGAGGTACAACATCGTGAGGCGGGTGAGACCGGCCAGCGGGCTCACGTCGACAATCTGGTTGTACTCGAGGCCCAGCCCCGTGAGGCCGGTAGGACCGGCCAGCATGTCGTATGGTATTCCTATGTTTGGGCCGAGGGCCAACTCCGTGAGGCGGGTGAGACCGGCCAGCGGGCTTAGGTCGGTGATCTGGTTGTTGAAAAGGTACAGCGACACGAGGTTCACGCAGTACTCGATGCCCGATAGGTTGGCTACGCTAGCGTAATCGGCGTTGAGCACCGCCAGCCCCAGCAAGTCGCTGTCGAAAATATCGCCCGTCGGTTTGTTGATCGCCTGCCGGATAATGTGTTCGAAGGTCGGGTCGGGGAAGGTGACGACTTTACCTTCACCCCCGCCACAGGGATCGTGCGCGACGGCGACGCCACGGTCCCGCAGGACATTGATGTCTGCGCAGGCCTGCGCCGATAGTGGGTTGCGATTCAGATAGATCCAGTCGCCCGCGCCAAGCCCGGCATTACCCAGCAGCGAGCTCACTTCGCAGATCTGGTTGCCCGTAAGGTACAACCACTCGATGCTCGTGAGACCGGCCAGCGGGATCGCGCTGGCGATCTGGTTGTTGTCGAGATACAGCGTATCGAGGTTGGTGAGACCGGCCAGCGCGCTTACGTCGACGATCTGGTTGTCGTGAAGCTTCAGCCGCGTGAGGTTGGTGAGACCGTACAGCGGGGTCACGTCGACGATCTGGTTGTTGTCGAGGCACAGCGTATCGAGGCTGGTGAGACTGGCTAATGGGCTTATGTCGACGATTTGGTTGTCGTAAAGGCTCAGGTTCGCGAGGCCAAGGCAGTACTCGATACCCGATAGGTTGGCGATGTCTTTATGATCGGCGCCGAGCGATCTCAGTCCCTGCAAGTCGGTGTCAAGAATATCGTCCGCCGGTTTGCTGATCGCCTTACGGATAGCGGCATCAAGGTTCGGGTCGGGGAAGGTGACGACGACGGCGTGGGCGGCGAGGGTGAGGGCGACGAGCGCCACGCTAAACGCCAGAATACGCCAGCTTCGTTGCGTGCGAAATGTATTCATGATGAAGACCTCCTGTAATGAGGAATTCCTAATTCCTAATTCCTAATTCCTAATTATGGCCGACACGCTAATTGACGGCGCCATCTACAACTCGGCGGTCGCGTATGAGCCAGACGAAGGGATATTTCCCGGCGAATGATGCGGGTATAAAGTCGCGGACGATCTCGAAGTCCATCCGCACCTCGGTTCCGTTCGGCTGCGTACGCAGGGCGGTCAGGTGCAGCGATGTGCCTGCCGGACCACGGAACGGAGGAATACAAGGCTTGCCGTCCACGACTGCGGGCAAGATGCGATCCCCATCTTGCAACCCCGCCTTGGCTGCGGGGTGGCCTGGCAACACTTCGAGCACCAGCAAGTGCGACAGTTGCCCGTTCACCGGATCTTTAACGCCTTTGATGGCAATGCCCGAACCTTCGTACCCCCCCGAATTTCTTTGTTGCGGTTGCTGCATGGCAGCCGATTGGGCGTCATGGGACGCTGGCAGGAACCGCAGTCCCGCAGCCCCCACCGCCGTCAGTGCAACGGCCAGAACAATAACCACCTCGACGAACGAGGTAGCAAGTCCGAAAGTGTGCAACGAAACGAGCGATCCTCCATCTAATACGTGTCGTAACGCCATGTTCCACTGCGAGAACGAAGCTGCGGATCGCCCGAACCCGGGCACGGCCGGTCCCATGGCGATGCCTGCTAGGACGTTGCTAGCCGCCACTTTCTTCTTGCGGTCCAAGGCCATGGTCGTGTCCCTCGGTAATTCGAACCACTGTGCCCGGAGTTGGTCGCAGCCCATGTGCAGGCGTTTCCTCATTGCGTCCTCCCGTATGCCCAGGACGGCGGCGCCCTCCAAGACGGTGCATCCCTCGATGAAATGTATGGTCATGGCCAATCGCAACTTGGGTGAAAGCCCTTTGATCGCCGCAGATAGTTTGTCGCGCGTCTCATTCTTCGCGACGGCCTCGGCGGGACTGGCATCGTCCGCGCGTGCCACCCCCTTGACGCGGGCCATGGCCTCGGCGAGTTTTCGGCGATAGACGGTATTGCGGACCCAATTGTTCGCACACCCGACGACGATTTTACGCAGCCATACGGGAAAAGCCTTGGGATGGCGGAGGCGTCCAAAATTGGCCCACACCACAAGCCACGCCTCCTGTGAGATGTCGTCGGCCGCGTCGGCGTCGCCGGTCCGGCTCCAGGCCAGCGCGTGCGCCAGCGGATGGAAGTATGTCACGAGGGCGTCGAACGCGGCGGTATCTCCCCGCTGAGCTGCCCGTACCTGTTCCTCGCTGTAGGCCATCCCAATTCACCTCCATCGTGCGTACATTATAGTCACGCAAGGCATCAAAAACCGGAAGTAGAAAAGTCTGGGGTCGTTTGCCTGAACACGTTCCCCCTGTTGCGTCCGAAGGCGTTTCGGGCTATAATCATTCTCAGATACGCCGTATCATGGTTAACGACGACACGGCGTGAAGAATCCTTCTCCCAAATTTGCCGCCGCGCTGGCCGAGGTGGCCAAGGGCGTGGATTGCGTCATCGAGACGGGCTGCGCCGCCGTCGCCGTCATGATCTCGCCCGATGAATACGCCGCGTTGCGGATGTTTGAAGATGCCGCCGACATGCGCGACGTGATGCTTGTGGTGCTCGTTATGAAGGTGGCGCACCGCCGCCAAGTCTACGGCTGAACATGACTTGTGAACAACATGAAATCACTCTGCGTCGCGCGGAGGAAAAAGTTATCGCGCGGGGGCGGGTGAAACGCCCACATGGACTTCTTGACATGCGCGGCATTATGGGCGGATCATAACAACCAGAGATGGACAAGCCAACCCTATACATGGAAACGACCATACCCAGCTACTTGCTGGCGGAACCTTCGCGCGACGTCATATCGCTTGGCAGGCAAGACATCACGCGGACGTGGTGGAAGCGGGACCAGGCGCGTTACGCCATATACGTGTCCGAAGTCGTGATCCAAGAGGCCAGCAGGGGCGACTGCAAGGAAGTGGAAAAACGACGCGAGTTCCTACGGCCGTTTCCCCTGCTCGATGCGACGCACGAGGTACGGGCGCTCATCAAGCTGTATATCGAGAAAGGCGTCGTGCCTCAGGGAAACGCCGAAGACGCTGCCCATCTCGCCTTTGCGAGCATTCACAAGATGGAGTATCTGTGTACCTGGAACTTCAAGCACTTGGCGAACGTTCTTGCATTGCGGCGTTTGCGCCAACTGAATGAAAGTAGAGGACTCTTTGTTCCCCAGGTGTGCACGCCTGAGGAATTACTGGGAGAATGACAGATGGAGCACGATCCGATTTTACGAGAGGTATACCGAATCAAAGACGAACTCAACCGGGAAATCGGAGGCGACCTGGAAAAGCTCTTCGATCGTTTCCGTCAGTTCGCAAAAGAGCACCCGGAGCGCATGGTCAACCTAGAGCAGGTACGCAAGATAAGCGGCCGCAAGCGCGCGAGCACGAAATCGTAAGAGAACGAACCCTCTGCGAAACTCTGCGATCTCAGCACCTCTGCGTTGGAAAGATCTCAACGCCTAGTCCAGGACGCTAAGGAACGCGGAGAATTGGAAACAAGCGGGCACGGCGCAATACCACAGTGGTGTGGTTCTATAGAGAAATCGAGTGGTTTGGCACTTCTTTGTTCTTGCGGAAGATGAAAGAAGTCATCTGTCTCTGTCGAACGGATCAGAACGAGACGAGGCAGTGCCAGATGTAGACGTAGCCGAGGGCGTCGGTGTCTTCCCATATTTTCTGAACGAGTTGCGCGTCGCCCTTGATTTCGGCGAGTTCGCGGCGTTTGTCTTCCCAAGCGATGCACACGCCGGGTTTGCGGTTCGGCGCGATGGGCTGGTTCGTGTCGTTGGTTTCCATAAGTGGCCCCTTCGTTAGTAGACTCCGTATTCGCGGGTGAAATCGGTCATGGCTCGGACGTTTTCGATCGTGGCGTCGTTTTGGATAATCGCGCTGGCGTCCATGATGTAGCCGCCGTCGCGTGCGACGCCGTCGATGACTTTCTTGCAGTACGCGCGGACTTCGTCGGGCGTGCCGACGCCGAGCAGGTAGTTTGGAATCCCGCCGCTCAGACAGAACTTGCTGCCGAGCACGCGGTGTGTTTCAAAGATGTCCGCGCGGTCGACGTGATAGATGATGCTGCCTTCGGGCAACTCGGCGAAGCGGTCGAGATGCGCAGTCCAATCGCCTTCGGCGTAGAAGAGCACTTGATGGCCTTTGGACCAGATTTCCTCGATGATCGGTTTGAGCGTCGGCCAGTAGATCTGGTCGAAGACATCTTTCGAAACGAATGGCACGCAGCCGCGATGCATCCAGATCGTAATCGGAACGTTCTTGTCAGGGTCGGCGCCGGATAGCGCGACCCATAGCAGATGCGGCATGAGCGCCTCGCAGGCCTTGAGCACTTCGTCGCGGCGCATGAGGATGTCCATGGTCAGGCCGATGTAGCCGCGCAGTTTGTCGCCGAGGATATCGAGCGGCGCCTTGAGGATGCCCGATATGGCGCCAACGGTGCCCGACTCGGCGCGGAGTTGCGCGCCCTGTGTGCCGAATCCGCCGAAGTAGTTCATCATCGCCATGCCGCCTTTGAGAAACGACAGGTTGTTGCGGAACGTCGCGGGCGTGCCGGGCGCAACAACGTCCGCCGATACGCGGGGCAGCCACACGTTGAACAGGAAGCCCGTCGGATCTTCGGTGAGCAGCGCGTACTCGTCCTCGCGCATATGGGCGTTTTGCTCGGACGGCTCGCGAAACTGGAATCCGGTGTCGGGCGGCACGTCGATGCCGGGCACACCGTAATATTTGAGTCCGATGGCTTGCGTGAGACCCGTCCAGACGTAGACCATGTTGCCGACCACCGCGTCCCAGTCGAAATCCGCCGCGCACTTCCGCGCTGCTTCGAAGGCCTTCGAGAAATCGTGGGTGACTTCCTGGCAGTCGAAGCCGGCGTACTTCGCGGTAAACTCGGCCGCGAACGGACGGATCGGAATCATGTCCGGCTTCTCGTTGCGCATCGCCGTGACATAGCGTTTCAGGCGCGCTTGATATCGTTGCTCCATGTCCATGGTGCGATGTTCTCCTTCGTAATCGTAGGACTCATAGGACAAATAGGGCCTATAAGTCCTATCCGTCCTATTCGTCCTATTTCCTAAGTGCCGGTCTCCCGATCTTCAACAGCACCGCTCCGTGCGGCGGGATCTTCGCGCTGAAACTACTATCATACTCGCCGAGGTCCTTGTGACGCCACACGTCGCGTACGGGCTGCGGCCCTTCGAGTCCGAGCACATCCCAGGTGGTCGCGATGACGCCGGGGATTTCGCCTCGGTTGAACAGGCCGACGGCCATCGTGCCGTCGCCCAACGGACGCGCCCATACGTCGCCCCACGCTTGCGGTTCCCGATTGAACCAACGTTCGGCGAACGTACCTTCAAGCAACTTGGCCATGACGGTAATCGTATTGCATTGCGCGACGCGCGACGCGGATTTGCCCATCGCGTCTTGGTCGATATCGATGACTTCGTCGTTGGTAAGCAGGTCGCGCGTGAACGGGTCGAGTTTCGCCATGTCGCACCCAACGAGCAACGGCGCGGCCAACAGACTCCACAGCGAGATATGCGCCACCTGTTCGGTGGGCGTCAAATGCGTCGGGCCTTTTTGCCACTTGAGCCAGCCGACGACGAGCATGTCGGGGTCGTTCCAATGGCCCGGCCCGGCGTAGGTTTCGTGGCCGACTTGCGAAAAGCCGATGCCCGAAACGCTTTCCCAGGTGTCGCGAATGTCGCCGGTCGTCCGCCAGAGGTTCACGTTGAGCGCGGCGCCCCATTCCCAGATGTTCGCGGTGCCGGCCTGGCTCAGGCTGTAGACGATGTCGCGTCCGCACGCATCGAGCGCCTCGCTCATGACCTCGAACGGCTTCTGCATCTCGGCGAGATTCATCGACGCGACCTTGTACGAGCACCAGTCGTACTTGAGGTAGTCCGCGCCCCATTCCGCGTAAGTCTTTGCGTCTTGCTGTTCGAAGCCGAGGCTGCCGGGATACCCGGCGCAGGTCTCTTTGCCGGGCGACGAGTAGATGCCGAAGCGTAATCCTTTTGTGTGGATGTAATCGGCCAGCGCGCCCATGTCGGGAAAACGTTCGTTGGAGTGGATAACGCCGTTCGCATCGCGTTGGCCTTCCCAGCAATCGTCGATGTTCACATACTGGTAGCCATGCGCGGCCAGACCGCTGTTTACCATCCAATCCGCCGCGTCGCGCACTTTCGCGTCGTCGATGTCGCGCGACCATACGTTCCACGGATTCCAACCCATCGGCGGCGTCAACGCCAGCATGTGTTCGCCGGCGATAATCGCCAGATCGCGCGATGCATGGCCTTTGGCATTACGGACTTCGATGCGAACCATGTATTTGCCTGCGGTATGCACCGCGCCGAAAATGATGCCGGTCGTTTCATCCAGCTTCAACCCTTTTGGGAGGTCTTGCGCTGCGAAGGACAACGGCGCTTCGCCCGTCGCGGGGATCAGGAAGATGAACGGACGCCCCGGCGTCGTACCCGTCACGCGCGGCCCATGAATCGCCGGTTCGAGCGCCTCGATGTGCACGACCAACGGTTCCGTATCGCCAATATAGGGTTCAGAAGCATGCGTGGCAAACATAATGGCCAATATGCAGAACGCTATCACGCTGTGTCTCCATGTGGTTGGAAGGTCTTTTCTCATTTGACGGGCCAATGCTCGGAGGTGGTCCGTGCCGATTCGAGACGTTCCTCGATCCGCCTGACAACCTTGGGATGCCCGGCGGCAACGTTGTTGGTCTCGCCGATATCGGTCAACATGTCGTAGAGTTCAAGCGGCTTGTCCTTGCCGGGACTCACCGCCTTCCAATTGCCCATGCGCACGGCACGGACAAAACCCCCTTCGTGGAATTCCCAATACAGGTATTCGTGAAGCCGCCGCGACTCGCCCAACAATAGCGGCAACGCGGAACGGCCATCGATGCCTTTCGGCATGGGCGCATGCGCCAGTTCCGCCGCCGTCGGCATGAAATCCCAGAACGACCAGACCGCGTCGCTACGCCCCTTTGGGACGACTCCAGGCCACCGCGCGATCATCGGCACGCGAATGCCGCCTTCATACAACGCGCGTTTGTACCCGCGCAACGGACCCGCGCTGTGGAAAAAATCGGGGTCTGCGCCACCTTCCTTGTGTGGCCCGTTGTCACTCGTGAAGAAGACGACGGTATTGTCGTCGATGCCCAGTTCGCGCAACTTCGCAGTCACGCGCCCGACATCGCGGTCCAGACGCGAGACGAGCGCCGCGTAGCCCTTCTGCGGATTCGGCCACGGCTCGTTCGCATACGCGCCGTAATCCGGGACCTCCATGCCGTCGCGCGTTGCTGCGCCCCTTTCGTTGTTCGCATGCGGGATCGTGTACGCAAGATACAGGAAGAACGGGCCGCTCTTGTGGCGCTCCAGAAACGACAGCGCCTCCTCCGTGAAGAGATCGTTCGCAAAGGTTTTGCACTCGGCGCAGACGCCGTGCTTATCCGTCTGCTCGGTATTGCCCTCGATGGGCACGCGCGTTTCGTTACGCCAGAGGTACGTCGGATAGCCGTTGTGCGCGTGGCCCTGGTTCAGGTAGCCGAAGAACTCGTCGAAACCTTTCCGGTTCGGGACACCCGTCGTGTCCGGCTCGCCGAGGCCCCACTTGCCGACAAGTCCCGTCGCGTACCCCGCCTGCTTGAGCAATTCAGCCACCGTCCGGTCGTTCGGACGCAACGGGATCGTCGCATTGCCGCGAATGAACGCGTGGCCCGTGTGCATGCCCGTCATCAGCGAACACCGCGACGGCGCACAGACGGTGCTGCCCGAGTAGCATTGCGTGAATCGCACGCCTTCGGCAGCCATCGCGTCGATATTCGGCGTCCGGACGACTTGCTGGCCATAACAGCCAAGGTCGCCATAACCCAAATCGTCCGCGAGGATGAACACGATATTCGGACGCGACTCCGCCGTCGCATACCCATCCAACGCCCAGCCACCTGCCAACCCCGCGCCCAATGCCTGTAGCATCGTCCGCCGACTGATTCTTTTCATAACAAGACCGGCTCTTCCGGATTTAGCGTACTTCATCTTCGCTTTCACACGAGATTATCGTTTCGATTCGGTTTCCCCGAAGGGGAAAAACATGAATAGCCGTGGGTGCAACCCACGGATACAAAACCGACATCCATCGCCCCTGGAAGGGGCGCACTATGTCCATATCATTGTTAATAAAGCTTGACATCGTGCTCCATGGGCGCCCCTTTCAGGGGCGGTGGTTAAGCATTTGTGCCCGTGGGTTGCACCCACGGCTATTCATGTTCCTCCCCTTCTG
>CAIYET010000432.1 GCA_903925285.1 Candidatus Hydrogenedentota bacterium | reverse complement strand
TCCGCAAAGTCTATGGGGCAAGTGGTGACGTTTATGATGCCCGTTTGCGCCACTTCGTAGGCGTAGCCGTGTAGCCCGGCAGCGTCACGGAAAACGCCGGTCGGCATCTTGTCCACCGGGCCGCCCAGCCCTTGACTGGTCAGTACGAAGCATACATTTCCGTCCGCGATCCAGTAGCAATCTTCCGTGTAATCGTGCGAAATGATTACCGCGTCGAGGTCCATATCGCCCAAAATCCACGAATAATCCAACAGGCGCGGGGCAAGCGCGTTGCCTGGGAACCGATACAGGTGTCCCGATGCGCCAATCAACACGTGCTCGTTGTCCCACCCGCCCACGGCGCCGCGCCCCGAAACGCCAAACGGAACTATCGCCTTGTCCCAATACCTGGGCGACGGCGAAGACGCTACGGAGAGTTCGCTGATGCCCGAGTCGCCATACGCAATCACACGCGCGCCAAGGGATTTCAGTATGTGAAGTTGCGATACGTTGCGCACGGGGCAAAGGCCGATCTCGCCGTCCTCGATAGCCGTCCAGATAAGTTCCTCTACTTCATCGAAGCCGCCTGCGCCGTATCAGCCGATCGTCGCCATAAGCAGGTAATCTGGGTAATCCGCCGCGCCACCGCCGCGCGCGCCCCACACTACCCAATGTTCGCCCCATGCCAAATTGACATTCGCGCGCACGTCCGGGGGCAACGTCTCGCGCCACACATCCATGATGGTTGTCCACCTCGCGCCGGAAAACCACGTACCGGACAGCCCGCCAAGGAGCAAACGCCCGTCATGGGCGCACAGCGCGCGCACTTTGGTTGTCATGGATACGCCTATATCCGCGTCGTCCTTGCCGTGGTAGAAGCGGAACGTAGCGCCATTCGTGGCGTAGTACGCATCCTGAAACGTGGCGAGTTGCCAAAGGTCATCCGTGTTGGATTGTCCAGATAAATAATTGGTCAGGTATGAGTCCGTTTCGCGAACGACATACATCCTGCCTGCCGTTGAATCGTTGTGCAATCCCATAGGAGATGTGAATGTATGCGAGAAACGATACTTTCCCGCATCGGTGTACGCGCGCACATACGCGCCGTCCGTGACGTAAATCAATCCGGCATAAATTGTCACGTCGCGCGGGGAAATGAGTTGATCCGTAATGGAGCTTATCAGCGTTCCGGTTGTGCTGTACAGATTGATTTTTGCCGCCGTCCCGGATACGACGTAAACATTCGCGCTGGAAATATAAATGCCAAGCGGGTTAGTAACGGTCCATTTTCTCTGAAAAACGCCAGACATATTGAACACTTGGACGCGGTTGTTCCCCGTGTCCGTGATGTATATTTCGTTATCGTAATAGGCAGCGTACTTTGGGGTTGTGAATTGTCCATCGGCAGATCCGTAAGTTCCCCATGTCGTCTCATAAACTCCGGCACTGCTGAATACCTGTACGCGATTATTGCCTGTGTCCACTACCCATAGATGCTTGGTTCCGGAAACTTCGGCCACGATTATTCCGCACGGGGCATAAAACTTTCCTGGGTCATTTCCAGACGATCCAAACTTGCTATCGTATACGTTGTTCTTGAGGATTTGAACGCGGTTGTTTCCGCTGTCCGTTATCGCCGTATAGTAGAAGGTGGACGCCGCCCACGTCGCCGCGCCCTTCGGTGTGTTGTATTGGCCGTTCCCGCTGCCCGCAGTGCCTACTTGGGCAAGATATGAAATCTCGTCAAATTCGATCTCGGTATCCGTTGTGAGTATCGCGCCGCCGGATTCACGATAAAACGTCTTGTTATAACCGATGAACTTGCCGTGTTCTCCACGAAAATACTGCGGGAAAGGCCATGTTGCAGTTGCCGCGTACGGATCGGTTACTCCATATGTCATTTTCGGCGGGCCTTCCGCAACCAAGGGACGCGGGATAAGGCCGGTCATGTCTTCCAGGTACTGCGCATTGCGCGGCATGTTGGCAAAGGGTTTCAGTCCCTTCACCAAGTATGGTGCTATGGAAGTTCCGTATTCCCTCATGAGCCAATAACGCTCCGCAACGCGGGCTTGCTGTTGGAGATCATTTCTACTTCGGCCTCGATGCGGTCAAGGTCAACCAGAGTCGCATCTGCCGCCGTGAGCTTAATGCTGTGTTCCAGTCCGGCCTGCTTCACGCGCGCATGACCGCGCACGTCGGCCACTACCGCCGTTCCGTCCGATACCGCAACATTCTTGCGCATCCGGTATTGCGGCGTAACCGTCCATCCTGTCGCGTCCGTGTCGGTCGTGGCGAGCTTGACGAATGAAAGGTCTTTGACGCCCTTCACGTCGCCGTCGAAAACTTCCGTGGTGATGACGGGTATCGCCGTGGGATTCGCCTTCGTACAGGTTCCCACCAATCCGTTGTAGCCTCCGACACGCACCACGCTGGACGGGATGATTCCGTTGGTGCGAGCGAATCCGGTGCGAGTAAGGGTGAATCCGTACGTGCCATTTCCCGCCGGCGTGCCGTCGCCGATGAAGAACGCCTTCTCCTGCGAGTCGTACGAAACAACCGTGTTCGCGAGCGTGAGGTCTGTCAGGTATTCGTTATACCCGAGCCGGTACACGTCCGGGGCTACCTGCTGCGCCCAGTCGTAGGACGCGCCACGCGCGCCCACAAAGAATAGTTCCTTCTGGTCGGACACAAAAACTTGTTCCAGATGGTTCCCGCCCGCGCAGCCGCGCCCGCCACAGCCAACACGAAGCAACACCTGCTCGACGTATCCGCCGTTGGTTTCGCGCATCCGCGAAATCGCGCCCTTGCCGTATACCATGATGTCCGATCCCTCGAATGTCATGGCGCGATAGACTTCCTGCGCCTCACGGCACGGGATCATCGGCATTTCGTTGGCTTCCACCTTGGAAAGAATGACGGATTCCAGCGCGGTGAAGTCCGTCGTGCCGGGGATGTTCATGGATGCCAGCATGAGGTACAGCGGCACGTCAATCGCGCCGCCACCACGGTCGCTCAGGTACAGGAATGAACCGTCAAACGTCTGATCTTCCGACATAAACATATCCCGGCGCGCATCCGCCGCAATCTCGGACTTCTGCCACGCGGCGAAGACTTTGGCCCAATTCGCGCTGTTGAGCAGATTCGCGCCCGCAATGCCGCCCATGACCAGCCGGTTATTGCAGTTGCATACCGTGGATACCGTGAAACCGCCCGTTGTGCTCGTGGCGTCAATGCAGTTGATTTGGTCGTTGATGTTGCCGGGGAGCTTGTAGACGAGGCTTACCCCATTCGTCAACACCCAAAAATCCTGGAACGGCGCGATGTGCCATGAACCGCCCGTGGTGACGACGTTTGCAACCATGTCGTAGATGCACAGGTTGTCAATCGTGCCGATAAAGCCTACCATAACAATGGCAACGGTTCCTGTAGAAACACACGTTTGGTATTCCGTGAATGTTCCAGACGTAGATCGGCCTTGTCCAGATCCGGCACCAAGTGACACGGACATAGACCCGGCAGAAGCGGTTATCGTGTACGTTATCTTGTACATGTGTCCAGCGGTGCATATCGTGGACAAAGACGATACTTTCGTCCCCGTCGCCCCCGTCGGGG
>CAIYET010000431.1 GCA_903925285.1 Candidatus Hydrogenedentota bacterium | reverse complement strand
GGAGCGAAGAGAAATCTCGTTTTTCGACGGAAGAAGAGATTTCGAGTCCGCCGCGGCGGACGCGAAATGACAGAAGAGAGTTTTTTTAGCCTGAATTATTACTACTGTGTTATAAATATTTTTTGTATATTTCGGCATCAGGAACCTTCAAGGAGATACGATGCCATTACCAACAACACCTGAACAACGTTTCGAGAAATTTATCACTTCATTGGTATCTAGCGTTGGACATGCCGATCGCGGAGAACCACTTCGCGCCTATTGTACCGGACTGTTGCTACCTGGCGAAAGAAAGAGCGTTGAGCCGATGGCCGCGCGTATTGATCCGGCCCATGTTCGGCAACGACACCAATCCATGCATCATTTTATCGCCGACGCCCCATGGAATGATCGCGAGGTGCTTCGCACGATTCGCGATTACACTCTCCCGTTCATTGAGGAAACCGGACCAATCGAAGTTTGGATCATCGACGATTCCGGTATTCCAAAGAAGGGGAAGCATTCGGTGGGTGTTTCACGACAGTACTGCGGACAACTGGGGAAACAGGAGAATTGTCAGGTCGCCGTTTCTGTTTCGATTGCCAATCCGTATGCGAGCCTGACCGTTGCAGCGCAGTTATATCTTCCGGAGACGTGGACCAAAGACCCGGAGCGCTGTCGCCGGGCTGGGGTTCCGGATGATGTTGTTTTCAAAACGAAACAAGAGATTGCCCTCGATCAGATAAAGCAATTGATTGATGAGAACGTACCACGCGGTATTGTTCTTGATGACGCAGCATACGGAAACGATCACGAGTTCCGAGAGAATTTGACGAAGCTACAACTGCTCTACGGTGTCGGAATTCAGAAGACCACCAGCGTTTGGCCACCAGGAACCGGACCGCTCATTCCACCGAGTTCACATGGACCGGGAAGACCTCGCACCTTGCTACGACGCGATGAGCATCATAAGCCCCGCTCGGTCTTCGATCTGGCTCTATCTCTGGATGCGAAAGCATGGACACAGGTGCGCTGGCGTGAGGGTTCCGGGCAGGCGCTTGAATCACGATTCACTGCGATACTGGTTCGTGTGGCACATTGTGACTACTTGAGATCAACGCTACGCGAGGAAGAGTGGCTCTTGATCGAATGGCCGGAAGGCGAGAAGGAACCGACGAAATATTGGCTTCTCACTCTCCCACCGAAAACATCGCTTCGCCAACTTGTTCATGTGGTCAAGATGCGCTGGCGCATTGAACGTGATTATGAAGAATTGAAAAGTGAGATTGGATTAGGCCATTACGAAGGGCGAGGGTGGAGAGGGTTTCATCACCACCTAACCATGTGCATTGCCGCATATGCTTTTCTGGTAGCGGAACGCTGCCTTTTCCCCCCTGAAGAAAAACCGGCACGGTTGCCGTTCAGGGAAGCTCGACTACCCCCGATGTTCAGACGACGGGGTTCCCCCGTTGCGGCCTGAGCGACATGTGGAATCATCCATTACGACGATGCGAATTACTATCGTTCATAGTCTGGTCACGAAGCTCTATCGGTGCCCTCTTTGCCAACAGTCATCTCTTGGTCCAGTCAAAACTAGAGGAACACCTAAATAATATTTGTAACACAGTAGTATTATTCAT
>CAIYET010000430.1 GCA_903925285.1 Candidatus Hydrogenedentota bacterium | reverse complement strand
CCGCTCGAAGATATCCCCGCCGAAGGGAAGTCGTGCGAGACGTGTGGACGCAAAACAGGCGGCCATATCATTGAGGAAGAATGCAAGACCTGTCCATTGATCAAAGACGATGTAATAATTGACATGGTAAACTGGATCCCCCGCGACCCGGACACGGCGCCGCAGCAGGACGGCGAAGGGCCGCAGGACTGAGAATGTGGATGCACATACCATCAGGGTGTTGTCCGTCTGTTCCGGCTCAGGAATGTTCGACGCCGGACTTGGATTCGCTATCCCAGGCGCTCGCACCGTCTGTTACGTGGAGAGGGAAGCGGCGGCTATCGAAAACCTGGAAAGGGGTATTGAAGCGCACGCCCTGGATGATGCGCCTATCTGGTCGGATCTTGCCACCTTCGACGGCGCAGCGTGGCGTGGACAGGTGGATTGCGTCATTGGCGGATACCCGTGCCAAGATTTCTCTTGCGCCGGCAAACGAGCGGGTCTCGATGGCGATAAAGGCCGAGTATGGGGACACGCGGCTCGAGTCGTTGGCGAAGTTGAACCCGCACTCGTGTTCTTCGAGAACGTCCCTGGGCACCTTACCCTCGGTTTCGATACTGTCTACAGCGATCTGGAAAGAATGGGTTATCGGATTGCGGCGGGACTCTTTAGCGCGGAGGAAGTTGGCGCGAGCCACAAAAGGGAACGGCTGTTTATCCTCGGCGTGGCCGGCGGAATGCTGCGGCAACCACCCGAACGCACAGGACAGCCTGACGGGGGCGACTCGACAGTGGCAAACCCCGAAAACCCCAACAAGCGGGAATACGTCGAGAGGGCACGACAGGAAGGGCGAACTGCTACTCAAGGGACAGGCGGAGAACTGGCCGACACCGAACTCGAATCCAACGGGCCCCAATATGAACACGCTGCGCGAAAACGGAAGAAGGGCCCAGAGGTTGACAGACCAGTGTCTAGAAAGCCGGGCCCACAACTGGCCTACTCCGCGATCGAGCGCGGCCGTGGAGTTCCGCTTTTCGCCCCCGGCCCCAACGACCTCGACGCCTGGTCAGAAATCCTCAAGCTCGACCCGGCGCTTGAACCCGCGATTTGTCGAACACCTGATGGGCTGGCCCCTGGGATGGACTCAGATCGGCTACGCATTACCGGAAACGGAGTGGTCCCGCTGGTCGCAGCTTATGCGTTCCTGTCTCTGTGGGCTGCTCTTGAGGCATCTGCATGACTGACGCGCAGGCCGCAGCAAGGGGGGCTAGAAAGGCCCGTGAGCTAAACCCGTATGAATTTGATTGTCTTGAGGCGGACGATTTTGATGATTATACGAGACGGGTTCATGTCAATAAAGCCCGTAGAGAAGCAGACGCTGAGTGGTCTGAAACTTATGTAGAGGCCCACAAGAACGACGGTAGTGTTTGTGAGAAATGCGGCGGCGATCTTTGGCCGTCTGGAATTTGCAAGATTGGCTGTAACTTATTTCCAAAACCGCATCCAGAATACAACCCAAGAGCATGACGGATTCCAACGCAGCACGCGAACGGAGGGGATCTTTGCACATCATCGAACGCCAACCCCCGCAAGAAATCGACGCCGAACGCGCGACGCTGGGTTGCCTTCTACTCAATCCAGACGCCGTACCCCGCGTCATAAACGTACTCCACGACCACACCGACGTGTTCTACACGGAACAACACCGGCTCATCTACGCGGCCTGTCTTGACCTCGTGAAAGTCGGCATCCCAATCGACGAGATCACCGTCACGGCCCAACTACGCAAGAACGAGAAGCTGGAAAAAGCGGGTGGGGCGGCGTACATAGCCGAGTTGACGACGGTGGTCCCTATGTCATTCCACGCCGAACACTACGCCGGGATCGTACTGGATTCGGCCCGCCGCCGACGGTTCATCGAGAAGTCAAACTTGCTGGCCCGCGCCGCACAGACCATGCCCCCGGACGAGTACCGGCGATTCCTGGACGACCTCGACCTCGAAGAGGACTACGAGTCAAACGACGTGGTTTTCTCAGACATACTAAACGCACCCGAGCCGCCACCGTCGCTGTGGATGCGCGGCCCTGCCCCGGCGACGTTCGCGATCATTGCCGGCGAAGGAGACACGTCCAAGTCCTACCTCATGCTGTCCATCGCGGTCACACTAGCAACCGGACACATCACCATCCCGGCGTTTGCCCCAAATACCACCGGCCCCGTGGTGTTTCTGGCCTACGAGGATACCCCGTCAACGATGCTGTTTCGTCTACGGGCAATTACGGCCGCGGCGAACATGCCGTTCTCTGCCATAGAAGAGGCGCTGGTAGAACGCCGCCTGACGTTTGTATGCAGCCCGCCCGGTCCCCTATTCATGCGCGAGAAAGTAGGAACGGGTCCCACCGCGTTCTTCTATTCCTTCGAGAACATCATCCGCGACACGAAACCCGTGTTGACCATCATTGACCCGTTGTCTGGCGCCACACGTCTCAAGAACGAGAATGACAACGCCGAGATGGGCGATATTGGACAGTACCTAATGGAGTTCGCTGCTCGCAATAACACAACCACAATCTTACTTCATCACGCCAACAAAACCACAGCAGACGGAAAAGAACCTACCATCAACTCTATCCGTGGAGCGAGTGGTTTGGCTACGAAAACACGCTGGGCGGCACTCATGTACCGCACGACCATAGAGGACCAGATCGTCGTCAAGATTGCCAGAAACAGTCTGTACGGCCTACACGCCAAGGTAGTGTTGGCCCGCGGCCCGGACGGCGCTCTGATCCCGTCCAACGCTACGATTCCCAACGAGTCCTCTGGCAAGCGCGAAACGTCGAAGGTTATACTACGCGGAGCCACGGCAAGGACAGAAAGCGACAACGGGGCCGAACTCAAGGCATTGGTGACAATCCCAGGAGGCGATGACATTCTGGTTAGGTGGATATGGTTCCCAAAACTCACCAAGAAGGGCGTAGAGATCATCAAACACGAAGGCGATTTATGGCTTGTACAGCCGTGGATCATCAAGTCGAAAGAAGAAGAACTCGCGGTGTCGATCGGGGCGGCGTCGTGCAAGTTCCTTGTTGGTGAAGGTGAGATACCGAAAGCGGAGGAGAAGGCTACCGAGAAGGAAGAGAGTAAACAACAGGAAGAGGAACAAGAGGAGATTCTGTTTTGAGAACGTACTACGACTACGCTCTGCTGACGCGGGTGTCCCCGCGCGAACTGGAGATGTTCGAGATCGGGCTGGAACTACGCGACCCGGCGGCGTCGTGTGGGAGGTGGTAAAGTGAAAAACAGGAATAATGAAGGGTTGGTTAGGGTAGACGGTGTTTGGTTTGTTGGATGTCGAGTGCGGGCAACTATCGCATCCCTTCGCGGCGTGATCACGCGGCAGAAGCGGCAGATCGAGGCGATGAAGAACCCCGAGAATTGTGCTACCAACGATATGTGCGTGAGTAGAATATGCCCGTGCAAGAAGTGGAGGTTACGGAAATGAACTACACGGCAGAGGGGTTGAAAAACTGGGCGGTTGCACATTTGACAACATCCCATCTTCATCACACCGGGATCTACAATGTCAGGCATATTGTAGATGATTGTCTTGAACTTCACGCCCACATCGCCGAGCTTGAGGCCGAGGTTGCGCGGCTGACGGCGGAGAACGCAACCTTGCGGCTTAATTTGAAACGCGCAGAAAAGGATTGGGAATCATGAGCAACTCATTCTACGACTTGAAAAACGAGGTCCACTGGAACCCGATCACGGGTTGCGATCCCGATCCGATTTCGCTGGGGTGCGACAACTGCTGGGCGCGGAGAATCCGCAGTAGGAACCTTGACGGCAATGGAGATTCGTTTGCGCCACAGTTTCACCCTGACCGCCTTGACGCTCCGTTGCATTGGAGCAAGCCCCGGATCTTCCCGACGTGCTTCATGGGGGACTGGATGGCGGTTGATCACAGATGGTCCGCGATAGTAATGGAGGTTATGTGGCGCAATTCAAAACATCAGTTTCTAACCCTTACAAAGCGGGCCGAAAACCTGCTACAGAAACTTTATTGGCAACACAGAGGGCAAGGAAACGTATGGCTCGGCGTCAGCGCGGAGAATCAGGAGTGCTGGAATCAACGCGCACCGTTCTTGTGTGCCTTAAAAGAACTGGGTTGGCATACGTGGGTTTCGCTTGAACCGCTATTAGGCCCGATCAATATCGCCCCCGGACCCGGTGAATGGATTACGAAGCCGGACTGGGTTGTTGTCGGCTGCGAGTCCGGCCCGCGCCGACGCCCGTGCAATACAGATTGGATATATAACACAATAGAACAATGTCGGAATCTCAATGTTCCGTGCTACGTCAAACAAATCGACGTAGGAGGGCGCGTTGTGAAAGATATTAACGATGATCTCGGATGGAGAACTGCAACGGCGTTGATGGTCCGCCAGTACCCGAAGGAGTTTGGTCAATGATCGACAATTACAAACTCGGTAAAGTCCTGCGCGGGTTGCGCGAGGACACGTACACCAACGGGCGTAGGCTTTCTATCGAGGCACTTTCCAACAAGTCCGGCCTCGGGTCCACAACAATTAGCACTATCGAGCACGGCAAAGCCAGCCCAACGGTGTTCACCCTTGGCATTTTGTGTTGGTCTCTTGGGGTAAAAATGTCAACGGTAATTGCTCAGTGCGAGGGAAAGAAAGGACAGAAGGAATGAACGTACTCACCACAGAAGACATGATGTTGTTTCTTAAAGAAATTCCAGGGAACGACGCCAGAATTACAATTTCGGATATATGCTTTGATCCGCCCCACATCCGTTGGTACATAGAGCAGAAATTAAGCATTGTAGAAAATGGGTTTGAGTCGGGCGTTGATGATTTTGGTCGCAATCCAGAAGAGGCTGTTGAAAAATCCTACCGTGCGGTGATGAGGGCGGGAAAGATTAAGGTTGGCGGAAAGTTATTCAAGCGATGCGGATCGGTCTTTGTGGAGGTAAGGGAATGAGTAAGAATATACTCGCGCTAGACCTCGGAACCACTACCGGATGGGCAACGTCGATAGACGGGAAACTTCATTGGGGCCACTGGTCTCTCAAGGGAGGCCGCTACGAAGGCGGAGGTATGCGTTACCTTCGATTCAGAAGTCAACTGGTTCAGACATACAAGTTTCTTGGAAGAATAGACGTGGTGTATTTCGAGGAAGTGCGTCGGCATCTTGGAACGGACGCTGCGCACATCTACGGGGGCTTGCTGGCAACCCTCACGGCATGGTGTGAGGAACAGCACATCGCATACCAGGGAATCCCTGTAGGGACCATCAAGAAGCACGCGACTGGCAAAGGAAACGCCAACAAGATGCAGATGATTATTGCGGCGGTCGATCGGGGCTGGAATACCAACGACGACAACGAGGCGGACGCGCTTTGGCTGTTGGACTGCGCGATACGCGGGGAAGGGATCGAAGCCCATGAATAGCTGTTCTACAGGACACGGGACTCAGGGGGCGCACGTAGAGGCCCAGGCCGCGCGGCAGTGCGCCGTGCAGGAGGAAGTCGGTGGAACCGGACATGGATGTTTCAAGTTTGAAAAGAATATCGTTGACCAGGCTCATCGGCAAGCAGAAATATTGGACGCGCGAGACGAAGTGAACGCGTGGAAACAACAGGCGTCTTTCAAGCCGCACGGCACTGGTTCTTGTGATCGAGGTTGGGTTTACACGGTTGAAATAACCGCACGCATATTAATGGCGATAGAAAAGCTACTCGACGCGACGGCCCCGACGCCGGCGCAGGAGTAGCCGTGCTGCACCAGCTTCCAGAAGAGTCAGAACTCGGACAGATGGTCAAAGACATGCGCGTCTTAGCCGGACTCACTCAGGAAGAACTCTCCAGAAAGATCGGGTGTAAACTCAACACCCTGAAATACCTCGAAAAGATCCAGCGATATGATCGTGGCGAAAAGAAGGCAACCTATGGCCGGCACGGGTCGCGCATTAGCCTAATCATTGTAAGGAATTGTCTGCGTGCGTTCGGGATAGAACTGGTTATGGCCACGTCGAAAGATTTCATGCCTGTGTATCCCAAGGTGGGCGTCGATAAGAAGTGGCGGATCACAGATCACGAGAGGTCGATCGCGGAGATGTACAATTCCGGACTCTCAAAATGGGCGATTTCTGAAAGACTTGGGATTCCACGGATAGAAATCACCAAACTCTTAGCGTCACCCCGCGTGGCAGATTACGTGAACTTCCTGAAACTCCAGTCATTGCATGTGTCGATTCACGCAGGCCGCTACTTGCTGATCGAGCAGTCTGGAATACTCAAAGAGAACCACTTGAAGAAAGTGAAACGGTTGGCGCAGACTAGGCATAATCTGACAACGAAGAGACGGCCGAGAGCAAAGAGGAAGGCCAAGAAACAAAAGCCTAAGCCCTCCCCGCCCTCTCCTCCAGCATCGCCGCCGCCTTCACCCCCAGCGGAATCATCACCCGGCGCATCCAACCCTTGAAGAACCCCGTCTGCTTCGAGTCCCGGTAAGACTCGTACTGCCTGATAGTCCACCTGAGAAACACCGCTTCGCCTTGGCCGCACTCACACGCCTCTTTCAATGACTCGCAGTCCAGGTCCGCCAACACCAGCTTCTCGATCTCGTTCCCGAGAGTCTCCCCGTGTACCGTGGTCTCAAACCGTTTCAACGCCACGAACCGGTCCCCGATGTCTTCGAGCTTCAACCGGGTCCAGTACCGGCGCCAGTAGAAGCACTGTGCGCGTGCCACACGTTCCTCTGGCGTCTTCCCTGCCATGATGTAGGCATAATCGTCCGGCCACGACTTCGACGACACCCCGAGTATCGTAGCGCCCCCGCGGTCGTTAGGATCGTTGGTCCACGATGACCCCTCGATGAGCTTGAGGATCCCGAACGCCCAGAGGAACATGGGGCTCATGAAATTAACCCCTTGGCCATGAAACCGATCACCGCGAGTAAAAGCCCAACGATAGTCGTAATCGTCCACGCCATTGCCCACGAAGGCCGATCTACCTTGTCCCAAAGCCTCAATATGTCCGCCTTGATGTCTTTAATGTCACGTTCTATCCCGTCGTGCTTTGCGTCACAGGTTGCGGTTGACACTTCTGCTGTCATTTTGTATTCCTACGGGTTACTTCTTAGGTCCGAATATGGGAACGCGTTTGGTGGCGCTGCGGGGCTTGCGGGTGTCCTTTGGTTTCTTCTTCGGG
>CAIYET010000429.1 GCA_903925285.1 Candidatus Hydrogenedentota bacterium | reverse complement strand
TAACGACCGAGCGAGTCAGCGTCGTCATCCCTTCTTGGAACGGAAAAACGCTGCTCGCGGAATGCCTCAAATCGTTGAGCGTACAGACCTATCGCAGCTACGGCGTCACCGTAGTGGACGACGGCTCGACGGACGATACCGACTCGATGTTGCGCTGGCATTTCCCAGAGGTTCGGCGCATCCGTTTCACTGAAAACCGGGGCTTTTGCGCCGCCGTCAACGAGGGCATTGCACGCACCGAAGGCGATTGGGTTCTGCTGCTCAACAACGACGTCACCATCGCCCCGCATTTTATCTCGCGGCTAGTCGGGGCCGCCGAGACGTCGGATGCGGCCATGTTCGCGCCGTTGATCCTATGGCGCGACAGTCCCACCGTCATCTACGCGGCGGGCGACGCGCAGCGTGCCGATGGACGCCCCGAATCGGTCGGATTCCGTGCCCGGCTTGATAACTTCCCGTTTCCAGCCGCCGTTTTCGGAGTGACAGCCGCAGCGGCCTTATACCGGCGCTCGATGTTCGAGACCATTGGCTTGTTCGACCCATCCTTCGGCATCTACTTTTCCGACAGCGACCTCAGTTTCCGTGCGCGGCTCGCAGGATTCGAGGCACGATTCGTCCGCGAAGCGATCGCCTATCACGTCGGATCGGCCAGCCTCGTCGGCAACACGCTCAAGCGGACGCGCGAATGCTACATCAACCACGTGTTGCTGCTCGCCAAGAACATGCCTGCGCCGCTGCTGGCCCGCCACCTTCCGTTCATCGCGTTCGAGCGGCTGCATCAAACGCGCCGCCTGTTTTCCGCCGCGCGCACCGAATTCGGCGCCATAGGCGCGGCACGCGTGCTCATCGAAGCCTGGCTGGCCATGCTCGGCAAATTGCCGTACGCCACGCGCCAGCGTCGCGCCATCCAGCGCGCGCGCAAGATTCGCCCAACCGAACTCGAAGCGCTATTCCACGGTTAACCTAGAAATGGCAGTTGGAGTCCATGGATGCTCATCGAAAGTGTGGACGTAGTGGACTTTGTGGACGGAGTGGACGAGAATAGGATTCACCCAGCGCGCCGCGCGCAAGGCTTCCGCGCCGGGGGTGAGTCCCATTTGCGTCCACTATGTCCACAAAGTCCACTACGTCCACACTTTCGACGAATCCCCAGAGATCCTACTGCCGAATTTGCGTTGAAACATTGAGAGGCAACCGGCCCCGATCGTCGCGGCGATCGAGCACATCGTAATCGCCGCGCCCAGATATTGAGACATGGGGCGATAACGAAAGACGACTTCTTTTTCGCGCCCCGTCAGACGAACCCCGCGGAAACTGTTCCACACGGGTTCGATGGCTCGTGGTTCGCCATCGGCCCATGCGCGCCAGCCCGGGAAATACTGGTCGGTCAAGACAAGCACGCCGGGGGTATTGGAAGGCGGGTGGATAACGACGCGATCGGCCTCATAGGCCACGATGTCTGCGGCGGCGATATTCTGTCCCGGCACGCCGATAACCGTTGGTCTATCCATTGGTTTCTTGAGCAGGAAAGCACGCGGCCATGCGGCGGTATTCTCGAAGATGGCGAGTTCTCCCTTGCGGCACATCAGTTGGAATTCCGGCGGCGGCGCGACTTTGTCCGCCCAACCAAACGCGGGCGGTCCAAAGGCCTGATTGCCGAGGCCGAGCACAAGATAGCGCACGCCAAGTAGACGGAAGAAATCGGCGGCGTCCCTTTCCAACGATAGGCCGCCGCGCAATCCAACGGAGATATCGGCCGAGGCGCCGGTGGTCTCCACGGCCACGCAGTTGAATAGATAAGGACGCAGTTCGTTCACGTAGGCTTCCGTCACGAAAGGCGACTGGCCGTCGACGCACGCGATATTCAGCAGCGGACCTAGTTTCGGAACACGGCGGCCGTCTTCCAGGGCATAGTCGGCGTAGACACGCTGTCCCTTTACCGCGTGTTCCTGGAGAAAACGTTGCATGGAGGTGTCGAGACCCACGAAATCGAGATTCTGCGGAAGATTCCAATCGGTAATCGGATAGCTTTCCCACGCCACGACAAGAAAACATGCGGAGAAGGCCAGGGCAGGTACGATGGCCAGCCGCGAGGCGGCGCGGATTTTCCGGAAATAGAGGAGCGACCTGCCGGACAGGATAATCATCCCAATTAACACAAATAGAATTATTGCGAGGCTATTATCAAGGCTTGCCCAGTACTGTCCCGCAACGAGACTGGCCGTTATACCGGCGGCCAGCCACGCCACCGGCGCAAAGACAGTCCAATACCGTCCGGTGCCTGTCGGCGGATCTTCGGACTTGAACCATCGGGCGAGATCTTCCGTGAATCGGCACAACCCGCATGCGGCAAGCACGGTTATCGAGAGGATCAGATAGGGCGCAAAGCGAAAAGAGGCACGAAACCAATTGCCCGTCGGAACGCAGTGATAATATAGCCACGTCGCATATGAGTTTGTGCCCCGGAGCAATTCAAATGTCGCGATCCCGAACAGTCCGAAGAACAGTTCCGTCTTGCCTGGACGCGCCAGCGCGTAGGCCGCGAGCGCCAGCGTCGGCAACCCGATGAATAACATGGAGATCGGCACATTAGCGGCGACCATGTCGCGCAGGAGTTCGAGGCGGCTGCTTATCCCATCGCCGAACGCCGCCATGAAATCAAGCCCTCCGGGTTTGCGAACGCTCGCCATGGAAAGCTCGAAGGCAGGCAACAATTGGATGGCGGAAAAGCCGAAAGCGATTGCGCCCGACGCCATGCCCCACGCCACCGTCCGCCTGGCCGTGGGCCAATCGGGACGCCGTGTTCCCAGGCGGAAGGCCGCATAGACGGCCGCCATCAATCCCGTTCGTACGGTGATTTCCGATTCGCCCGCGAGAAACTGCATTGCCATGGCGGCGCCCAGCCATAGCGAGGGCCGTGGACCAGGATTTCGGACCAATCTGTCCGTCAGCCACAGGATCGACGGAATCCACACGGCGCTGTGGAATGTATCCGGCGCGTGGCATATGTGCAGTACCATCCAAGAGGAGAAGGCCGCAACTAGGCCGCCGTACCACGATGATACGACGCCCAAGCGCAACGCATTGCGCAAGTACCCGTACATGAACACACCGGCCAGGAATATGTGCAGCGCGCCGATCCAGAGATAAGCTGCGCGAATCGGCATCGCCATGTAAAACCAATTCGGTGCATAGAACGGCCCGAACTCGAGCGTCGCCAACGTTGGCGAGCCGAGCATTTCATAGGGATTCCACAGCGGAAGCGTTCCACGTAGGAGAGCATCGCGCAAAAATAGCCAATTCGGAATGTAATATCGCATTACGTCGGCGATGCCGCCCCCGTCGCCGGTGCTGTTGCCGCACCAAAACCGTCCCCAGACAAAAAAGGCCGCCGCCGCCGCCAACGTTACGACTGGGCATACTGCCCCGGCGGCATGCTTGAAGGAAACTCCTTTTGCCGACTTGTCCGTCATGTCCGCCGTGGATAAAGAACCGGCATGTCGCGCGAGGCCATCGCTCTCTACTCCCAGCCCATTGTCCGCAACAGATTCGACACCCTACGAAGTGTTTGGTAGATTACCTGAACTCGGTTCTTGCTGCAAGGGCGTGGCGATCGCCGCCATGCGGTGGATTTGCAACGTCAGACCCAGCGGCGAGAAGATCCAGTCGCCGATCCATCCGCTACGGGAGCGCTAGGAATCGCCGAGGCGGTTCCGGCTTGATGCCGTTGGACGACATGTCGAACAGGCGCCAGTATCCGTCGATGGCGGCGGGCGTCACCGTAAACGGCGTCGTACCCCATGGCACCGTCTTTTCGTCCTCCTTGTTCGCGCGATGCGCGTGGCCGAAGATGAGATGGTCCAGGGGGGTATCGACGAAGAGCGCCAGTTGGGCGCGCATACCCATCGACGTCTCGTAACGGTGCGTAAAGCCGATAGACCACCGCGCGGGCCGCATCGCGCGACGGAACAGCTCGATGTCGGCGTCTTGCGCGCCATATTCGCCTGCGACGATGAAGTCTTTAGTATCGTAAGACAGGTATGCGTCGGGACCAAAATTGAACGCGTAGGTTCCGCCGCCGAACACGCGCTCATACGCGCCCTGCTCGCGGTCGTGATTGCCGGGCGCAAGAAACGTCGGCAGCGTACACGTGTCGAGGATCGCGATGAACTCGAGGTATTCATCCGGGCCGGCGTTATGCGTCAGATCGCCCGTCAACACGGCGAAGGCCGCGCCCGACGCGTTCACCGTTTCGATGGCCTTGCGGAAGATGTCCGCTCCATGGCCCCACTCGCGGTCGGCGCCGACATGGATATCGGTCAGTTGTGCGAACCGGTAGCTTTCCGGAAACGAGGCGTAAACGAAAACCGACCGGACATTCCGGTCCGTTTGGCCGTTGGCCTCCGCCGCCAACGCGTAGGCTCCCTCGGGCACGCCTTGAGGCAGTTGGCAAAGCCCATGCCACATCCCTTGAACTTCACGCCACTGAATGGACACCGCGATCGAGACCCCTTCCCGTTCAATCCGAACGTCGCCCTTCGCGCGAAGAACAACCTCGAATACGAGAGTCTTGCCCACCAAAACCGGCATACCTTCGTGAGGCGCTCGTATTAGACCGAGAGATCCATCCGGTTCCCGCGCCCAAGCGCCTGCGGCCAGCACAAGCAACAAGACAATTACCTGAGCGCGCCGGATCATGGCTTGTCACCTTTCGGACGCCAAGCGGGTGCGTAATCCAATCCGGGATGTTCCGTCAAACGAATTGCACGTTCACCCGTCGGATCGGATACGTAGATCTCAGGATCCCCGGTCCGGTTCGACACGTACGCTATCCATTTCCCGTCGGGCGACCATGTCGGCGCCCAATCATCGTAGTCGGGCGAAGATGCGATGGTGGACACCCGCGCCGTGTCCGCGAAGATACGATACACGCCCCGTCGCCCTCCCCGAAACGACTCGAATGCCAGCCAATGGCTGTCCGCCGACCACACGGGATTCCAGTCGCCCGCCCGATGGTTGGACATGTCAACCGCGCGATCCCGCGTGTAGCAGAAAATTTCGCGGTCGCCCCCGTCGTTCGACTCGAAGGCGAGCCGCAAACCGTTCGGACTCGGTCTCGCCATCCACTCCGCATACTCGCCCGTCGCGGACGGCAACGCTTCTTGCGGGAAAGGAACCGCCGTTTCGGCCGTCACGAAAAACAGGCCGGTGCTCAGCGAGTTCGGATGTCCTGCAACGCCGGACGCCACAATGACCGGGCCGGCCTTGATCCGGTCCAACGCAGCGTTGCCGCTCTTCACGTGCGGATCGGCGTTGAGCGTAAAGAGCAGTCTGAAATTCGGAAGCCACATCGGACGCATAAGCCCTTTCGCGTCGCCTCCCCACGCCGTTTCCGTCTTCGCATCGACATCGTAGACCATAATGCGCTGCGCGAAGTCTTCCCCGCCTTCGTACGCCAGCATGCGCCCGTCGGGCGACCATTGCGGATAGGCATTCCACTCATTGGCGTGAGATATTAAACATGTGTCGGTACCACCCTGCTTGACCAGTACGATCCCCATGCCTTCCGGTTTTTTCGTATTGAATGCAAGCCAAGCGCCGTCGGGCGACCACACCGGCGCACCGTCGCAATCTCCCGGACCGATTCGCGTATCGCTCTTGCCCGCGACGTCCAAGACATGCACACACAGGCTGCCTGGCTCGGATCCCGCAAGATAGGCAATCCAGCCGGAAGGCTCGGCCGCCACGAACGCGGACAGCAGGCACAACCACACACCCATGCCAGACTCCCGCTACGCGGTCCCGCCGCAGCCGCTAACGCAACAAGGCTTCATTGATGGCGATCTGGATGTCCGCCGCATTGACCACGCCGTCGCGATTGACGTCCGCATCGATATGCGGATCCGCCTTCTGCAAAACCGCGTTGATGACCAACTGGATATCCACGGCGTTTACGACCCCATCGAGGTTCACGTCTGCTTTCACGATCGCCACATCCGCAGGAAAATACGTGAAGGCTTCCCGTGCCGTACCCGCTCCTAAGCGCGTCGTCACCACGACATCCTCGGCGATGCGGACTCCGCCTACTTCGGGGCTTGCCACATGTGCGGGCGTGGTAATCTCGATCCGGTTGTCGTTGATTCCCAGGAGCGATTTCGCCTCGATCCCGCCTACCGTCACGGACGACGGTTGGCTAAGGTGTTTGCCGAGCAGAACCACCGCCGTGCCGCCCGCGCTCGATCCTATCGCCTGTGGCAATCCAGACAACGGCAGATTCGACGCAGACACAGCATCGGCCACATCCGGGCGCAATGCCACATTCTGAACCAACGGCAACGCCAGAACCGTCACCACCGGCGAGATGCGTGGCATCCCCATCAAACCATAGGCCGTTTCCGGCGTCACCACGAAAAACCAGCGATCTTCCGCCTTGAACGCCGCCGGCGGAACCAGTAGTTGGTTGTTCAGCGAAGCCACCAACAAGTTATTGCGGAACCACAGGATACCCGAACTGCCCTCGCTGAAGTTCAGCGGATCCGTGAGCGCCAGCGGATGTACATAGGTGTACTCGCCCGTCAGCGCGTATTCCATACTGACCACCCGGCTGCGCCTCGGATCCTCGACCGGGTCGCCCGAGTGCAACTGCAAATCGATCGCATCCGGCAGAGGTACCTCAATACCTACCATCAACGTCACGTCCTGATACGTGGACATCGTTCCCAGCGTCGCCGTAATGCGGATCGTGAAAACTTTGTTCATGTCTTCGAGCGTCGTCTGCCAGCGAAAAGCCCCCGTGTCATTATGATTGTCCGCGAACGGCACCGCTCCCGGCCCGTCCCACTCCGCCTGAATCACCGGCGTGCCGGCCACGCCCATGGGCACATCGACATGCGCATCGAAACTCATCAAATCGCCGGCGGTTTCGACAAATTGCGTCGCGATCGGTTCAAGCGCCAGTGTGCCGAGAGAGCCGGGCAGTTCGGACAAATCGGAATGCACGCTCACGCTACGAATATTGTCGAACACCGTCGCCGGATCGATCGGGGCGCCCATCCCGTCGGACAAACCGACTATCGCCGTGTGCGCCCCGATGCCGAGGTACGTCAAGCGTACATGGCCGCTGTGATAGATTTCCGCCTGCACCGTATTCACAAGGTTGCCGCCCGCCGTTCCCACCGAATCAACCGAAACCATGTTCTCGAACGTCACAACCAACCGGTCGGACAACTCGCGCAGCCAAATCGTGCCGCCAGCCGTCGGCATGAAATGCGTGAACAGGAAAGAAATGCGCGGCGCTGCGAAATGCGAGGCCAACGAAATCTCGCTGTCCTCCGTTGTTCCCTGCAATATCGGTGTAAACGACACAAATCCGTTCGCGCCGACATAGATCGCGTAGTACTTCTTTCCAAAAAATTGGAACGGCGAATTGAAGACGAATCCATGGACCACATCCGCGTTGGACGGGAGAGTCTGCGCCACACCGTCCGCGTCCTGGCGCACCACCGGCAACTCGTACACGTTCTGCCGAAGGGTCGCCGAATAGCCGGCATAGTCGGAAACCGAAGGGTCGCCGAATGCGCCCGTCGCCGCGCCGATCGGCCAAAACGTAATCTGGCTAAAGGACAGATCGAAGGGCGATGGCGCAACCGTCGCGTCGGTGGGTTGCGACTCGAATGCCTCCGACAGGAAGTCCGTCGGCGCTGCGCCGGCAGTCGCGCTACTCGTCGCGCGGTCCGGGAATCCAAAAGTCGTATCGGAAAACAGGCTGTAATAGTACTTTATGTCGCGCGTTACCGCAATATCGAGAAACTTCTCGTCCCTACCCTGATAAATCTGCATCCCGTCCGACGGATTCTGCGGGAATCCCGTCGTGCTGCGGACGAGAACGACGCGACGGAAGCTCGCGGAAGATGGATTGGTCCACGTGAGCGCGATCACCGGGCGTCCGTAGGTATCGGCAGCGGACATTGCCCGGAAACCGCGGAGCTTTTCCTCGTTGGTCAATGGCGCGATCTCGACCGCCTCCGCCGCCGCCCGCACGTTCAGGCGCTGGTTGAAATCGAAACCCTGATTCACCGTCGCCTGGCCGAGGAACATATAGAAGTCGCCGAAACTCGCCGCCATCGGCAACGGCGCGACCTGCATCTCGTAGAACAACCGTGCCGCCGTTTCGATGCCCAAACCGGTCACCGTCTGGCCGTTGAACGTGTCGCCGTCGGTCAACAAGTAACAGAGTTTGTTTGTGATGCCGCTATTAAAATGGACGCCGCCATTGTCGCCCAATCCCATGTAATACAGTGGACTGTTCAGCCGGTCCGGATCGCCGAATTCAGTAGGATCCTTCATGTTGCGCCCGGGGCCGCCGGGCAGATCCTCGCCTATCAGCCAGCGCACTGCGGGCGTATCGTTTCCCTTGCCATTGGTGAGGTCCACAAACTCGCCCCACATATCCGAAAAGGACTCGTTAATCGCGCCGGACTGTCCCTCATAGATTAATTTCGATTCATAAGAGGTGACGCCGTGCGTCAGTTCGTGAGCTGTGACATCGTCGACTGCGAAGCCCTCTCCGAAGACCATGCGCTGATAGAAGTCGCTCCAAAAGGCATTCTCGTAAGGACATATGTATCCGCAGATACGTACGGTCGCGTCGAGTTCCCTGCCTTTGTTGTCCAAGCTGTCGCGATTATGCACGCGGTGGTAAAAGTCGTACGTGTCGCCCAAATAGTCATAAGCGAGGTCCGCATCCTTGATATTGCACGGCGGCTCACCTTCACTGCGCACGAGCCTGCCTATCGAATCGGTTCTGTTTGCATCGGAGATTGCGCGCACCTTCGCCTCGTAGGCCAGTGCATAATGGTAGATGACCTTCCCGGAAAATCCGTCCACGAAAATCATCTCGGCATCCAAGAAATCTACGACATTCATCACGGTAAGTTGCCACGCGATGGTTGCCGGACCCTCATGATCGACCACCGCCGGATCGAAAACAACGCGTTGCGGTGTCTCGATGGCATAATCTGCGGCCCCGGTCCCGTTCTGCGCACGCGCGATCATCCACTGCGTGGCCGTATCCTGTGCCACACTGTCGGCCACCGTCGGCGTGAGGGATAGCGCACCGTTGTCGAGCGGCGTCAGATCGCGCATCACGTCGCTCATGACGCAATCCACGCCCTCGATGCCGTGAGTCTGCACCACCACTTGTCCTGCGAACACCGGAATGCCTTGGTATACCTGCTGCAACCGCACGAAAGTCCGACCCGTGAACCGTGTATTTACACGCTCCGTAACGAAAGTCTGGCGAGTGCTCAATGTCGTGAAGGCACCCGGATGCGATGCCATGAACGCATGCGCAAGCGATTCCGGCGACGACGCCTTCGCGCCTTGCGGCGCCATAAAATACGTCCCCGGAGGGGCGCCGACGAACCGCACAAATCCATCGTCCGCCAGCCACTTGCGCAACGGCTCCGACGACTGGCTCGAACGGAGCGTCCCGTAGAGATTGTCCAGATCGTCGGGATTGACTTGCGCGGCCTGCGCCAGACATGCACCGATTGCGCAAGTCGCACAGAACAGTGCGATCCCAAACCCTCCGGCCCGGCGTCCTACCGCCACAACACCGTAAGCACGCATCAATCGCCTCCTACGCCGCATTCCATCGCGCGCGCGCACGACCTTCTAAGGATCATACTTCGCCACGCAGCATGACAAGGGACGAGGCGTGAGCAACGAAATTTTCGCAATGCCTCACGTCCTCGTACCTCCTACAGCCTCTCCTGTCCACACCACGACGCAACACCGTCGTTGCGAATCTCAACCATATTACACACAACTATGCGAGCCACACACGGCTCGCTCTTCGCAATACGCCCCGGTTACGGGACAGCGACACGGGCGCACAAAGAAGCCCATGTGCCAGGTTCGCACACCTCTTTCCTTTGTCGTACCGGCAGTACGACCCTTACCCGTTCTACACCAACCACATAGCATAAGTCAAGGGAAAATCTTCGACGCGTACAGGGAAAAGTGGGAATTGTCCGAATACGGCGTCGGTCCACCGCGCCGACTTCGCGATTGATGCAACCATCGCCATCCGTGTCCCAATCGCCATCGTCGAAATTCAACAGCCACGGCGCAATCGCCGCCCGCCGAGGTCCGGTGTTTCCGTGAACCGCACCTCCAATGACGCGACGCTCGTCCGCACGGTTAGCCTTCGGACACCTTCAGATATATTGATCCCGTCGGAAACGGGTATGGCACTATTTGGGGTTTGGGGTTTGGGGTTTGGGGT
>CAIYET010000428.1 GCA_903925285.1 Candidatus Hydrogenedentota bacterium | reverse complement strand
GCCAGAGTCAGTGGGCTTCACGTGTCCATCTTCTTCTTCAAAGGTAGGCAGAAGTCCGGGAAAAACATTCTGAGCGGCTTTCAGTAACGCCCGTTTTGTCTCGACGGGGTAACGCTGATTCTGTAGACCGAGGAGTGTTTGAGAATACCAGTTGCCGACTCCCAACGGAACCCGGCTCGAGCAAACCCTGTCCAGCCATCTCTGGATTCGTGGCATGTCGCGTAGAAAGGGAAAGACCATGACAGCTTTGACCCAAGGGGACAACAGGGGCGCACTGGTCTCTTCGACAACATTTTTTGCCATTTTCTGTAGGTCCCATCCCCAATAGTGGACCTCGCGGCTTTCAAACTCGTTGCCGTAGGTCTGTACTACATGGCCAACAATCAGCACGAGTACAAGAAAGACCAGGGATTCCGTGACTTTAGCGTCGAGCTTGGAGAGAGGAATGATAGGCACGAGCCAGCCGACCACCAAAGCGACGAACAAGACAACAAACGCTCCTGGCAAAAAGAAAGACATGAAGTCATAGAACCGCAGTTTGTCCATCTTTCATCCCTCCATTTCGCTTGGTTGATACACTACAAAACCTTTTATCGACATCAAAGCCCTGGTTGCGGAAGCGATTGCTGAACAGTTCAGTCGCCTTGCAATAGCCAAAAGCAGGGCGTCATTCGTGAAGAGTCCGAGCTCACGCTGGAAGGCCATGGCCTCCAGGACATCCACGGGCGTGGCAGGTTCCAAACGCAGGCCAATCCCCATGAACTCCCGGATCTGGTTCTCGTACCGGGAGAGTCGCCGGACCAGATCCGGTTTGTCTGACAGCGTACGGGCGGCTGTACCTGGTTCGACCCAGTTGTTCTCCCGGGCCTCGATCAGCATGAGCGTGTGGACAAGGTCGGCTACAACGGGCATGGGGACAATGCCCTGTACATCGCGCTGGGCGCAGCGCTTGAGGAGTTGGATGCACTCCTGGCACTTCTGCTGGTTGGCATAGACGAGGATGCCCGTGTCGATCACGACCCATTCGCCACTCTTGATTTCGGTCAGGTTCATAGGGCTACGTCCGCTTGAAGGAGTTCGTCAATGTCGCTGCGTTCCAAGGCGCTGCCGTGGGCGCAGAATTTCTCGCAGGCGCGCATGGCGTCTGCACTGTCGCCCTTGTCGTGCAAATATGCCGACAATGCGCCCTGGATGACATCGGCCAGTGCGCGCCCTTCCCGCGCGGCGCGCTGTTTAGCTTCAGAGAGAAGGGTTTCCTCGACCACGGTTCCAATCTTGCGTTTCAAGACGCCTCCAATACGACCCACGGGACAAGCATCTCCATAAGGGAGAGGCCGCCGTGGCGATAAATCCGGTTAGCCGATGGCCCCTGGGGCTTGTTCTTGATCCTGCCGCGCAACATGGCGAGTCGGCGGTCGGTGAAGACCTGGAGTTCGTGATGCTGGGCGGAATCCGGGAGCGGCGCTTCGGCGGAAAAGAACCTGTGGCGATCCTGTTCCAACAGGTCGCCGGCTATGCCGGAACGGGTGGAGTCGAAGCCGGCGCCGAAGAAGATGTAACCGTGGTCGCTTGTAATGATGACGCGTTTGCGGCGAGGAAGTTGCATGACGGTATTCTTCCAGGCCGTGTCGTAGAGTTTCTGCATGTCGGCAAAGTGGCGCGCGAACCGGGCTTCGCTGTCTTGGTAGGTAACGTCCGGGAAGGCAGACCAGAGAATGACTTTTTCGCCGTTGGGGCAGTGGATCTGATGGGTGGAGATGGCGTCGTCGAAGTAGACAGCCTGGATGCCCTGTTCCTTCAATTCCTTGCGCTGCGGCAGGGACTTCGGGGCAACGGATTTGCCGATTAAGCGTTGCTCGACGAAAGCCGTGGTGGTGCTGGGAAGGGCGGCCAGTGTGGTCCCTTTCTCGACCACGCGGTATCCGGTTTCGGTGGCCTTCTGGATGAACAGCGGTATTTCGCGCAGGGATGCGCCATCGAATACGACAACGGCGGTATCGGCTGTAATGGATGCAGTGAGTGGTGTCACCTGAGTGGATGCCGCGGCGAGTTCATCGTAGAAGCGGTCCGCAGCGACG
>CAIYET010000427.1 GCA_903925285.1 Candidatus Hydrogenedentota bacterium | reverse complement strand
GCCTTGAACTCCTTTGAATGATTCTTCCGTTTCAGACCCATTTCTTGGACTCCTTTCGGCCCGATCATACCGGGCGTTTTCCATCTTAACCACCTGTCCAAAAAACGGGGGTAACTTCAGTAGGCTGGAGGATGAATTACCGCCGTTCGCGCTTCCAACAGCCTACAGCCAAAAGCCTAAAGCCTAAAGCCTACAGTCTCCAGTTCCTTAAATGCCGTTTCCATACGTTCCGTGAGCGCTTGGGCGGTGTCGAACGCGCCGGACCTAACCTGCTCTTCGGCCTGCAATGCAATGGCGCGCAGCCGTTCCGCGCCGATGCTGGCTGCGGCGCCTTTGATCGAATGGGCGATCCGGTGCGCGGCGGAAAGGTCGCTGTCTCGCAACGCTTGACGCAATCGCTCGATCTGTTTGGGAAAATCGGTCATGAACACGGCGACAATCTCTTTGGCGAGATCCTTGTCGCCCCCCAACCGAGACTCGAGTCCGATCCGGTCGAAGATAGGCAGCGTCTCGCCGGATTCTGTAGGCTGTAGGGTGGAGGCTGGAGGAAGTACACGCCTACAGTCTACAGTCTCACTTCCTACAGCCTCCAGCCTACAGCCTACAGTTCCTATTGCGGCCAACTGCCGCTCGATGGCTTCGAACAGGTTCTCCGGATGCACGGGCTTCGCAACATAGTCGTCCATCCCGGCTTGGAGACACTGTTCGCGGTGACCCGAAAGGGCGTGCGCCGTCATCGCGATGATTGGTGTGTAGCGGTCCGAGTCCTTCTCCAATTTTCGTATGGCCGCCGTGGCCTCGAACCCGTCCATCACCGGCATTTCGACATCCATAAGGACGAGGTCGTATGGGACGGACGAAAGCGCGGCGACAGCTTCCTTGCCATTGGCCACGGCGTCGGCGCGGTAACCGAGTTTCTCCAAGATGAGCAACGCCACTTTCTGGTTGGTCACGTTGTCTTCGGCCAACAGAATCCGAATACGGCGTCTTTCTTCCAAGACGAGATGGCGCGTGACGAGCGGCGCTTCTTCGGGCATGGCGTCCATCGGAGTATGGCTCAGCGCCATGACCAGACAATCGCGCAGATACGCCGTGCGCACGGGTTTAGCCAGGTATCCTGCGAATCCAAGGGCTTTGGCGGCCTTGGCGTCGCCGCGCTGGCCGCGCGACGTGACCATGACGAGGACCGTGTCCTTGATGGCCGGATTGTTTTTGATGGCGCGGGCGAGTTCGGCGCCGTCCATTTTAGGCATCAGAAAATCGAGCAGCGCCGCAGCGTAGGGAGCGTGCCGCGCGGCGGCCTCTTCGAGCTTGGCCAACGCTTCGGAGCCGCTAGCGGCCTCATCCGACACGCAGCCGTAGGAACGTAGTTGCTCGCGGAACACAAGCCGGTTCGTGGCATTGTCGTCGACGATCAAGATCTGTTGTCCGGCCAGTTCTAAATTTTCGCGCTCCGGAGGCCGTGCGCCGGTAGGTTGTTTGTCGAGCACCAAAGTAAACCAGAACGTCGAGCCCGTGCCCTCTTTGCTTTCGACGCCGATCTTGCCCCCCATCAATTCCGAAAGTTTCTTCGAGATCGCCAGGCCCAGCCCGGTACCGCCATATTTTCGTGTGGTAGACGCATCGAGTTGCGAAAACGATTGGAACAGTTTATCGATGCGATCCTGCGGGATTCCGATGCCGGTGTCCGTGACTGCGAAGTGGAGCGTAGCGCGCGCATCCGTTTCGGCGACGAGTGTGACGCGGACCAGAACCTCGCCTTCGTGAGTGAATTTGACGGCATTGTTGCAGAGGTTGATCAGGATTTGCCGGAGCCGTCCCGGATCGCCGCGTAGCAGCGCGGGCACGTCGTGATGGATGAGGCATGCAAATTCGAGTCCTTTGTCTTGGGCCTTCACGGCGAGCAAGTCCATGGTATCCTCGACGGTCGAGCGGAGGTCGAAGTCGAGCGTTTCGAGATCGAGTTTGCCGGCCTCGACCTTCGAGAAATCCAGGATGTCGTTGATAAGCGCCAACAGCGATTCGGCGGCGCCGCGCACGATATCGAGGAACTCGCGCTGCTCGGCATCGAGCGTAGTATCGAGCAGGAGACCCGTCATGCCGATGATGGCATTCATGGGCGTTCGAATCTCGTGACTCATGTTGGCCAGAAACTGGCTCTTGGCGATATTGGCTATTTCGGCGTCGAACGCGAGACGGTTGGCGCGTTCGATGGCGCTTTCCAATTGCGCGTTCATGGATTCCGCGTCGTTTTTGGCGCGGCGCAGGCGCTCCTCGGCCTGTTTGCGTTCGGCGATATCCTCGGCAAATGCGAAGAATGCAGTGATCGCGCCGCCGGTCTGCTTGCATGGGACGACGACCAAATGGACGGGGACCGTGGCGTTGTTCTTGCGTTTCATGGTCGTTTCCCGGTCGTACATCCCGCGCGCGACGGCGCCTTCCATAGCGCGCAACGCCTCTTCGCGCACCGGGAACAGATCGCGCATGTTCAACTGGCCGACGGCCTCCTGCGCGGTATAGCCGAACATGATCTCGGAATACCGGTTCCAGAGTGTGAACTTCCCGTTGAGATCGGTCACGGCCAAGTGCAGCGGGACATTGTTGGCGAAGGTGCGATAGCGCTCCTCGCTCTCGGCCAGCGTACGCAGTGCGTGCAGGCGATCTTCTTCGATGCCGATGGCGGACGCGACGATGCCGACCGTGCTGAACTCCATTTTGCCGGGCTCGAAGTCTCGCCGGTACAGCACGCACAGCGAGCCGGTAGCCTTGCCTCCGCACTTAACTGCCTTGCCTATATAAGTGCGCAGTCCGTAACGCCGGATGCTGGCGTCGGTCTCCGCGTACAGGCTCTGTTGGAGGTCGCGCAGCACGACTACCTCGTCGTCGTTGCCGTGAATGACGTCATTGCAGATGTGCCCGTCGTGAGCGCTGTCGAACTGGAAATCCGACGGCGCGTTCCACTGGCACAGAGAACACAGGCGGCCTTCCTCGATGTGGTTGTACATCGCACACGAGGCATCCATCAGTTCGCCGCACAGGGCCGTCAGCCGGTCGATATTGTCGTGGGCATCGCTGCCCAAACCCAGGAAACAGGCATTGATCTTGGCCAGGCGCTCCTCGGCCTTGCGACGCTCGGTGATATCGCGCACGGATGCGAGTAGGACGCGTTGGCCACCGACGCTCACCGCTTTAAGCGAAACCTCCGTATCCAGCGACGAACCGTCCTTGCGCCGATGCCGCCAGTAGAAAACCTGCGGCGTGCCTTTTATGGCATCGTCCACATGCTCGCTCGCCACAGCCGCCGAGTCGAGCCCGCCGGGTTGAAGCGACGGAGAGAAATCGAGCGGTGTGTGGCCGACGACGTCCTCGCGCGAACACGCCCACATCCGGCATACCTGCTCGTTGCAGTCCAGAATCGTGTCGCCCATCAGGAACACGCCGTCCGCGGAACTCGCGAACAGGGTGTGATATTTCTCCTCGCTCGCGCGCAACGCCACTTTGGCTTCATGACGCGCGGTGACGTCGTTGGCGACGCAAACCACCCGCCGCACGTGCGCATCGTGATCCACGACTGGGTTGAGTACGACTTCCCACGCCGCCAGCGCGCCATTGTCGACGCGTTCGCATTCCGCATCGAAGTAGGCCGGGTGCCCGGCCTGTGCTTGGGCCAGCGCCGCGTCCACGCCCGCCCGAACGGATTCGGGCCACAGGTCCGCAAAAAACCGTCCCGTGAGGTCAGCGTCGCACCATCCCATCTTGGTCGTCATGGCGTTGTTAATCCGGGCGATGCGACCACCCTCGTCCAGCAGCAGTACACCGTTTGGGGATCCCTCGACGAGCGTCCGGTGCATGCGTTCGGATGCCGCGGTCCGCAACGAGGTGTCGCGCGAGTATTGGAGCGCCATGATGTAGCTCACCGTAAGCAAAAGAACCAGCAGCGTGAACCCGATGCCGTTTATGCGATGCCGGATCACGTCGCGGTTCCACACATCGGCAGAGATGTCCAGGCCGAACACGGCAACGGCCTTCCCTGTCGCGGGCGCGCACAACGGTACCAGCGCCGATATCCATGTACCCCAACGATCCGTGACCGGACCTTCGACGAAACCCTCGCCCCCGCCGAACAGCGCCGTCAGTTTCGGCGTCGCTTCCGTATACTCGTCCCCCGAATGGCTTTCGCCGGCCGGGTCAAACCAACGTTGCGGCTGCGCGTCTATCAGAAAGACGATCCGCCCATGGCGTAGCGCCATCACGTATGCGAAACGCACGTCCGATTGCCCATCGCAAACGCTGGAAAGGAGTTGTCTTTTCTTGACGTACGCCGGACCCTTTTCGTCTTCGGGACTTCCCTCGAGTCCCGCGACCCATTCGGGATCGAGCATCGTGGCCACGACTTCGGTTCTGTTCAGAAAGTTCCCGATACCGTCCCTATCCGCGTCGTTGCCCGCGCGATCCGTCAGCACCCATCCGCCTGCCAGGATCGTCGCGAGGAGCGCGGCGACGTAGAGCGGATGATACCTGCGCAACGGCAGTCCCGCGCTGGCCATGACGCGGTCGTACCGACGCTCCGAGTAGACCCATATGGCGGACGTGACCCCCACCGCGCACAACGCGCGCAGCAGTTGCACCGGGAAACCGAACACGTTCAGAAAAAGGGTCTGGTTCAGAGCCGACGCGGGATAGAACCCCGCTTCGGGAACGACCAGCCCGGTGCAGACCGCATATGCCGCCATGAAAAGGGCGGCGGTCCACAAAGACCGCACGTCGTCCCGCGCACGCCATCCGTGGACCAGAAAGACGGACGCGGCCCACAGCCCCCCCACGAACCCCAGCGAATAACGGCATGCCGCGTTAAATCCCGCGATTCCCGCCAGTCCGCCAATCAGCACCGCACCCAGCAGCGGAAAAAAGATCCATCGCCCCAGGGTCCGGCCCCGCAACGTGCCCATACCCGCGCGCCCGAACTCCGCCAGGCATAGGAATGAAAGTGTCATCAGGCCGACACGCAACACACCAAACACCGGACTATCCCACAAATCGAGGGCAAGCAGATCCCCCCCCTCGCTCAGAGCGTGGATCAACCCAAATGCCCCAAGCCATGCCCAAGGCAAGCCGCGCGCCTCGCGCCGGGTCAGGACAAAGCACACCGCAGCCAGCAGGATAAACGCCATCCCATACATGAAGAAGACGTAATCCATTTTCGTCTGCCACGAGGCCGCCATCTACAGCCAAACCCTTTCTTTATTTGGAGTGCGGCGGCTGCGACGCCGCTTTGGCTCCGTCATCGCACCGGCGTATCGTCCATCCAAAGCGGCGTTGCTGCCGCCGCACTCCAAAAACGGTCTGCCGTCCAGACCGCCATCGTATGATTGCCAGTATAGTCAATACGTGTCCGGAAAGACGAGCCAAGAAGGATGAAAAAGGCTGTAGGCTCATCCTGAAGCCTGAAGCCTGAAGCCTGAAGCCTCCTTCATCCTTTCTCGAAGCGATGCCGGTAGTAATCGAACACGACAGCGGTAACGATGACGCAACCGGTAACGATGCGCTTCGTGGATTCCTGTGCACCGAGGGTAAACAGACCGACGCCGAGTACGGCAATGATCAGCACGCCGAAGAATGATTTGACGACCGAACCGCGTCCGCCCATGAGGCTCGTACCGCCGATGACGACCGCTGCGATCGCCTGGAGTTCGAATCCGCTGCCGGCGTTGGGATCGGCCGCCCCGAGGCGGGCGCACTGGATCGCCCCGGCGACTGCGGCCAGGACGCCGCTCAGCGCGAAGACGGCAATAGTATTCGCGGGAACGCGGATGCCGGACAAACGCGCGGCCTCGGGGTTCGCGCCCATCGCAAGCGTGTGACGCCCGAACAGCGTGTGGCTCAGCACAATTTGCCCCGCGACGATGATCGCGAACGCCGCGAAAAAGGGCAGCGACAAACCGAACACGTGGACTTCGGTCAGCCGCTCGATTGACCGTCCAATATATTGCGTCTGAGAATGCGTGAGGAGGTACGCGGCGCCGCGTGCGATTTCGAGCATGCCCAGCGTCACGATAAACGAGGGCAGACGCCAGATGACAGTCACCACGCCGTTCACAAGGCCGCACACAAGGCCGGTCGCCAGACATGCGAGGAAAGCCAGGGGCAGCGGCCAGTGGAATTGCGTCAGGCAAATGCCGAGGGCCGCGCCACTGACGGCCAGCACGGATCCGACGGACAGGTCGATGCCGCCGATGACCAACACGAAGGTCATGCCAGCCGCGACGACCATCGTTTCGGGGATCTGATTGGCGATGTTTTGGAACGTGCCCGCGCTCAAGAAATGATTCGTCGTCAGCCCGAAAATGGCAATGAGCACGGCCAAGACAAGGCCGAGACCGACATAATCGGCAAGGATGAAGGATGAAGGATGAAGGATGAAAAAGGACACAGCCTTGTTCCGTATTGGCCAGCTCGACGTGCGCAAGGCTTCCGCGCCGCTCGTAAGACTCTTGGATTGTGCACCTGGCGTTTCATCCTTCATCCTTCATCCTTCATCCTTTACTTGATGGTCTCGGCGGCGATCAGGTCGACAGGCGTTTCGCGGTCCGCGGGCGCGCCCTTCTTCGCGAGCATCTCGAGCGCGTACTCGATGCCGAAGACGGCAAGCCGGTCGGCGTGCTGATCGGCCGTCGCGACTACCTTGCCCTGTTTGACTAGATCATGGACCGCAGAGATGTTGTCGAAACCCGCGACGAGCACCGCTTCGGCCTTGCTTGCCGTCTTCAACGCGGCCACGGCGCCCAGCGCCATGCTGTCGTTCGCGCAGAGGACGGCCTTGAGTTCGGGGCGCTCGGTGATCATCGCCGAGACGGCGCGATTCGCCGTTTCCATTTCCCAGTTCGCGCTCTGGCTCGCGACGACCTTCATGCCCGCAGCCTTCATGGCATCCTCGAAACCGAGCTTGCGCTGGATCGCATTGAACGCCGTCGGCACGCCTTCGACGATTGCGACGGAGTCGCCGGGCTTGAGGCGTTTGGCCGCATACTCGCCGACCATGCGTGCACCCTTGCGGTTGTCCGGCCCGACGAACGGAATTTTGATGCCCTTTTCCGCGAGGACCGCATCGTCGAACTTGTTGTCGATATTGACGACGACGATCCCTGCATCGAGAGCCTTCTTGCACGCCGTGACCAAGGCCTTCGAATCCGCCGGCGCGATGACGATGGCATCCACACGTTGCGCGATCATCTGTTCAACCAATTGTGTTTGCTTGCCAACATCGAGTTCGTCCTTGATGCCGTTCGCGAGGAGTTCATACTGCGACGAATGCGCCGTTTGATGCTCTCTCGCCCCCTTTTCCATCGTCAAGAAAAACTCGTTGGCCAGCGACTTCATGATCAACGCGATTCGCGGCTTCCCAGGCAAGGCCGGTTTCGACGCAGACGGACTACACGCCCCAAAGACCAGCGCCAGAACACTTATCGCAAGCACAGAAACGCTATAGCAGGCCTTCATCTCGATCCTCCCTCATGAATTCCCTGTTAGGATGCCCTAGGAATCGTCCATATGCAACTTTTATCAAACGAAGGCTGTAGGCCTTTTACCGGCGATGCGGGCGGCAATGTCTTTCTGGCATCCCATGGCGTCGATGGTGACAATATTGGCTCATCTGGATTTAGCGTACTTCTTTTTCGCGTTCACTGAAAATTACCGTTTCGATTCGGTTTCCCCGAAGCGTACTTCTTTTT
>CAIYET010000426.1 GCA_903925285.1 Candidatus Hydrogenedentota bacterium | reverse complement strand
GTGTATTCCTCGTCGATCGATCAAACGGCAAAGTAGCAGGTCGATTTCGTCGACTCGCTGAGGCAAAGCGCGGCATAGAACGTGGCGCGATAGACCTCCACCAGCGCGCATTGCCGAACCACGTGCACCTCGTCCCCTTGGAGTATCCAGCCTTGCCTTGTCATGACAGGCAAATCCCGGATTTGAGACCACCCAGCTCCACCTTCAGCCGGCCGAACTCGCTGTAGAGCCGGTCCGGCTCTTGGTGATCCGCCATCGGCCACGGCCCTTGCCCTCAAACAGCGTACCAGCCTGCTCCTGCATCTCCTTCTTCCACTGCCCAAGCTGCACCGGGTGAACCCCAAATTCCAGACCGATCTCGTTGATTGTCTTCACTCCACGCAGCGCCTCCTGGCCCACCTTCGCCTTGAACTCAGCGGCACGCACCTTTCGCTTCTTCGCTTCTCGCTCCTTAGGACTTAGCCAAGCAAAAACCGCTGCCTTGAAATCGGGGCCCACTATAGATTCAACTGAACTACAAGTTGGCGTGGAACGGCGGACACCTGGTTGCAGTGCCGCCACACTACCAAGAACAGGACCCGCGCATCATGTAACACATTATAATACGCTATAAATCTATGTAATATCGTGCGCACGCCACGGAAACCCAGAGCTATGGCAGACAAAACTTCAACAGAAGGCACGAAGAACATCTTCCACCGACCGGACATGGCGAACAAAATCGCCAAACAGGTATTGCACGTCTCCCCCACCTCGGCGTCTTCGTCTGGGGTGTTCCTAACCGCTCCCCGGCGCACCGGAAAAACAACCTTCATGCGCGAGGACTTGGCGCCGGCGCTCACTGCGCAAGGTGCGCTTGTGATCTACGTCGACCTATGGGAAGACCCCAAGGCGGACCCCAGTGACGTGATCATTTCAGCCATCAAGGCCGAATTGGCCAGGCATGAGTTCGCGCTGAAAAGGCTGGCAAAGAGCTTCAGCCTCGGTGGCGCCAAAATTGCGGGCGTCGATTTTTCCCTCGACCGTATCGGTCTTGGCAAGGAGGTGTCGCTAGTTCAAGCACTCTCCGCCATTTCCGACACTACCAAGAAAGTCATCGTCCTGATCATCGATGAAGCACAGCACGCGATTACGACTTCTTCAGGTAGTGACGCGATGTTCTCGCTGAAGTCCGCCCGTGACGAACTTAACAGCCATCAGCATCACGGCTTGCGCGTGGTTTGTACGGGGTCGAATCGGGACAAGCTGGCCATGCTTCGAAACAGCAAGGATCAAGCCTTCTTTGGCGCACCGCTCGTGCCTTTCCCCTCGCTTGGCAAGGACTATGTGGCATGGTTTTGCAAGAACTCCGATGACTTGCCTACGCCGCTGAGTGTCGACGTGGTGCTGCCACTGTTTGAGCGCTCAGGCAGCCGCCCGGAAATCCTGGGAGCTGCGGCCGATGAGCTGCGCTTTGACTTTACCCTGGAAGGCCACCAGGTCACCGAGCGCTTTTCCTGGGCGGTTGAAGAACAGATCAAGGCAACCAACGATGACGCCATGCGCGTTATTCGCAGCCTAACGCCGGTGCAGTCTGCCGTGCTGCGTGTATTGGCAGCCAGTGGCGCCGAGTACGCGCCCTTCGAGTCCGCAACGATGGAGAGGTACAAGATCGCAGTCCGACAGGCTCGAGACGCGGGCGTCAATGTTGAAGTCACAGCTGTTCAACAGGCGCTTCTGGCGCTTCAGGAAAAGAGTTTGGTCTGGAGAGCCTCGCGTGGCGTGTACGCCATTGAAGACAGCACGCTGACCGAACTGTTGCGCCAGCAAGGTCTGCTCGAAGGGCTATCCGGACATGGCGAGGGTAGCGACTACACGAAGGATTTCGTACCTCAGACATGTGCTCGTTGATTCAGGAATTCTTTGCTACAAGCGGAATGGACTAGCCGTTGGAGGCCTCATGGTTCCTGATCAAGTTTCATTCTTCCTGGTTGGCGCGATGAAGGCCGGGACTTCCTCCGTGAATGCCTATCTTGCGCAGCACCCGGGGATATTCATGTGTCCGATCAAGG
>CAIYET010000425.1 GCA_903925285.1 Candidatus Hydrogenedentota bacterium | reverse complement strand
GTTCCTCCCTGTTCCCAGCGCCGCCCCCGCCGTCCCGTTCCACTTCGCCACGTAATTCGCCGTCACGCCGCCTGCCGTCGTGAACCAGCCTCCGGCGTACACGTTCCCGGAACCGTCCACGGCGAGCGCAGAGACACCAATGTTCATCCCTGTCCCCAGCCCTGTCCCCAGCGCCGCCCACGCCGTCCCGTTCCACTTCGCCACGTGATTCGCCGTCACGCCGCCTGCCGTCGTGAACCCGCCCCCGGCGTACACGTTCCCGGAACCGTCCACCGCAAGGGAATTGACCCGAAAATCCATACCGGTCCCCAGCGCCGCCCACGCCGTCCCGTTCCACTTCGCCACGTAATTCGCCGTCACGCCGCCTGCCGTCGTGAACCCGCCCCCGGCGTACACGTTCCCGGAACCGTCCACTGCAAGGGCGTCGACCTCAGCGTTCATGCCGGTTCCCAGCGCCGACCATGCCGTCCCGTTCCACTTCGCCACGTAATTGGCCGGAGCATTGCTCACTATGGAGAAAGAGCCGCCGATGTACACATTTCCCGAAGTATCCTTGGCGACCGCGTAGACAGTGCCGTTCGTACCTGGTAATGCGGAGTTGTCGTCCCAGTACACATCGTTCGTGTCGCTCTCGGGGCCGATGCCCGCCATGGCGTTCATGGAGCACATGATCCCGCAGGTCAACGTCAACACGGCTACATACAGACGAATGCTTCTCATCTCTTCCTCTCCCCACGCCCGTTTGTGTTCACTGCCGTCCCAAATTAGGATAGGCTTACCATTAGGGCCGATGCAGTATGGAGTCTTTGGTCGTTTGATTCAAGTTCTTAAGGTTCATCTCTATGCGCCCTTGTTGAAATGCGGCGCGTGTCTATATGATGATGCAATGTGTACGGGAACGAGGATGTCGATGCGCAAGCGGCATGCGGCGCTTATCGCCTCCTCTTATTGCCTTTCACCGGAAAGCGTGCGTTAGCCATGGTTCCATTGCCCAACGCGGAGTCGATCAGACTGGCGGAACTCGTCGAGGGTGCGCGCGATGCGCTTCTCGCGGCTCTCGAACGGCATTTCACGTTTCTACGTCCCGAGGTGGCGCGGCAACTGGCCGTGGAATGGTGGGACCTCCAGATTCAGTACCTTCGCAAAGGGGTGATGCCGCCACTCGAGTGGGCGGTGGCGTATGTCGAGAGCGTTCGGAGCGCGGGCGCGGGCGTCGAGGAAGTCTTGGCGGCTCTGCAATCGGTGCGCAATATGTTTATTCAATATTGCGAGGCGCGCGCGAAGGATGTGACGTTGGCGCAGATCCTCGAGGTCGCGCTGGCTTTGGAAGAACCGTTTCTGCGCCAAATCGGCCACGTATACAAGGAAAAGGAACGCAAGCAGGCGGCCACGGATCGTCGTCGGCAAAAGGCGATGGCGGAATGGATGGAGCGGGCCTTCGTGGTGCTCGACAATGAGGGGGCCATCACGCTTGCGAATTCGTTTTTCTGCGGGATGACGGGGCTGACGGAAGATCGCGTACTCGGCCAGCCGCTCGCGTCGTTTTGCGATGCCGACACGGCGACCCGCATCCGGCAGATATTGAGGCAGAAAAGCGGGGTAGGCACGGCGTCGTTCGAGGGTGTGCTGGTGCCGCACAAGGGCGGGCGCGTGCCGTCGCGGTTCTGGACGATGACGATGTTCGATCCGGACGGTCTGCGCGAGGGCTTGGCGGTCGCGGTGGCGGATGGCGAAGGGACGGGGGGCGGGGCGGCGGTACGTGCGAAAATGTTAGAGAGTCTGGCGAGCACGCTGGGCATTGGCTGCTATGTGATCGACGAATCCTATCAGGTGCTTTCGGCCAATGCCTACGCACGCGAATACGTGCAGCCGGGTATGGAGGATTCGAGTGGGCATTGTTGTCGGCGGCATCTGGACGAGTTGGGTCAGTGCGGCGATTGCCTTCGTGCGAGGGTGTTCGATCAAGGAGAACCATTCCGCACGGTCGTGCAGTACGGCAAACTGTCGGGCGAGACGCGATGGACGGAGGTGACCGCGATCCCTCTTCGCGGGGATCATGGCGCGGTAACGCGTGTGGCGAAGATCGTGCGCGATGTGTCGGAGCAGAAGATGCTCGAGGACCAGATTCTCCGGCAGCAGCGGACGTCGCTGGCATCGCAGTTGGCGATCACGGTAGCGCATGAACTCCGAAATCCGCTCGGGGTGATCATCGGTTTTGCTGAGATGCTGACAAAAGGGATGCCGCCGGAACAGGCGCCGGGGGCCATGGACCGCATCCTGCGCAACGGGATCCGGTGCAAGGAAATTGTGCAGGGCCTCTTGGAATTTGGGCGGGGCGACCCGCGCGAGTACGCGCCTGCGGACCTCAATGCAATTATCCGCGACCGGGTGCAATCGATGTATACCAGCGCGACGGAAAAATGCATCGCGTGGGAACTGTGCGATTCGTTGCCCCCGATCGCGTGCGCGGCGGATCAGATCGCGCAGATCTTGATGAACCTGGTGGACAACGCGCTGTGGGCATCGACGAGCCGCGTCACGGTGGCTACGGGAACGGAAGACGGCCAGGTCGTTGTGCGGGTGACAGACGACGGACCCGGTGTGCCCGAATCGGACTGCGAACGGATATTCGAGCCGTTTTTCACGACGCACAAAGAATCGGGCGGCGTGGGACTGGGGCTGTGTCTGAGCCGCACGGTGGCGCAGGAACACCACGGCACGCTGACGCTCGACGAATCGATTTCTCCGGGCGCATGCTTCGCCATTCGGATCCCGGTCATGGAGAAGGCGCGCGATGAGCAGCCCGATGAACCGGCGATGTCGGCTCCGACGGCGCGAACGGGCCGACGCGTGCTGATCGTCGAGGATGAACCGGATCTGCAATTCCTGTTGGGCATGGCGCTGCAATCGGAAGGTCACGAGGTGGATGCCGCCGTGACGGGCGCGCACGCCATGGAACTCTTCCTGGCCGGCAAGTACGATGCGGTCGTTATCGATATGCTCCTGGCGGACGGACTCGGTGGGCGTGACCTGTATCAGTATCTCTTGCAGGCCGATCCGGAGTTGGCGGCCCGGTCCATCTTTGTCACGGGCGACATGATGAAATATGAAACGCGGCGTTTTCTCAACGAGGTGAAACGGCCTTATCTCGAAAAGCCGTTCCTCATCTCCGATTTCACGGCGCAAGTCGAGGGGCTGTTCGAACAGCCGTCCGCTTCATGAGAATCGTCCACGTATACAAGGACTTCGACCCGCCCGTGCATGGGGGCATGGAACGCCATATCGCGCTCATGTGCCGGTTTCAGCGCCAATGGGCGGATGTCGAGGCGCTGGTCTGTGCGAGAGACTGGCGCACGCGCGTCGTCGAGCGCGACGGGACGCGGGTGACGGAGGTTGGGGAATTGGGGCGGTTCCAGAGCGCGCCTGCCTCGCCGTTGTTCCCGTGGTACATGCGCCGCGCGCGCGCCGATGTCCTGGTGGTGCATGTGCCCAATCCGACGGCCGAGATCGGCTATCTGCTCGCGAGACCGCCAGGGCGGATGGTGGTGCGCTATCACAGCGACGTGGTGCGCCAGGCGTCCGCGATGAAGGTATACGGACCGCTCCAAGTGACATTCCTGCGCAAAGCCGATATGATTATTCCCACCTCGCGCCAGTACGTCGAAACGTCGGCAACGTTGCAGGCGGTGATTCGGCCGCTTTCGGAAGAGGCGCGGGCGCGCGTGATTCGCGTGGTCCCGCTGGGCATCTTGACCGAAGAATTCGCATGTCCGGATGCGGCGAAGGTCGCGCAATGGCGGGCACGCTATGGTGGCAGATATGTGCTGTTCGCAGGGCGTCATCGATACTATAAAGGCTTGGAATACCTGGTGCGTGCGGCGCGGTCGATTCGCGCGCCGGTGGTGATGGTGGGCGACGGTCCCGAGCGTCCGCGCTTGGAAGCGTTGGCGCGCGAGGTCGGCGTCGCCGTTCATTTTCCCGGCACGCTGAGCCAGGCCGACCTGGTGGCTCACATGCACGGCTGCGACGTGTTCGCGTTTCCATCCGTCGAGCGCAGCGAGGCGTTCGGCATGGCGATTCTCGAAGCGCACGCCTGCGGAAAACCGGTCGTGGCTACGCGACTGGGCACCGGAGTCGAGTTCGCGAATCTCGACGGCGAAACGGGCTTGAATGTGCCGCCGCGAGACTCGGAAGCGTTGGCCGCGGCGATCAATACGTTACTGGCCGACGCGGATATGCGCACGGCGATGGGTGAACGCGCGCGGGCACGCGTGACGCGCGAATTTCACGCCGAACGCGCCGCACGCGACGAGTTCGCGTTATACGAGGAGGTCTTGCGAACGACAACGTGATCGCCTCGCGAGCCGGGCCAGCGCAGGAAGGCGCCGGAACGAGAACCTTGACAAGCCCCGCGTTCACGCAGACAATGGACGAACATGAAAAGACCGACCCTATACATGGAGACTACGATCCAAGGTCTATTCACTCCGCAGGTATGTACGCCGGAGGAGTTGTTGGGAGAATAGGAATGAAGACGGATCCGATCCTGAACGAAGTCTATCGAATGAAAGATCAGCTTGCCAGAGAGGTAGGCAGGGATGCAGGGAAACTGTGCGCGCTCCTGCGTGAATCGGCTAAGCAACATCCCGAACGAATGGTCAACCCGCTATTACAGGAAGGCAAGCGACACGTGCGCCGCTCCAAGCTTGGAAATGGTTGAAATAGTGACCGTTTCAAGATTTCCGGATCTTCGCGCCAGAAGCCTCGGGCTTTCGGCCACTGAGTATTGAACATGTCCGAAAACTGGTATCTGATATTTGCGTTTCTCCTGGCGATGTCGTTCGCGACGTCGATCCTGCTGACGGAACTTGTCCGGCGGCTGGCATTGCGATGGGAGTTCATGGACCATCCCGGCGAACGCAAGATGCACGTCGCCCCGATTCCCTTGATGGGCGGCGTGGCCATCTGCGCGACGTTTTATGCATGGCTGCTCCTGAGCTTTCTGGCCCCGCGCCTGTTCCTCGAATTCGGCACGGAATGGTGGGCGCAACGCTTTCTGGCCGGACTGGGCGAAAACGCCGCCACGAAACTTACCGGCATTCTCGCGGGCGGCGCGTTGATCTTCCTGCTGGGCGTCGTGGACGACCTCAAGGTGCTGAAGCCCGAAGTGAAGCTCGCGGGCCAGATCGCCGCAGCGCTTGTGTTGGTGCTCTCCGGCATGCGGATCGAATTGTTCGTGTTGTCAAGCCCCTGGATCGGCGGCGCGGTCACCGTTCTATGGATCGTGGGCCTCACCAACTCGCTGAACTTCCTCGACAACATGGACGGGCTGTCCGGCGGCGTGTCGGTCATCGCAGCCGCCTCGTTCTTCCTCGCGGTGCAGGCACACGACCAATACCTGGTACGGCTCGTGCTCATCATCTTTATAGGCGCGGTGGCAGGGTTCCTATACCATAATCTGGATCCGGCACGGATTTTCATGGGCGACGCGGGTGCGATGTTCTGCGGCTACATCCTGGCGACCGTGGGGATCATGGGCACGTTCCACACCGAGCAAACGCCTTCGCGCGTAGCCGTGGCGGCGCCATTGCTGGCCTTGAGCGTGCCGATATTCGACACGATGAGCGTCATATACATTCGATGGCGCAACGGCGAATCGATCATGAAGGGCGACAAACGGCACTTCTCGCACAGGCTCGTAAAGCTGGGCATGACGCCGCGCCAAGCCGTCGAGTTCATCTATTTGGTCGCCGGCGTGACCGGACTCGGCGCGGCATTGCTGCCAAGAGTCGGACTCAGCGGAACGATCATCGTACTGGCGCAAACCATCGGCGTGTTCCTGCTCATCGTGTTGTTGATGAACGCGGGACGAAAGAATAATTAATGCTGAATTATGAATTATGAATTATGAAAAGCAACACGTTCGAGTGGTGGACATTTCATAATTCATAATTCACAATTCATAATTCTAAAGGAGTTGGCATGGCGAAGAACGGCAAGATTCGTCAGGGATCGGTGAAACCCGATGCCTGCGTAGCGGCAGCGCAAGTCCCCGGCGTGTGGTGGCGCGATGTCTTTCGCGAGCCTGTTGCGTTGGGGCTGGCCGCTTTGATCCTCGTGCGTCCATGGATGGACGGCATCACGTATCCGACGGACAATTTCTATTTCGTGTGGGGGATCTTGCTGCTGTTCGCGCTGTGGGCCTCTCAAGTCTTGCTGCGCGGCACGGTCATTCGCTTCGGTATTCCCATCTTGTTGCTCGGCGCGTTTTGGGTGGTCTCGACCGTCACGGCGCTGGGCACGATCCAACTCGACGCCACCTACCGCGCGTCGATCGTCTGGGGCAGCCACCTGTGCCTGTTCATGCTGGCTTGCAATGCATTGCGGACTCGAATGGCCATCGGGATTGTGTTGACGGCATTCGTGGCGAGTTCGTTGATGGAAACAACGTGGAGCCTCATCCATTTCCATTACGTGCTGCCATACGTCCGCGAGTCCGTGATGAAGTCGCCGACGCTCCTGAAGATGTACTTCGGCACAACCGAGCTGAGTCCCGATCTCGTGCATCGGCTCGAAGTCAACCGCGCGTTTGGCTCGCTCCTCTTTCCCAACGCGCTCGCGGCGCTGATGGTGATAGGCATCCCGTACGCGTTTGTCGCCAGCATTCACAGCGCGGCGCGGTTGACTAGCGAACTGCGGACCGCGCGCCGGAAGCCGCGCACCTCGAAGGCCTCTTCCTTGTCGATACTGCTCACGTCGGGATTGATGTGGCTGGGCGCGTCGGCTATCGCCTATTTTCTCTACTCGTTCATCGCGACCTTCGAGATCCCGGGGCGTCCCGGAATGTCGCGCATAACGTTTCTGCCGCTGGTGTACGGGGCCAATTCCGGGTATGGGTTCGACCGCCCGCTCTACGTTGCGCTATGGATTGCGTTCGTGGCGATCCCACCGTTGATCGTGGCGGGCGCGACGGCCCGCATCATGATTCGTTACGGTGTCGATATGCTGGGCCGCGCGATACGGTTATGGGTGCTCCCCCCGTGGTTTCTGTTGCAGATTGCGGCACTTTGGCTGACCTACTCGCGCGGTGGTTACATGGCGTTGTCCGCCGCCGCTCTTGTCGGCACGGCGCTCTTCCTATACGGCCGCAAGCGTCCGCACATCCCGCACGCCATGGCCGGGATCGTGGCCGTTGTCATCGCGATGGCCTGCTTGACCTCGGCATGGCATGCCCGCGCCGAGCAGCCGCCCACCGCCGCGCCGCCCCAAACACCGCAGGTCGCGCCCGTGCTCCACGCCCCTCCCCCAATTCGCAAGGAAGGCGTCGACCTGACGATGTCCGATTTGGCGAATCCAGCGTCGCTCAAGCTGCGCATGGGCTATTGGCGGACCGGCCTCATCATGGCGCGCCACAATTTCTGGCACGGTGTCGGGCTTGGCACTTTCGGGCATGCGTTTCCCCGCTACCAGAAACCCGGTGTCGGCGACGTCAAGGCCGCGCACAACGATTATCTGCAAGTCCTCTGCGAAACGGGCATATTGGGTTTCCTCACATTTTGCGCATTCTGGGCGTGGTGCGTCTGGACGGGTGCGCGCCGGATTCTGCGCGAAACAGACGCATGGGAACGCGCCATCCTGGCTGGACTTTACGCGGGCCTGCTCGCGTTCCTCATCCATGCGCTGGTAGATTTTCCCTTCTACAATCCGGCCTTGGCTTTCTTTGCGTTTCTGCTTGCGGGGCTGTTCATGGCACGCTCGGAATGCGCCGAGGCCGGGGAACCGGTCGCAACTCGGCCTGGACGTATGCAATTGATGGCACTGCCCATGCTGACGGTTGCGGCATTGCTGGCCGGGATGGCGGCGCGCGCATTTCTGTGCGACTATTACGTCGGCGACTACCGCTTGGTGAATGTGAACAATCATCAGATGCTTACGAAGTTGTCCGAGGCAACGAACTTCTTCGTCAAAGAGGTCGGCGCACCCCAGCCCCAGGGCCAATTCCCCGCCAAGGAAATCATGCCGATCGCCAAGCTGATCCCCGACCGCGCCGTGCTCGAAAGTTTCGGATCCATTCGCGTGCCCGCGCCGGAATTGCCCGATAAACACCGGGCGCTGGCGCCGGGCGAGCCGGTGCCGGAGAATGCGTTCCTCGTCGTGACGAAACCTCCCGATGCCAAGAAACGCGCCCTTGATTACATCGAACTCGCCCTCGCGCGCATCGAGGAAATGGACGGCATTTTCCCCCACAGCCCGGATCTTGCCTCCTTCTTCATTCAGAATTACGATGTGCTTGCCGAGAACGTGGGCCCCGGACTCAAGCAGCGCTATACCCTCGAACTGCTGAAATGGGCCAAGGAAGGCGTCCGCCGCTCACCGTGGCAGTCGATGTTTCACGAGTGGCTTGCCAAGGCCTATTGGCTCCGAGGAAACATCGAGCCTGCCTCGGCGCGCAAGCCCTTCTACGAGCAAGGGATCGAAGAATACAAAACCGCCACGGAGTGCTATCCTATTCTCCCCTCGACGTGGCGCAAGTACGGCGACGCCCTCGTCCACTTCGGCGAGGCGCTCAAGAACAGTAACGACGCCGCCAAAGGCGAGGCCGCTATTGCCAAGGGACACGAGATGATCAAGAAGGCGGAAGATCTCGAAAAAACCATCGCCGCGTTGCGATGAGGAGGCCGCGATGAACGTGTTGGTGCTCCACGGACCAAACCTGAATCTCCTGGGCGCGCGCGAACCGGAGGTCTACGGCCGCGAAACCCTCGGCGCGATCGACGCCATGCTCGAAGACGAAGGCCGGAAACTCGGCATCGACGTACACACATTCCAGTCCAACATCGAAGGCGAACTCGTCACCGCCATACAGGACGCGCGCGGATGGGCCGACGCAATCGTTATCAATCCCGCCGCCTACACCCACACAAGCGTCGCCCTGCGCGACGCCATCGCCGCCGTCGGCATTCCAACGATCGAAGTGCATCTCTCCAACGTATACGCCCGCGAATTATTCCGCCACCACTCCTACATCGCACCCATCGCCGTAGGCCAGATCTGCGGATTCGGCGCCGAAGGATACCGCCTCGCCCTGATCGCCGCTTCGCGCCTGACGAAGCCGTGATGAAAAAACGGCCACCTGAATGCCGTGTCTGAGGGATCGTTCATGGACTTGCGAAAACTGAAGCCTGCCGAACGTTTCAAAAGTTTCCGCTGTGCGCTCCGGGGCGTTATGCACGTTTTTCGCACACAACCCAACACCTGGATCATGACACTGGCAACTACGGTAGTCGTCGCCGCAGGGTGTTTCTTCCATGTAGACCGTATCGAATGGGCGCTGCTCGCCACGGCGATCTTCCTCGTCGTCGTAGCCGAAACGTTCAACACCGCGATCGAGAGTCTGACGGACCTCGCGTCGCCCGAACGCCATCCGCTCGCCGGCCAGACCAAAGATGTCGCCGCAGGGGCCGTATTACTCACCATTCTGTTCGCACTCCTCACAGCCATTCTCGTGTTCGGTCCACATGTATTTGCTTACTTACCCTGCTAACAGGGCACGAGAATTTGAATTATAGAAAAGAGACGTTGGATTGGCTTGTTGTTTGTACAAGGTCGTAGGCTGTAGGCTTGAGGAAAAGAGAGGTGAAATCTCAGATCTCAGATCTCAGATCTCAGATCT
>CAIYET010000424.1 GCA_903925285.1 Candidatus Hydrogenedentota bacterium | reverse complement strand
GAAGCTAAGGCCGCTGGTATGACGCCGCAGGAAATCAAGGCCATTTCTGCTGCAAGTTGCGCCATTGATGCCGAACCGTACGGTGAGGTACCATCATCTTTACTGGCCATGGCGAAGAGCAAGAAAAGCTGATCGCTAACGACGATCCTCTCCAAGTGCCAAGACGCCGATAACGTCTGCGGACCTTCCGACTTTCGCAAGAAGAGGGAGCCAGCCGGTTAAGTTCGTCCGCCTTCACCCACGTCTGGCTCAAGTGCGGTTATTCTGACTATCACGCGGATTGGGAAAAGGGTTGAAACACCGCCAGAAGCCGTTCGTTCAAGCAGCGCCATGACACCTCAAATTGGAGTGTCCCAGTTTTTCGCTGAGCTTTCCCACATCAATTCCTGGCGGCTCGCCAACACAGTTTCTGCTCCGAAGCTCTACGCAAGCGTAACAACACGGTGAAGCGAGGAGGCATGCAGTCCCAAGTGGCTGAGATGCGCCATCGACATCACCTCCCCAAAAGGCTATACTTCACGTTGTTTTTTTATTACAACCAGTAGTTTTCCCGTATGTGCAACAAGCAGTCATTTGCTCACGACATGTAATACACTGCATTGTAGAGGCTTACAAAACTCTTGACTGTTTGGAGAAGCCATCGTAAGGGCAGAATAAGGCCTTGGCAAGGGCCGGGCACAAAGGGCAAACCGGTGCGCCGGCAAGGATGTGAGAAGGAATGCGCAATCAGTCCGGGATGCCCTAGTCACCCCGGGACCTGGGGCGCAACATGCACGCTAATCTGCTTTACCGGAATCGTCGATGCGCTTGCCGGGCTTGGGATGCCAAGGGGCATCACGCTCGGTGACGGATTGCCATCTGTACGTTCCTCGTCGGCAGTCAATATCGATGATCTTACCGCCTTTGGCGAAGCGACGCGTGGCATACTTGCCGCCGCCGGTTGCACGACCGTAGACAAGCTCGATTCCTTCGCTTGAACCGGAATAGTCATTCGTGTGGTCATGTCCGCAAAAACAAGCTTTGACGTTCAGCGCTTTCAGCAAGGGCAGCGTAGACCCGTTTTCCTTTTGGGAAGAAGCCTTCTCCCCTTTGATGCCCGAGGCGTCTCCGTGCCGCCAGACATCCTCGTATTGTTTGAGTGGTATGTGGAAAAAGGCGAAACGGGGCAGTGACGGCGCGTCCGTCTCGGCAAGCTTGCGGAGCCACGCGTGTTGTTCCTCCCCAATGCCGTCGACTTTGGAGTTGATGCACAAAATCTGCACCATGCGTTGCCCCCGCGATGTGACGATATCGATCACGTAATTGCCATCCGACGTTCCGCCGCGGTAAAGGGAGTTTTCAGCATGCGTGAAGGCCTCGCGTCCGATGGAGAGATTGGGCAATTGCTCGTGGTCGTGGTTGCCCCATGTAAACGCCCAGGGAACGCCGAGGTACCCAAACTGGGCGACGGCATATCGCATGCCGGGCTCATCGGGCCAGCAGACGTCACCGGTGATGATAACAAGGTCGGGTCTCTCTCTCTTGACCAGTGTTTGCATGAGTTCGTTGATGCGATTGTTGTTGACTTCAATAGGGTCGTCCCTGGTGTTGAAGTAATGGAGATCGGTGAACTGGAGAATCCGCAATCTTGACGGATGCTTAGCGACGAATATGGCCCGTGCCGAATTATCTTCTGCAACGAGGGGCAAGCTCTTACAGCCGTTACCAAGAATGATGGCCGCGGGAGTCGTCAGGCAGAAGCCCAGAAAGGTACGTCGTGAGAAGCAGGGTTGTGTGTTATCTTTCATTATCGGATCGTTCCTGCACACCACTTGAATG
>CAIYET010000423.1 GCA_903925285.1 Candidatus Hydrogenedentota bacterium | reverse complement strand
GGAAGTGCGATGTAGCCTGAAGCCTGAAGCCTGAAGCCTGAAACCTTTTTCGAGGAGAGGCATATGGAGCGGTTTATCGTTTATGTGTCTGTTGCGGTCGTTTGTTTTTCAGGGGCTTGCTGGGCGGATGAGGTGACATCGCCTGGGCATCGCGTGTATGGGGCTTTGATGAATCCGCGGGAGCATCCGGACGATTTGCGACGGTATGTCAAGCCGCCGTCGTGGGAAACGTTTGACAATCGGACGCAGTTTGTGGCGTTGCGTGGGTTTCCTATCGAGACTGGACGGCTGGTCCGGTTCAATGAAGAGATCGATAAGTATACGACGACTTTCGGTTTGGGAAATGTCGTGTGGCCGCATTATCCGACGATATTCGCGGAGAACCTTTCGGAACTGGCGGAGGCGATCAAGGCGCGGGGCCTGTTCTTGTTCGACATTTGGGGCTATGTTCCGGGGAGCGGGGTGACGGGGGACTGGCTTCAGTATCGTCCCGATCGGAAGGCGTTCGCGATGCTCGAGTCGGTGCTCGGAGATCGTTGGCTCGGCATGGACGTCGGCGAGCAGGATGGACGCTACATCGGCGGGTATGCTTCGCAAATGGCGGGGATCTCGAATGATCGCGTCGCGCAGTATTTGAACTTCCAGCGGCACTTCGAACGGATGGGCGATGACCTCGGCAATCGGCTGTCAGTGTTGGTGTCGCTGAATTTTGGCCACTACTTGCTGAAGGAAGGGACCTACGCGACGATCGGCGCCGAGACGGCGCAGGCGCTGCCTAATAGCCAAGTCTATTATGCGTTCATCCGGGGCGCGGGCAAGCAATACGGCGTGCCGTGGTTTGGAAACGCGTCGGTCTTCAATCGTTGGGGCTATAAGGCGTATGGCACGCCGGGTCCCGACCACAGCCCGACCAAGGGATCGAGCCTGAACCTGCTCAAGCGTCTCATGTACAGCCACATTTTGTATGACTGCGTGTTCGTTGGATTCGAGGCCGGCTGGTTCGACGGCGAGGCGTTGAGTCCCGTGGGGCGGGTTCAGCAGGCCGCGCAGCAATGGGTGCGCGCGAATGGCCAGCCGGGCACGATGATGACGCCTGTGGCGTTGCTGATGGATTTCTTCGCGGGCTGGACGTTTCCCCGGCACTTGTATTCGGGGCAGATCTACCGCGTTTGGGGCAACGTCCCGTATGGGCCGGGTGACTATCTCACCGAGGGCGTCCTCGATATGCTGTATCCGGGCTACCAGGATTCGTCGTATTTTCACGACGAGTCGGGGTTCCTCTCGCCGACACCGTACGGCGATGGGGCGGACTGCCTGTTGAGCGATGCGCCGATGTGGTTGCTTGAACGATATCCGCTCGTGATCGTCGCGGGCGAGTTGGCGGGCGGCGCGGAAGTCGCGGATACGCTGGCGGCGTACGTGCGTGGCGGCGGGCATCTGGTCGTCACGTCCGGTAACCTGCGCAAGATGACGTCGGCGTTTCCATGCATTCACGTTGGAACGACGCCGCATACCGTGGCGGCAGACGTGCCCATATTCGTGGGCGATAGGGCCGTGCAGGAAGATTGCGCGTGGGCGCTGCTTCCCATCGACGTTCCGCCGGAAGCGCGCATCCTCGCGCGATGCGGCGAATACGTAGCCGCGGCGGAGGTCGCGATCGGCAAGGGACGCGTGACCGTGCTGGCAAGCGAGTTCGGTGTGCCGGAGAAGAGCGTCTTGTCGACGCTGGCGGCGTGCGCAAACGACACGCCGTTGCCGAAGCCATTCCCGTTGTTGAAACATGTGCGCGCAATCGCCGATGCCGCGTTGCGCGAGCAGACGTTGTTCGACGCGGGCGACGGGCTTGGTCTGATCGTTTGCCGGAAAGCACCGTGCGAATACACGCTTGGCGTGTTCAACAACGGCCTGTCGCCGAAGGCGTTCAAGATCGCGTCGCATTGCGGTCCCATCGAGTCCGTTGTCGAACTCGCGCTCGACCAGTCGGAGAAGGGCGCTATCGGCTACTTGCCGGAAGGGTCCGAGAACGCGCAACTGGGCGATAGCGGCGAAGCCGAGATCGCCGGAGGCGACGTGCGCGTGTTCGCAGTGCGCGTACACGAGGAAAACGTGGCCGAGATTGCGCATGTGAAACCGGGCGCGGCGCCGAAGGGGCGTCTCTTGCCTTTGACCGGTTCGCGTATGTTGAAGGAAGAGATCTTGATGCGCCCCACGTTCTTCGCGCATTTCGACGGCGTCGTGTTGGAGTGGCGGTATCTGCATATGCGCGATATTGCGGCGCTGAAGGACGAGGCGGGCTGGATCGCGCGGCAGGGTTTGCGCGTGATTGTGGATCTCAGTTCCGGTATCGACCTTTTTCCCTGCATTCGCCTTCTCGACAACGACGACGAGGAGTACCAACGAAGTCTGCACATGATCGACGATGTACTCGAGAAGATGGAAGCGTTCGGTGCGCGCGAGTTGGTCTTGTCGCTCCATCGCATGCCGGAAAACAACTTCGCGCCCGAACAGGCGAATGCGTCGTTCGTGGCCACCGTGCGCGAGGTTTGCGCGCGCGCCTCGAGCCGTTCCATCTCGGTCCTCCTGCGGACGAGCACGAAGGCCGTATCGAGCTTGGGCGAGGCGTTGAACTTCTTGGACGAGGTGTCCGCTCCGAATCTGCGGCTTGCGCCGAGTACGGCGCTACTCTTGCATCAAAAGACGTCGCTCGAACCGTTGCGCGAGCGGCTCGATGGCCGGATCGGACTCTGGCTGATCGCCGCGCCCGATTACGATGTCGCCGGCACGCTTTGGACGGCGCAGGCGCCCCTTGTCGGCTATCTGGACCTGGCGGCGCTGAAACCGCTATTGGCGTTCGCGTCCGATGCGCCCATGGCGCTGGACGGCGTGTACGCGAATCCCGACGAAGAGTATCTCGACGCGCAGGCGCTGAGTACTGTGCTGCGTTGACAGTACGAGTGGCAACACGGCGAGCCGCATATGGGTCTTTTTGTGACGAAATGCTCGATTTGCGACTCGAGCGCACGCCGTGCTTTGAGGCACAACACATTGATTTCAGGCTTGTTGACAACCAAATGGGTTGCGGCATACGTTATGCGTGTATAAGAACGAGTAAGAATGCGCTCATCGGCAAGCGCGGGATACGCGATCCGGAAAGGTAAAACGTAAATGAAGAAGATTCTGGCGATGACAACGATGGTGGCTTTTGCATTGGGGTTGAGCGGCGTGTCAATGCCGACCTCGGCCAGTGCGTTGGGTTCCAAGGCGAATACGCCGACCCAGTCCGATAAGACGCCCGATAAGACACCCGATAAGACGCCCGAAAAGAAGGGGCGTACGAACGTGCACGTGACGGGGTCAAAGAAGAGTAAAGACGGCAAGAAAAAGGGCCTGACCAAGAACAAGACGAAGAGCTTGAGCAAGGGCGGAAAGTCTAACACGGGATCCACGAACAGTTCGGGCTACGGGAACAACTCGGGCTACGGGAACAACTCGGGCTACGGGAACAACTCGGGCTACGGGAACAACCAGAGCAATCAGGGATCGTTCCTGAGATAGAATTGCGACTGCCCGAATCCGTGCCTGAAGTGTTGGCGGGAAATTACGCGAACTGGACGATCAGGGTTGAAGGCATGGTATAGTGCCATTGCCGGTGGCCGCGTTGTAGTCTTCCGCCACCATCTGCAAAGCGCCAACGATTACGTGGTCGATGGACACGCCCAAGTCGCGGGCATAACTGCGAAGCGCCTTTTCGATATCCGTGTTCTGGATGACTCTGTGGGCCTGTTCGACGAGTGTGGCGTTTCCCATGTTTTCCTGCCTTTCCCTTTTTTCCAATCGACCGAGCAGGCGCGCACTGCGCCGCCGACCTGCTCGTTCTTCTTTATCGGCGTTTAGGGGAAAGACTTGAAGATGGAAGAAGAAGGCGCGGCTTGCGGCATTCCTCTCGTTACTTCTTGATGCAATCTGGACTGGGTTCGATGTGCTCGGGCATCAAGAGTGGTTTGGGCACGTGGTGCGGCGCAAAGATCTCGAAGATCCGTGCGCGGATCAGCGCCAGCCGCTTGTCGGCATGCTCGTTCAGCGCCGCTTGGCCGCCCGCCATCGTCAGATGGCCGCCGCCGTCGCCGATGCCGCGCAACGCCTCGTGCAGTCGTCCGGCGGCGTTTCCGCGCGGAGATCGCGTCCGCGCGGAAAGGTACACGCGGTCGCCGCACACGCCGTAGCAAATCGTGGCTGTAATCCCTTCGAGGCGCAATAGACGGTCCGCGACCTCGGCGATCATGTCGCGATTGAAGCAATGCGGGATGAAGCTGACGACGGTTGTCCCGGCGACCTCGCAGCTTTGCAGACTTTCGGCGAACATCTTGAAATAGGCTTTCGGCAATGGTGCGTGCTGGATGCGTGCCAGCTTGCGCTTGTCGGCCTGGAAGAAGAGTTCCTGGTAGGCGCGGATGTCGGCAGAGCCGGATTCGCGGCCGAGATCCTGGGTGTCGGACTGGATGCCGTAGAACATGGCCGTGGCAAGATTGCGACTGATGGACATATCTGCCGCGAGCAGATATTCGTACAAGATGGTGGTCGCGGCGCCGTATTGGGGGCGGATATCGGAAAATGCCGCGTGCCACCGGCAACGTTTCGGAGTGAGATGGTGGTCGATTACCACGTCCACGCGCCGGTCCAGCGCAATGAGGTTGTTGCCGAATCCCGGCTGAGCGTCGACCAGGCAGACAATGTCGAAACGGGCCGTCTCCTCGGCCGTGACGTGTCTCGCGGGTATTTTCAGCACGTCGATCACGGCGCGGTTTTCGGCGCGTCCGCATATCCCACCGTAGCCGATCGTCGAGCGTTTGCCGAGCCGGACGTACAAGATCTCTCGCAAAATGGCCGCGCAGGCCAGCGCATCCGGATCGGGATTGTCTTGCATCAAAACCGCCAGCCGCCCACGCCGGTCGCACGCCCGCAGTAACGCATCGAGACGTTCGGCGGCGCCTTCGGGGAGATGATGGGGATGACCGGGGTTCGATGGCTTCGAATTGGGTCTTCTCACGGCGAACACCCCCCTGCGCCCCCCTCGAGGGGGGTTCGGTATCGGCTCAAGCGTGTTGCCCGTATCATCGCTAGGTCAATCGCGGCCCATTCCTGTTAGCCCGATCAGACGTTGAATCGGAAAAGAACGATGTCGCCGTCCTGAAAAAGGTATTCCTTGCCCTCGAGGCGCATGTGGCCATGCTCGCGCGCTTTGGCCATGGAACCGGCGTGGAGGAAATCGTCGAATCCGACAATCTCGGCGCGGATGAATCCGCGTTGGATGTCCGAGTGGATGACTGCCGCCGCGTCGACGGCCTTGGTGCCCTTGCGAATGGTCCACGCGCGCACCTCCGGCTCGCCCGCCGTCAGGAAACTCATCAGGCCAAGCATATCGTAGGCGGCTTGCAGGAACCGCGTGCGCGATTCCTCGCCCAACCCCAAGTCGTCGCGAAACACCTTGCGCTCGTCTTCGGGAAGTTCCGCCACTTCGAGTTCCATCTCGCCGCAAAGGTCAATCAACGTCTGGCGCTGCTCCGCCGCATAGGCCTGCAACCCCGACGGGTCCGGCGTGCCGATGGACTCTTCGCCGTAGTTGCCCAGCAGCATCAGGGGTTTTTGCGACAGGAAACAGAAGCCGCCCAGTTCGCGCGATTCCTGCGCGTCCAGTTCGAGCGTGCGCAACGACGCGCCCGTTTCGATATGAGCGCGACACCGGACGAGCAGGTCGTGTTCGGACCCTTTTTTGTGCTCCTTTTCGAGACGTTCGATGCGTTTTTCGATCACGATCAGATCGGTGAGTTGAAGTTCCTCTTCGAGCATGCGGCTATCGCGCACGGGGTCCACCGATTCGGACGGATGCATCACATCCTCGTCCTTGAACGCGCGTACGACGTGGACCAGCGCATCGGTATTCTTGAGATGTGTCAGCGCGGCGTTGTCGAGGACCTTGTTCTCGCCCATCGACTCGTTGGGCGCGACATCGATGAACTGGACTTCGGCGTAGGTGGTTTTCTTGGGCTTGACGAGCGCGGCCAATTGGTCGACACGGGTATCGGGCACTTTGATAACGGCGATATTGGCTTCGCGGCTCCCGAATGCGCCGACCGCCGCGTGCGCGCCGCTTAGCGCATTGAACAATGTGGTCTTGCCCGAACGAGCCAGGCCGATGATGCCGATCTTCACAATGGTGCGCTCCTTCCGAGTCGCGCTACGATGCTATCAGGACGCTACAGTCAGCAGCCTCGTCGAACCGCTAGAACAGCTTTATCCGAATCGTGATCTTAATGGTCGCGCTGAAGCTGCACCTGGTGGGCAACGGATTCGGGACATTCCCCGCGACGCGGATGCCTAGTTCAGGCAACGATCCCGCATCGTGCGTGGCCGCGTTGTCCATCAGTGCGAGAAGGTCCACGGGCGGATTGGATGGAACTAACAGGATATCCGTTCCCAATGTTCCATCGTCCGAAGTCAGCGTGCCAAGGTCGACCGGCGCCGCCGTTTCTCCGCCTACCGCGGCCTGTTTCCAGGTACACGCCAAAAGCGTGAGGCCGTCGAAAGTGCCATTCGACGCTTCTAGTTCCACCTGTTTCAGCCCGACCGCTTCCAGTGTAATGAAGCTAAGGACGAACCCGAAACCGGCGTCAGTAATATACCCCTCAATCGTGTCGCGCGTCGGCAACCCATTGGGTATCGGCAACGAAAGCGTGTTGAGCCCGACCGGAATGGGGTCGCCCGCCAGCAAACCGGGGAGTGCGGGAAACGCGCTTTCGCCCAAGGTCACAGGCACGTCGAACGAAGGCGAGCACGAGATGTTGCATAGGGCCAAGGCCAGCAACACCGACACGAGCGACACTGTTTTTGCACCTACCGACAGTTTTTTCATCATATATTCCTCCCATAGGTTTCGGTCATCACATTACCCGAAGTACTATACCACGAATCCTCCGATTCATGCCAAGTGTCGACGAGGCGTTTTCTTCTCGCTGGATTTGTTCACTGGTTCTTGGCGTTTGTGCTACGATTGGGTCTTCTTGGCCAGGATTGGCGACTATGAAAAGGAGCGGATGGAAAATGAGAACGTGGATGATCTGTTGTGCATTGGTGTTGTCGATGGTATCGATGGCATACGGCGCCGAGCCGTTGAAACACCCCGATTCGATGGCTGGCTGGGAAGACCTGTTCACGGCGGACCTGTCGAACGCCGTGTATCCGGCGGGCGTGTGGAGTGTCGAGAAGGGCGAATTGACCGCTACGAAGGATGAGGCCATTTGGACGAAGGCGGATTATGAAAACTTCGTCATCGACCTCGAATTCAAATGCGCGCCGGCGGCGAACAGCGGCGTCTTCCTCTATTGCAGCGATATGGCGAAGTGGGTCACGAGTTGCATCGAGGTGCAGATCCTCGACGACTACGCCGCGAAGTGGGCAGACGTGGCGCCGAATTGGAAGTGCGGCGGGATTTTCGGACGCCTCGCGCCCGCGAAGCAAGCGGTCAAACATGCCGGGGAATGGAATCGCTACACGATTCGTTGCGTGGGCAAACAGGTCGATGTGGTACTGAACGGCGAACCGGTCGCCTCGATGGACATGAACAAGTGGACTTCGGCCAAGACCAACCCGGACGGGTCGGAAGCCCCCGCGTGGCTGGGCGGGCCGCTCGACACGATGGCCACGAAAGGCAAGATCGGTCTTCAGGGCAAGCATGCCGGCGCGCCGATTTGGTTCCGTAATCTCAAGATCAAAAAATTGTAGCAATGACGAGGATTCAGCGCGAATGGACATCAAGATAGCTCCTTCGATTTTGGCGTGCGATTTCGGACGTTTGGGCGAAGAGATTCGCACGGTGATCGAGGCCGGCGCGGATCTCATCCACATCGACGTCATGGACGGCCATTTCGTGCCGAACATCTCGATCGGTCCACCGGTGGTTGCGGCATTGCGCCAGTATTGTTCCGTGCCGATGGACGTGCATCTCATGATCACCGAACCGGAACGATACGTTGCGGATTTTGCCAACGCTGGCGCGGATATCATCTCGTTTCATATCGAAGCGGCGAAGCATCCGCACCGTCTCGTCTCGGCGATCAAGGAATTGGGTTGCCAGGCCGGCGTCGTGCTCAATCCCGGCACCTCGGAGGACGACATCGAGTTTCTGGCCGACGTCGTGGACATGGTCCTGCTCATGTCCGTCAATCCCGGATTCGGCGGGCAAGAGTTCATCCCGGAGGTGCTGCGCAAGATCCAGAATGTCCGCGCGATGATCGGCAACCGCGACCTCGAGGTGGACGGCGGTATCGACGAAACGACCGCGCGGATGGTCGTCGAGGCCGGCGCCAACGTGCTGGTTGCAGGCTCGTATGTATTCAAGAGCGAGTCGTATCTCGAAGCCATCGAGTCGCTTCGACTTGCGGGAAAATAGTTGGCGCGCGAAAGCACCTACCGCCGGATTGCCGCAAGTAACATGTTGACTGGTAAGTTGTTGCTACATAACAACCGAAGATTTACAGGAAGCCCTTCTACTAACAAAATTCTAACAAGGCGCACCATCCAAGCCGCTGATATATAATGTGTTACGCTCGCAGTTCTACATCCTCAGACCTCCTGATCTCGGCGGGGTTTTGCGGGACGTGCCGGATTAGGGCATGATACCATCCTTTGCGTGTAGAGGACAGCATTGAGCGAAAGGATCCGAGCATGGCGCAGATGGTGTTGCCCAGTTTTCCCGCTGAATCGACCCCGATCAACGACATCGTGTCGTTCTGCAAACGGGATGGTACCGTGTACTATTTTCATGGTAGTGTTCCTGTGTTTATGCACCCGGAGGACGATATGCGGAGCTTCCGGATGTTCACGAGCCAACTGGTGGCCAACGGGAACTGCTCGCAGGCTCAGTTGGTGCGGGCTTTCGGGATCAGCGCCATCAGCATGAAGCGGTATGTGAAGCGGTACCGGACGGGCGGGCCAGCGTCATTCTTCGCTCCACCGGGACGCCGGGGCGCCCCCGTGCTGACGCCGGAGGTGATGGCCCAGGCGCAGGGTCTGTTGCGCGCCGGGGTGGACCGTTCGGAGGTGGCGCGGCGCTTGGAACTGAAGCCGAACACGCTGGGCAAAGCGATTGGCGCGGGGCGTCTGGTGGAGCCGAAAAAAAAAGACTTGACGCGGAGCTAGCCGCGGGCTCGACGAAGAGCGAACGTAGCGTGGAGGATGCCGGGGCGGCGGCGGGGATGGGCACGGGCTGCACGCGGGTGGTCGAGCGGGTATGCGCGTGCGTGGGTTTGCTTTCCGAAGCGCCCAGCCGGTTCGAGCCGACGCTGGACGTGGCGCGGGGCGGCGTGCTGTGGGCGGTGCCGGCCTTATTGGCCAACGGCCTGCTGCGCCATCCGGCTGGGGGATTCCGGTTGCCGCCGGGATTCTACAGCCTCATCCAGGTATTTGTGTTGCTGGGGTTCATGGCGCTGGCGCGGATTCGGACGGTGGAACAGTTGCGCTATGGCGCTCCGGGAGAATGGGGGGCGCTGTTGGGGTTGGACCGGATCCCGGAAGTGCGCACCTTGCGCGAAAAGATAAAGGTGCTGGCGCAACCGGAAGCGGTGGGTCAATGGAGCGGCTTGCTGTCGCGGGAGTGGATGGAGGGGGATCCGGATGCGGCGGGCGTGCTCTACGTGGATGGTCATGTGCGGGTGTATCACGGTTCGCAAACGGCGCTTCCCCGGCGCTATATATCGCGCGAACGCCTGTGCTTGCGCGGAACGACCGATTATTGGGTTAACGATCAACGGGGCCAGCCCTTCTTTGTGGTGAGTACGCCGTTCACCGACGGGCTGCTGGCCCAGTTGCGCGACGGGATCGTGCCGCGGCTTCTGGGCGAGGTGCCCCATCAGCCTTCGGACGCGGCGCTTGAAGCCGATCCCTATCTATCGCGGTTCACGCTGGTCTTCGACCGGGAAGGCTACAGCCCAGCGTTCTTCGCCCAGATGTGGGAGCAGCGCATTGCCTGCCAGACCTATCACAAATATCCCAAGGAGCCTTGGGCGCTCCACGAATTCGCCCCGTGCGTGTCGACGCTGCCCTCCGGCGAAACGGTCTGTCTGACGCTGGCCGAACGCGGTACCCGTCTCTCCAACGGATTATGGGTCCGGGAGATCCGCAAGCTGACCGACAGCGGCCACCAGGTGGCGCTTGTGAGCACGGATTACCAGCCCCAAACGGCGGTGGCTGCCGTGCATATGTTCGCGCGATGGTCTCAAGAGAACTTCATAAAATACATGATGCAACAATTTGGTATAGATAAGCTTGTAGAGTATGAAACGATTGCGCCCGATGAGACCAAAATGGTGGTCAACCCCGCCTATCGCCGCATCGAAGGTCAGATCAAACGGACTGCCGGGATCTTAGGACGCAAGCGTGCAAAGTTCAGCGAAACCGTCCTCGACCCCGAGTCCCCTTACGAAACCGCGACGCCGCTGGCTCAAACGCCCCAAGCCGGATTCGCCGAGGCCATCGAATTACTGCAACACGACCTCGAACAACTCAAGGCCCAGCGTAAACAGACCCCAAAACACATCCGCTATTCCCAACTGCCCGAACCCGATCGATTCCGCGCACTGGCCCCCACCCGCAAGCACTTTCTGGACACAATCAAGATGATCGCCTACCGCGCGGAAACCGCCATGGCCGGCATCCTGCGCGAACACCTCGCGCATCCCGATGAAACAAGGACCCTGCTGCGCGAACTGTTCACCACCGACGCCGACCTCTTTCCCAACGAAACCGAAGGCACCCTTAGCGTCCGCCTCCACCACCTCGCCAATCCACTATCCGACCGCGCCATACGTGCCCTCGCAGAACAACTCAACAATTCCGAAACCTTCTACCCGGGCACAAATCTACGATTGATCTTCACGCTGGTATCTGACCATAATCCCTGAGATCAGGTTGTCTGATCCTATGTTAACTCCGCATTCTTGTATTCCTTCGTTGACGTTTAGATATCGCTAACGGCATTGTTGTCTTGTACGGACTATATGGATTCTTCACTGCAATCGTTGCTCGACTTGCTGCGATTAAGAAACTTGTTCATGGCATCGTGGGCCTGCTGGCGCTTCTCCTCAATCTCGGCCCACAGCTTATGTTCCCGCGCAAAGAACTCCCGCCGCCGGGGGCTGTCCATTCCTCTACCGGGACTGGAATGGACCCTAAGCCGATAAACCCCGCCTCTCAATGTCGTTCGGCTCGGGTTCTTTCGGCTAATGAATCATGCACAAGAGTTCTATACCGTCGGCGGTATCTTTTGAACTGTAAGTCATTATCATGTTCCCATCGCAAGTAATCCGTTCCACTATAAAGAGAGCATTCATGGTGAGATTTGACCTTTTGTCGGAAGGATTTGGCGCTTGGATTGAGAAGAGCAAGCAGAACTCCTTTTCCGCATTATTATACGTTGTTACGTATAAATCCTCCTCCAACATCTCCATTGCGCTATCCTGAACCGCCAAAGCCAGATTCTCCGGGCGTTCAACTGTAAGAGCATGGCGCTCGCGAATAAGCTTTTCTAAACGGCTTTCCCAAGGCGGATGAAATTCAGGGGATGGTGCCGGTTTCTTCTTCTTCGGGACATGCTCAATATACGGGCGTGACTTTGGTTTATATTTCGGCTTTCGAG
>CAIYET010000422.1 GCA_903925285.1 Candidatus Hydrogenedentota bacterium | reverse complement strand
GCGTATAAGCGCTTGGGGCCGAGAGCTTGAATGGCCGGCATTTGCTGACCAATATTACGAGCTTTCTCCTCCGCAATCCGTTCGCGAGCGCTCTTTCCGGCAATTCCGGCGGAGGCCAATGTCGAATCGGGAAGTGGAGGCGCTGGAATCGTGCACACGTAGTTGTTGGCGTCCCAGGATACCAGGCGAAGGGCGCCAAAATGCTGGTCGATGATCGCTTGAATCTGGTCACGGTCCCACGGCAACAATTTGCGGGGATTAGGGAGGTGTTGTTCTAACCATTTACGACGTGCCTTCATGGTTTTGGGAAACCACAGATTAAACACGTAGCCGTTCACGCGCCACGCATAGCGGGAGATGAGCGGATTTCGATTGCGGAGGCTTTCCCGAATGCAGTAATAAAAATGCCGCCGTACGAAATCCTGGAGCAATCGCGCAACATGTGTCTCCGTTTCCAAGGCGGTACGAGGGGGGCATCGCTCGGATTCCTCTGAGACATACTTCAGAAACGCTCGAAACTGGGCGCGGCAGTCCGGTCCTTTCGGTTCGGGATCGCCGCCCTCTTCTTCGGAGACCTCGGACGGGCTCGACTCCTCCTCGGGGAGGTTGCGGAAGCGGTCTAATAGCAGGTCGCAGGTTTCGTCGACGACATCGCTTCCGGCGTAGGCCCACCACCCTGTTTCGTGGGCCCAGTCTCGCAAGGTTTCCACGTATTCACCAAACGTCACGCGGCGACCGTTGGCGATTTCGAAAAGGCGCCATTGGTATAATTCCCAAAGGGCTTCAGCGCTTCCGAGGATGATTTCCTCGACTAATTCCAAAAGGCCATAGTTTTCGTAGTGGGTACAAGTTTTCAAGGTTGTCCCTCCTTAGTTCACTCCGAAAAACCAATATGCGAATGTTATGGCGCCCAAGATTCCCAGCAACGCCGAAAACCACCGGAAACCCTTTGCGGACGAATGACGATCCAATGTCCCGGGGCTATACGCAGTGCCGGAGTGGACGGAGACGCGCCCCGGAAACGCCGGGGGCACGGCTACCCATAGCCCGTTTGAAGAGGGGGGACTATTGTTGGAGGGAGGCGACTGCTTGATCGACGGATAGCAAACGTCTTGCATGTTTTGATTGCCTACACCGAACCGGCAGTTTGCAATGTCCAAAACCAGGGAAATTCCGCGTTCATTCACGAGCTGAGCCCCCCGCTCAAGCAGGAGGCGCTCATTATCGGCAAAGTCACAGTTCGTGAATCGCGCGGTCAGTGTTTTGGAACCATCTGCGCTGCTCGTTACCGATGGAACGCCCGCGTAGGGGACAGGCACCGGCAGATTGTTTTCGTTGTCAGGGCGGACTAGACTTGCGAAAATACGGTCCGCATCGCTATATCGCGCCATTTTCATGTCTCCTCTTGTGACCACGTAATCGCCCAGGGCCACTTCGTTGTTTCGTTCGGTGAAATAGATCCTCGTCGTCAATTAGCTCCTTGCGTTCCGGCGGCGCAGCAACTCGCTTGCGCACCAAACCAGTTCCTGAATCATTGGTTCATGCGGGTTGACTTTCAGTGCCAGCTGATAATATTTGTATTCAAGCGCAATATCCCCTCGCTCTTGGGCCTCTATTCCGAGCTTGAGAAAGTCCACGGATTCCCTATTACGCCTCTTCAGTTTCGGCATTACCAACGGGCGGAGAGGGTGATCGGGAAAGATCTCGTATGCATCCCCAGCCATGTGCATAAGTTCATTAAGGCCGGCGGAATCCTGACGCCGTTCGATGTCCCGGTAGAGCCATTCGGCCTGGTTGTACGCCTGCTCAAGTTGGGACAGAAGCCCCTTTGCGGGAAAATAGTCGGGAGCCGCCTCACGTATCTCGCGGCATATGAATAGCGCCCGGTTGAAATCGCGGCTCTGCACTGCCTGACACGCCATATTCCAGAGCCGTTCAATCCGTGAAGGGTTGTTGTTCTGGTATTCATATTCTGTCATGTCGGTTTCTCCAACACAGACGGCTCTAGGCCGCTACCTTCTTCCCCATTTCTTGCGGTCTGCTTTCAGGCGCGCCTTCGTCGCTTTGATGGTCGAAGCCAAGTCGCGAGTGGGATTGATGCTTTGCGCGATCTTCAAGAGCTCCAGCCGACGAGCGGGTTGGTCATTGGCAATATACTGACTGGCCCGTTGCATCACTCTTGTGTATCGTTCAATCCGGCTGTCGAGATGTGAACGGACCTCGGCATGAAGCGGGTGGTTGGGATAGATTTCAGCCGCGGTACGGGTGATGTAGTCAAGTTCGAACAATTCCTCCTTGTTCATATTACGTTGCACGTGGTGGTACAGACGTTCGGCCCGCTTGAAGCGGGACTGGAGATCCCGCAAAAGCTCTTTGGCCATGGCATTACGCGACTGCGATTCTTGGGATCTACGGCAAAGAACCGCGGCCTGATTAAGATCCCCCTCCCACATTGCCCGGCGCGCGTCCATGAGGACATCGTCGGAAAGGGATGGC
>CAIYET010000421.1 GCA_903925285.1 Candidatus Hydrogenedentota bacterium | reverse complement strand
CTGGCTTGTTTGATCGAATCACGTATGATCCGAAAGATACGCTTCTCGCCGGTGTCGTGGACCAAACGCCTGCTGTCCCATACAAACCATCCCGCTTTATCATGGTGTCGGATCAGGTCCTTGTTCATCTCCGCGAACTTCTCGGCGGCCTCCTGCGCCGTGGGCACCTCGCCCAGGTTTGAGATATCCCGATATAGCGGAAAACCTACTTCAGTGCTGCTCATTTCTGCCTTTCCTTCCGTACATCCGTACATTGGTACAGGAAAAGGGCCACGCCCGACAGAGACGTGACCCCGTTTCCACACCTATTGCACGTCGTCGTCGTCGTCGTCGAAGTTCATTAGACCGAGGGCCTTCCGAGCTTCTGTAAATATTTTCGTAGCCGCTTCCTGTTTGAATAGGGCATGCTTAAGAGCTGCCGTCTTCGCGGCCACATTCACGTTGGCTTCGCGAAGGTTCTTCTCCGCCGCCGCGTATTGTTGCTCTTTGGTACGCTTTGCCATTACGCCGCCACCTGGTCTTGAACGTTGTAGCGGGCGAGCAGCGCATCGATTTTGTCGAGATCGATCTGGCGCTCGGCGATCTCTTTCGATAGCCGGGCACGATCCGCGAACATTGTTTTGAAGGCGGTGTCGATCATATCGGCTGCCGACTTCTTCGCCACACTCGCGCCGTCGCCACCTTTGATCCGCGCGACGAGCTTCTCGCTCACCTTCACACCGACGACCTCCGAGATCTCGGACGCCGTCTTGCCTTCGGCCACCAAGGCCACAACCTTCTCCCGCATTTCCTTCTTCATTGCTGCCATGTTGCACTTACTCCTTCACATGCTTGCCGGACTTTGCCGGCAGCGGTTAAACAAAAAAAAGGCAGACAACAAGCAGTCCGTTATGGACCACTTGTCGTCTGCCTTGTTTTGAATATCGGCAGGTACCGTGTTATACAACCACAACACGCAGTTATAGAACCACAGTACACACTTGTTCAGTGCACTTACTTCACCGACTATGTAAGAGCTATCAAGTTTCATCACCGTTAGACCCCGATGGAGTGCTTGCGCACTTGCGAATATCTCTATCGCTTTTAGGGTCTAGGTCCACCCGGACCTTCGATGAAACTGTAGGGGCGAGTCTTTCACCTTCGCCCATAAATCGCTAACGGCGGATGTTCTGCAGGCATACGCCGGTAACTCGTTAGCACTCTACCACGACGAGTGCCAATCTGTCAAGAACTTTTTTCGACGTGAAAAAGTGGGCCGTTCACTACATGAAAGTTCACGCTTGATCCCAAAGCGAAGTTGTGCGGGGATTGTGGGAATCTGCTTAAGGGAATGGGCCATTGGGGTTGACCCCATCGCGCCCTTTGACTAAAGTGCTTGCGGGGTGAGGTCAGAAGTCATCAGATTTCAATTCCAGTAATGTAGCTATACATATACCTGTCTGTAGCAATAATACTCGCTTTCTGTTAAAATGACGCCAAGATTTTAACAAGATAATACTTGTTAAAATTCTGTAACTACTTGGCATAAAAGCAGATACAAACAATGAATGCAAATCGTATATAGATAGAGGGACTTTTATGGACACGCTAAAATCGGCTCCAACCTTACTTCGCAGCCAAGTCATACGCGATCAACGAATCCCCATGGCGGACATAGAGGCGGCTGTTGGCAATCACCGGATGCGCCCAATGGTTTCCGTGAGGTTGAACTGGCCGAAACGCTCGAAACCGCTCGAAACAGTCTTGACGAGGCTGACGATGCCACGTTTTACAGGCTCTCATGCCAGATGCACTATCGGACGATCAGCGGCAAAACGCGGGGCGTCGCCGGAGCGGGCAGGAAGAACTATATGCGTTACGCGGGGTTATCTGGGCCAAAATGCTTTTGCACATAGTCGTGAAGCAACTGCTGGGCCTCGTCTTTGCACTTGCCGCAGACGGTACTCATTTTCGTGCGTTCCTGCAGTTCCAGAAACGTCCGGGCACCCTCCAATACGGCGTCCTCGATTTCGTGATCCGTGACGTTCATGCACTTGCAGACCACCCGCGCCTGCTGGCGCACGACTTTGTCCGGCATGCCGTTGCGCTCGTAATAATCGTTGATTGCCGCCCGTAGCGCCTTGTCGCCCAATACCGAGCAATGGATCTTATGCTCTGGAAGCTGGCCCAATTCGGCGGCGATTTGCTTGGGAGAGACATGGAAGGCCTCATCCAGCGTCATGCCCTTGACCAACTCGGAAAGCACCGAGGTACTCGCGATAGCGCTCGCGCAACCGTAGGTCTGCCAACGGCAATCCTTGATGGTTTCCGTTTCCTTGTCGACTTGAATGACGACCTTCATCTCGTCGCCGCACTGCGCGTTGCCCACGACGCCTTGCCCATCGAACAGGTAGTCGTCATCGTCCTTGAGCACATTGCGCGGATTCACGAAATGATCCTTGACCTTCTCGGTGTAAGCCCACGATAAATGCGCGCCCATACTATTTCCTCCTCTTATATATCGTGGACATATCCCGGATCTTCTCCATGATGGGCGGCAGCTTCTCGAGGACGTAGTCGACGTCTTCCATCGTATTGTCGCGGCCCAGACTCATCCGAATCGAACCGTGCGCCCGCTCGACCGGCGTACCGATCGCCATCAAGACGTGCGACGGATCGAGCGAACCCGAAGCGCATGCCGAGCCTGTCGATACCGCGATGCCTTCGAGGTCGAGATACAGCAGGATGCTTTCGCCCTCGGCGCCATCGAAGGATACGTTCAACGTACCGGACAGGCAGTCCGTCTGATGGCCGTTGAAATGAACGTCTGGCACGCGGTCCACGATGCCCTGCTTGAGAGCTTCCCGCAGTTGCCGCAAACGCACGCTTTCCGGCCCCATCTCGATCGCGCGCATCTCGACCGCCTTGCCCATGCCTATGATGCCAAGCGTGTTTTCCGTACCCGCACGCCGTCCCTGCTCCTGATGCCCGCCGCGAATCAGCGGACAGAATGGGATGCCGCGCCGCACGTAAAGCGCGCCGATGCCCTTCGGTCCATAAATCTTGTGCGCGCTCACGGTGAGGAAATCGACATTCCAATCACGCACATCGACGGGGATCTTGCCGAACGCCTGTACCGCGTCCGTATGGAACAATGCGCCGCGCTCATGCACGATCTCCGCAATGGCCTTGATGTTCTGAATCGTGCCAATCTCATTGTTTGCAGTCATCACGCTCACCACGCCGGTACGTTCCGTGATGGACGCCTTCAGTTCTTCCATGTCGACTTTGCCGTCGTGGTCTACGTGCAGATACGTAATCCGGCTTCCGCGATCCTTGAGACATCGCGACGTTTCGAGGATGCACGGATGTTCGATGCTCGTCGTCACGATGTCCACCCCGTGTTTACGCTCGCATGTGCATCCGCGGCTCGGGCACCCCAGAATCGAAAGAACCGTGTTGTTGCCCTCCGAGCCGCTGCCCACGAACACCACTTCTTCCGGCAACGCGCCCATGAATGACGCAACCAGTTCGCGCGCCGTCTCGACGCGTTGCCGCGCCGCGCGCCCGAACGCGTGCATGCTCGACGGATTGCCGAATTCCTCCATCGCGTCCGTGAGCGTTGCAATAACATCCGGATGCAACGGAGTCGTTGCGTTGTGATCCAAGTAAATTTGCCGTATGGCCATTTGTCAATCCTCAGCAAAATGCAGCGACACCCATATTGTTATCGGAAACGTCCGGGCGGTGCCAACTATTCCCCGGATATGCTAAGGATAGCGCAATCGGCGTCTGCGGATCATCTTGGCCTCATGCTCCGACGAGCAACTTCGACGCAATGTAAACACAGGGCCGCCGCCTCGCGGAAGCGTTTCGCACTTCATCCTTCCGCTTGACGTTGCTCTTTTCCGCGAACTTCGCTATTGTAACGGTGTCTAATCCTGTTGGATGAAGACTGCCGGGCTTGTTCCCGGGAAAGGAGATCGATATGAAGATCCACTGTGTTATCATTGTTGCGTTGTCGATAGGTGCTGTGTGGGCGCAGGAAACGCCGACGCTGCCAAAGATACAGGATTCTCTCAAGGAGGGCGTGATTGCGACGGAATCTTCGCTGGCCGATCAGACCGACGTCGCCGTGACCATCTACAATAACGACCTTGCGCTGGTCCGCGACAAGCGCAAGATCAAGCTGTTGCCGGGCGAACAGTCGTTGCGGTTCATGGACGTCGCGCAGAAGGTCCGACCGGAAACGGTCAGCCTGAAATCGCTTACGGCGCCCGGCTCGCTGGCGATACTCGAACAGAATTATGAGTTCGACTTGATCAGCCCGTCGAAACTCATGGAGAAATATGTCGGCAAACCGGTCCGGTTGGTCAACTTCAACAACGAGATCGGCTTCACGGAGAAGGACGCGGAACTCCTGAGCGTGAACGAGGGGCCGGTGTTCAAGGTCGGCGAGGAGATTTATCTCGGTATGCCGGGCCAAGTCGTTCTACCGAAGATCCCCGATACCCTTATCGCGAAACCGTCGCTGGTCTGGCTGCTGCAAAATGCCGGAACGGATCATGACGTCGAAGTGACGTACTTGACGGCGGGCATCGCATGGCGCGCGGATTATGTGCTGACGCTGGCCAAGGATGAGAAGTCGATCGATGTCGAGGGCTGGGTCACACTGATCAACCAGTCGGGCGCGCAGTACGCGAATGCGAAACTGAAAGTCGTCGCGGGCGAAGTCAATATCGCTCAGCCCGAGGAGATGCGCTCGGATATGGCTGTCGGCGGCGCTAAGATGATGCGGGCGATGGCCCCGGCGCCGATGCGCGAGGAGACTTTCGCGGAATATCACTTGTACACGCTGCCGCGCCGCACGACGATTAAAGAGAACGAGTCCAAGCAGGTCAGCCTGTTAACGGCATCGGGCGCGTCCGTGAAGAAGGTCTACGAATATCGGGGCAACGTCATGTTCTACAGCCAGCGGATCCCGCTGCAAGCCGAAGAGAAGGTTGGCGTGTTCCTCGTGCTTCGCAACAGCGAAGCGAACCATCTCGGTATGCCGTTGCCGGCGGGCGTGATGCGCGTCTACCAGCAGGACAACGACGGCATGCTGCAATTCAGCGGCGAGGACCGTATCAAGCACACGCCGAAAGACGAGGATGTGCGGCTCCGCCTGGGCAACGCTTTCGATATCGTCGGCGAACGCGTCCAGACGGATTTCACGCAGGTCGCCTCGACCGTCACGGAGTCCGCGTTCAAGATTACGATTCGGAACCATAAGGACATCCCGATAAACGTGGATATCGTCGAGCCTATGGTCGGCGACTGGCAGATTCTGGAGAAGTCGCACGAGTTCGTCAAGAAGGACGCCCAGACGGCTATCTTCTCCGTGCCGGTGCCCAAGGACGGCGAAACGGTTGTGACGTACCGGGTGAGGGTAAAGTACTCGTGAAGTAAAAGAAAGGCGTTGCCGTGCCGATTTACACGCGGAGCTATCGAAGTTATGAAGGCGAAGTCCGACGGCGTTTTCGTTGGTGGGTCATCGCGATGCAAGAGTTGCGGATTCTGTCGAAGAACAAGGCTTTTCTCGGCTTGACGGCGCTGGCGGGGATGCACTTCCTGTTGCGCGTGCAACAGGTGGTTGCGTTCGATACGCTGAACACACCTGGACAAACCAGCCCGATCGTTCAACTCATGCGCCAGATCGAAATGTTCAACGTCGATCCGACCATGTTCTTCGACTTCATCCGACTGCAAGCACCGGTCGTTTTCCTCGTGTCGATGCTGGCCGGTGCGGGCATGATCTGCGGCGACTTCAACAACAACCTCATGGAGGTGTACTTCTCGAAGCCGCTGACGTGGCGCGATTACGTTACCGGCAAGACGATGGCGCTGATTATCGCAGGGCTGTGTTACACGGCTGTGCCGACGGTTTTTCTGGTGATATTGCATCTAATGATGTCGCCGACGATGCTCACGCTCGAGGCGATGTACTGGATCCCGGGTTCGGCGGTCGCGTTCTCGTTGACGCTCGTGCTGCCGTGCGCACTGGGCGTGCTGGCCAGTTCGGCGATGTCGCGCAGCGAACGCTACGCCTCGATCGCGATCTTCATGGTCGTGTTTGGCAATCTGATGATGGGCCAACTCTTGCAGGAACTCATGCACCAACGCCAGTACGCGATTATCGCATTCCCGCTCGCTGTGAACCGGGTTGGCGAATCGCTGTTCGACCAGAAGTACCAGTTCATTCCCTTGGCGTGGTACTACGCGGCGTTGTATGTGGTGCTCGTTTGTCTGTGCTCGCTTGCGGTCGTTTGCCGTGTGGTTCGCAGAGCGGAGGTGGCGGCATGACGCCCGTGATCGAATCGCACAAACTCTCGAAATGGTTCGGCGAAGTCGTCGCCGTCAACAACCTCGACCTCGCGATCGAGCCAGGTGTAACGGGACTGCTCGGCCCCAACGGCGCGGGCAAGAGCACGTTCATCAAACTGGCGTTGGGCCTGTATGCGCCGAGCCGCGGCACGTTGCGCGTGCTGGGCGAAGCACCGCGCAACAATTTCGACGTGCTGCGCCGGATCGGCTACTGCCCGGAAGTGGATAAGTTCTACGAAACGATGACCGGATATGAGTTCGTGTTTTGGATGAACCGTTTCCGCGGGATACGGCGCAACGTCGCCGCGAAGCTTGCCGAGGAGGCGTGCGAGCGGGTGCGCATGACGAACCGGATGGACGACCCGATCGCGGAGTACAGCAAGGGCATGCGGCAGCGTATCAAGCTCGCACAGGCCCTCGCCTCCGACCCGGAACTCCTTTTCCTCGACGAACCGATGACCGGCCTCGACCCAGAAGGCCGTGAGGAACTTTTCGCGCTTATCCGCGAAATGGGCCGCGAAGGGAAGACGATCATTTTCTCGACGCATATCCTGTACGAAGTCGAGCGCGCGACGAATGGCGTCGTCCTGCTCTACAACGGCTGCGTCCTCGCCCAAGGCGATATCCACCAAATCCGCGGCCTCATCGACGAACATCCGCACACCGTCACCGTCGTCTGCGCCGAACCGCACAAGGTCGCGCGGCATTTCGTCAACGAAACCGCAACGCTTGGCATGGAATTCGCCTCCGACGGCCCGATTCCAAGCGTCACCATCCGCACACGCGATCCAAACGCCTTCTATCAACGCCTCAATGACGCCGTCGTCGCCGACGGCCTCGCCATCGACAGCATCCAGTGCCCAGACGATAATCTCCAGGCGGTGTTCGATTATTTAGTGCACTGAGAGAGAAGAGGTGTGTTGTGAGCACGGCAATATCAGTGAGGCTTCCTTTGGATCTTGCCGAACAGTTGGACGCGATAGCGAGAGAGACCCAGCGGCCGCTCCTATCTCGCGGAATACGCGGATCTCCGAATTGCCTTCGACCGGTTTCACGATCGAACCGACCCTTTGATTTCCGGCAAAGCCCTGAGGAAGTTTCTCTGTCTATAGCTCGGATTTGGGTGTACGCGCAAGTATAAAGCGCGCCTTTGGATCGCGGTCGATATCGCTTCTATGCTCGTGCAATAGGATTTCCCTATCCACAAGATTGCCCAGCATCCGTCGTGCGGCGGGCCATGATTTTTGCGTCAACCTCTGCGCATCGCTCACGCTGATGCTGCCATGCTCGGCGACGAAATTGATGCAACGTTTCTGATCCTCGCTGAGCCCCTGCGCGATGGTCCGCCCGATGATATCGATAACATCGGCGTCCACCCAGACCTTGCGTTGCTTGATGTTGTTGCGAAGCGTTACCCGAACCAGCGCCTTTCCCACCTGTTGTTGCATGAACTCCGGAGCAGGCAAGGCCATTTCCTTCATAGTCATGCGGATACGTCGGGTGCCCTCGTGGGCACACTTTACGAAATCCATGAAGTACATGGCATTCATGAGATGTGGGTTGCGAGGCGAATGCACCTCGTATATATTTTGCGGAGTTACGAACGGGGGAAAGGGGCCCGGACTCTCTACTTCAAGTCGATCATCGAACATCTTGACGAAGATCGGCGAGTTGCGAAGACCGTTGCTGTAAGTGCGATGAACACACGCGTTAACGATGGCTTCATACCATGCATCATCCGGATACTCCGGTGCAGTGAAGAATTTTCCTCCAGCACCGAGTCTCGAAAAGCTGCGCAGTTGCGACTTGAGCGCCTCTTCGGACTTTCGGATTTGCTCCGGTAAGGTGCCTTCTATGAACATATCCTTGACGGCATTCCATTTTGCGCCGGTGCCTTCCTCTTCGCCCTCGAACCGAAGAAGACGAATTCTGCATCCTGGAACCACTGCGAGGATATCCTTGGCGAAAAGCAGAGCGCACGCTAGATTCGGTTTGAACCCGACGGAATCCCGCTGGCCAAGATGCTGAAGTTCCAGAATGTCCTCAAGCGAGTGATAGGCCGCCAGAGCTTTCTGTTTTCGAACCGATTCCGCAAATACTCTGGCGGCCAGCAGGTCAAAATCCTCCGGATATCGCAGATCCACCCCTTCCCGCTCTACCGATATCTCTCCCTTGTCGAGCCTCAGTTGGCGAATCTCATCGTCTTTGATCCTTCTTTTCTGGTCGCCTATCCGAATGAAGTATTGCCCGTCCGATGTGCATATCGCTTTCGAGGGGTGGTACTGAACATAGAACAACAGAACAAAGTCGCCTTCCCCGTTAGGGCGAACGAATGGCACGCGTTTCGATTGGAAGACGGCTTCCGGACAGTGGTCCCAAGCCGTCTGTTCGATTCGGTTAAGGGTAGCAATCGAAAGTGCAGAGAGCCCCAAGAGCGTGCCATTGTCTTGTTGGCCAACGACGAGTAACCCACCTCCAGTCGTATTTGCCCACATCGAAAAGTATTCGCCGAGGCTCCTGGGTTGAGCGTTCGGTCCTTTTCGCTCGAATCGGTTGTCTTCTCGCAACTGCGTAAGCAATTCGGCATTGGCGATTTCGAAGAGACGATCCGGCGACATGACGTTCAAGTTCGCCTCTGGCGGGAGGTCGTCAAATGTCATTTGGATTCCAGACATGTTCCTATCCATCAAGGTCGCGAGGTCTGTGTTCCCGCCGACACAGGGATCCGTTCCCTGCAGGGCGTCGGGAAACATCTACCGTGAACCTAATCTATCATATTTGACGCCATTGTTCGAAATTACTCGAACTCATCCTCAGAATCAGCCACCGGCGAGAGACTTACAAGGGCAAACTTTGCCCCGCGTCTTCTGCCGTCAACTTATGAAAATGCACCGCAGGCCTCTTTCGCGGTATAATAGTCGCTGACATCTTACTCGGAAACGAAATACTATGCCTAAGAAACGAAAATTGCCGTTGGTGGCCATCTGCGGACGGCCTAATGTCGGGAAGTCGACGTTGTTTAACCGCATCAGCGGGAAGCAGCGTGCCATCATCCATTCGGAGGAGGGCATCACGCGGGACCGCGCGTATGCGACGGCCACGTGGAAGGATGTGACGTTCCGCCTGGTGGATACGGGGGGGATCGTCGAGGACCCGGACGACTCGATCATCATCAAGATGCAGCAGCAGGTGCGGGTGGCGTTGCGCGAGGCGGATGTCATTTTGTTCGTCATCGACGGCCAGCACGAGTTGACGCGGGTGGACAATGAGTTGCGCGAGGAATTGTTTACGCTTGGCAAACCGATCGTGCTCGTGGTCAACAAGCTGGACAACGAGAAGCTCGCGATGAACCGGTTCAACTTTTACGAACTGGGCATGGGCGAGCCTATCGCGATCTCGTCGACGCATGGGCTGGGCACTGAGGAATTGCTCGATGCCGTTCTCGAATATCTGCCCAAGAAACCGGTGATCGAGGTGGTCGAGGGAGCGGCCGAGGAGGTGGTCGAAGAGGGACCGCCGGTCACGCATGTGGCGGTTATCGGCAAGCCTAACGTGGGCAAGTCGTCGTTCGTCAACGCGATTCTGAACGAGGAGCGGCTGATCGTCGATAGTACGCCGGGCACGACGCGCGATGCGATCGATATCGAGTTCGAGTGGCACGGCAAACGGTACGTGCTCATCGACACGGCGGGTATGCGCAAGAAGGCGGGCATCAAGAAGCATGTCGAGTTCTATAGCGTGAGCCGGTCGTTGCGCGCGGTGCGGCGGACGGAGGTGTGCCTCGTGATGATGGATGCGACGGAAGGCATCACCGAGCAGGACAAGCGGATCGTCGATTATGTCCAGGAAGCGGGCACGGCGATGGTGCTGTTGTGGAGCAAATGGGACTTGGTCGAGGACAAGGAAGCCCGGTTTGCCGCGTTGGCCGACGAGATCGATCTCAAGGCGCCGTTCCTCAAACACGTGCCGTCGCTCACGGTGTCGAACTTCACGCGGCTGCGGTTGTTCAAGGCGTTCGACTTCATCGACAGGGCCGCTGAAATGGCGGCCAAACGCATCCCGACGGCGGAACTGAACCGGTTGATGGAGGATGTCCGCGCGAAGCATACGCCGCCGAGCCATGGCGGCAAGCCTGCGAAGATTTTGTACGCGACGCAGGCGAGCGTGAAACCGACGACGTTCGTGCTGTTCGTCAACCAGAAGCGCCTGTTTCATTTCAGCTATGTGCGGTATATCGAGAACGCGCTACGTGACCGGTATGGATTCGAGGGCGTGCCGATCGCGATCGAGTTGCGCGAGGAAAAGCCGAAAGCCTAAAGCCTAAAGCCTCTCGAGGAATACGCCATGATTGTCTGCGCGCTGCTGTTGTCGTATGTGTTGGGCTCGATACCGACGGGCCTTTGGCTCGGTCTCACGTTTCGACGCATCGACGTTCGCGAGCACGGCAGCAAGAATATCGGCGCGACGAACACGTTGCGCGTGCTGGGCAAGAAATGGGGCGCGCTGGCCCTCGCGGGCGACATCCTGAAAGGTGCGATCCCGGTACTCGTTTTTGCGCGCATTGGGACATGGGATTATCTGCCTCTTGCCTGCGGCGTTGTCGCCATTCTCGGCCATACGTTCTCGATCTTCCTGCGGTTGCGCGGCGGAAAAGGCGTCGCAACCGGCACGGGCGTTTTTCTTGCGCTTTGCCCCATCCCGACGCTGATCGCGGCGGTGGTGTTCGCGTCCGTGTTCGCAATGACGCGTATGGTGAGCGCAGGCTCGATGACCGCCGCCCTCGCGCTCGCCGCCGCAACATGGCTCTATGAACCTTCGATAGCCGTCCGCGTCATCGCATCCCTTATCGCCGTTCTAATCGTCTGGAAACACCGCTCGAACGTCCAGCGTATCATCGAAGGCACCGAAAGTCGGATCTAGCGTTTTCCTTTTATTTACCCTTGCTGCCTTCAGCCTTCGGCCTCGAGCCATATGTCGGATAGCAGCCCCGATGGCGAATTTTTGTCGGGGCCTTCGAAGAAGTTTCGGGCGGCGTTGGCGACTTTGAAGACAAAGAGATTGGGGCCGGCTTTGATATGCGGTGTTACTTCGATGCGGTAGGGCGGCCATGCGCGTACGCCGGCGGTGTGTCCGTTGATTTCGATTTCGAGCAGGCCGCCGACATTGCCGGCATCGAGGAATAGGGGTTTGTCGGCGATCTCGATGGGGATGTTGACATCGGCATAATAGGCGCCGATGCCGGAGAAATAGGGGTAGCCTTGGTCTTCCCAGGGTCCGATGCCGATGCCTTTGAATGGGACGAGGCATGGGGCGCCGTCTTTGGTATCGATGTGGAAGTCTCCGGCGAGCCAGGCGTATTCTTCGAGTCCAGGTTGCGGGAACCAGCCGTTGTTCTTGATGATGATTTCGAGGACATGTGTGCCGGGGCGGCAACGTCCACGCAGATCGAGCACGCGGAATTTCGGATCGATTTCCCAGGGCAGTTCGGTAGTCACGGGTTCGCCGTCGAGCATGACGAGGGCGTCGGTATCGTTTGCCATGATCGGGCGGGCGGCTTCGTGTACATCGAGCGCTTGGCCGGGTACGCCGTCTAGGATGAGGCGCATGTTTGCCAGGCGTTCGACCGTGACGAACTGTGCGGCGTAATGGAGTTCGGTGACGAAATCGCGGTTGACTGTGGTCAGACGCCAATCGCGCAGGATTAGGAAGTTGCCGTTGTTGGGATTGAAATGGAACGGTGGTTCGACGGGGATACGTCGACCGGCGATGAACTGGATATCTAGCCCCGGTGCGAGAGGCTTCGACGGATCGACGACCAGCAATGCCGAGCCCATCGCCGCGAGGCGCAACGGCGCTTCGAGGCGGCCTTTTCTGAGACGCTGGCCCGGCACGGGCGCGTTTTCGCCTGTCTCGGCGTCCCAGAATTCCGCGTAGCCCTTTGCGCTGACGGAAACGATGGTAACCAAGGGTTCGCGTGCGGTGTTGGCGAAGAAGAACAGGTCCTTGCCCTCCTTGCGGCGGTGCAAGTAATAGATGTCTGGTGCGTTTTGTATCGAGACGTCGTGCGCGACGCCGACGAGCGCGGACGCTACGGCGGCCTCTTCGACGCCATGGGCGATGCGTATGCCTTCGATGTTGCTCCAGCGAATTCGCTTCGGCGTTTGCCCGGTGCCGGGCCACAATATCAAGATTTCGGTATCCTCGATGGCAATTACGCGGACGGTTTTGGCCATGCCTTCGATGATGTCGAGCGTCTCGGCGAGTACAGCGGTCGTGCGTGGAATGATCAATGCGTCGAAGTGGAGCGCGCCGATGTTGAACGATGATTTGTCCGGGTCGAGGCTTGCATCGAGGAGACTGAGTTCGTCCACGACGACGAAATCGCGGTGTAGCCGCGACAGCGCCTCGCCCAAGGGCCAGAAGGCCCGTTCGAGGGCTTGCACGGACTCCGGCATTTCATCGCCGGGTACGAAATCCGCCCAAACCGACGTCATCGGATATAACACGGCGATCGGCGCGATGTGCTCGCCGCCGGTCAGGGCCGACGTGAGCCGCGCGGTGTAGTCTGCGAACGTTCGGTAGTACGGCCAGTAGGGGGCCTGGAAGAATTCCGAGGGGGGCGCGTCTTTCTTGCGGCGTCCCGCGACGGAGTAATAGAAGGCGTGCGGGATGATGTAATTGATGCCGTGGACGATCTGCCAGTCGGTCATCCATTTCATATCGCGCAGGGTTAACCCCCACCCGCTTACGCCGAAGGTCTCCGTCATCGTGCGCTCGCGTCCGGCCAGCAGCGCGGCGGATTCGATCATCTTCGGCGACATGCCGCCGGGATGGCCTTTGCCGATGTGGAGCCCCAGGTGGTCTAGCCCCGGACGGTGGAAGTTTTTCAGATAACGGAAGAGGTCGCCGACGCAACGGAATTGGAAGAAGAGCGGCTCTTCGCCCAACGCGTGGCCGATCAACTCGAGGCCGCGGGATTCGCACCATGTCGCGATCGCTTCGAAGAACGATGTCTCGAACAGCGTGGCGGCCATGTCCCAGTAGTCATAGCGTACCGCCGCGCCTTTGTCGCCCGGCGCGAACAAGTCCGGCAATGAGTCGAGCAGATCGTATTCGTTTGTCGCGAGAAATGCGCTGGGCAGGATGGCGGTCCACGGGATACGCCGCAGGTCGTCGGGGTACGTGCTGAAGGCGGGTTCGTCGGTGAAGAAACCCGCGAGGCCCAATTCTTTCAAGTTGCCGAGTTTTTTTTCGTGCAGGTCGTATGTGGACCGGATGAACTGGAGGCAGGCGTTCGGGTCGAGCGTATCGAGATACGATTCGAACCACAGGATCGCCGGGCACTCGAATGCGATGGCGCGCCCAATGCGGCAGTGGTTCGAGCACGCCGGCACATCGTACGTGCGGCCCTCGATGCGGCGGAACGCTTCCCCTGATTCCGCCACGTACGCACAGACTACGTCGTTGTCGAAATCGAGCGTACATGGTCCCTGGACGTTTTCGATGTCGAACCGCAGGTAATGCAAGCGGTTGGCATGGTCGGCGATGACTGTGCCGCCGGCGGGACCGCTGGGCCAGTCGCGCTCGTCGTAGGCCCAGGCGATCATGCCCAACTCGCGCGCCTTGTCGCAAGCGAAGCGGATGTATTCGAACCATTCGTCCGACAGGTACGGCGTCATGAGACCGTGGCGCGCGTGCATGACGTATCCGCCGATGCCCTTGTCGTGCATCTGCTCGATTTGCCAGTCGAGCGTCTCCTTGTCGAGGCGATGGTTCCAGAACCAAAACGGGGCTTGGCGGAATTCATTCGACGGGTTCGAGAACGATTCGAGCAGTCCCATGGGCGAGTGCCTCCGTTGTTATACTTCAGGCTTTAGGCTTTAGGCTT
>CAIYET010000420.1 GCA_903925285.1 Candidatus Hydrogenedentota bacterium | reverse complement strand
TGGGCAAAGGCAGTTACAAAAACATGGACCGCGGCACCGAACCATTCTGACCGTGATGCATCAAGCTAACCTCGTTGCCATTACATTAAAAGCGCAGTTTGACCGCCAGATTTACGCGGTTTCAAACCGCCGCTAACACCCGCCCATGGCGGGACGGCGGCCGGGACGCTTTGGGAACATACCGCATCGGCCATGGTGCTGGCGCGATTGATGTCGAATTCGCGATGGAGGCGAAATGCTACGCAGTGAATAACGGCGTGGGAATAAAACCTCTATCAAGATTGATCTCACGCCTAAGACATCGTCAATTTGGAATTCTGGTCACCACGTCGTACCTCGACACACAAGCCTATCAAGAATTGGCCCAGGACAAACACCCAGTGGTGGTCATATCTTCGGGCGATATCGCTGCCAAACTAAAAGAGCGATTCGGCAATCTGGAAAACGTCAAAATCTGGTTACAAAAAATCTGATCTGACCACAACCCGCTTCTGTCCTTCAAAGCTGAAATCGTCAAGTTTTCCTGTCTGCAGGTTTCATTTCGCCGAAGGGCATATCTCCCTTGATCCACTCCGCTAGCAGCGGCGCCAACTCTTCGACCGACGCCCCCCTGGTCAAGCATTCCCACACCACCAGCACACGCCATCCCGCCGCGCACAAAGCCGCGACCGACCGATCGTCGCGCCTAACATTGCCTTCCAGCTTGGTTCGCCAAAACTCCGGCCTGGTTGCGGGCAGCTTCGAAAACCTGCAATTCGTGTGCTGGTGCCAAAAACATCCATGAACAAAAACTGCCACGCGCCAGCGCGGCAGAACTATATCCGGAGTTCCGGGTAAGTCGCGACGATGAAGTCGAAATCGAAATCCAGCTGAGAAAATAGCGCGTCGCACCAGCATTTCAGGCTTTGTGTTTCCACCGCGAATGCCGGCCATCATGCGGCTCCTGGATTCCGGATCTACAACATCGACCATGAAGCGACTCAGTGAATCTCTGGAATTCCAGACGCAGGTTCCGAATATTTCGCCTTGAGAACAGCCTCACGGCACTCTGGCCGCTTGGCCCACTCTGAAACCATCTTCCCTGCCGCGGTCCGGTGCAGAACAGCATTTACCTCCCGCGCCCACACGGCCAACTGTTCCAGCAAATCTGGCGAAATGCCTTGCCTGTCCCATACGCGGCCGAGGTCGAACCGGTCCCCGAATTTATGCGCAACCACCGAGACGGTGTATGACACAATATTCGCCTGAAAAGCCGGAAACATCGGCCGAACGAGCTTTTGCGTTGCTTTGAACAAAATAGCCTTCGCGATCATTTTCTTATAGCTCGCCACGGTTGGTGCCGGAGGTGGTGGCGCATCCTCGACAACTGTCATCCCCGCCATGAACCGTTCAAAACATTTCTGCGATCCGAGACTCACAACGTCCGGTTGAACCGACCATGCTGACAGATATTTCGCAAGATCGGTTTTGGTAATTTTCCGACCGGTAGGGATGGTATCTTTTAACGCCTTCAACTTTGCAGGCGTAGTACCTTCACGCGTGAGCATGGTGTTGTAACTGCCAGCCGCGCGCTCGTAAAACCAGCGCCCGGTCCCGTCGGGACAGTAGACGGTCAGGGATAGTCTCTCAACATCAACATGAAAAGGCTTGTTCGCTGACAAATCCGACTGTCTAACCGCGTTCTGACTATTGGCGAAACGCGAAATATCCGAAACAAGGGCTTCCTCACGGGCGTCATCCTTAACTTTCAGAACGATTATCTTCGCCGGAACTCGTACGCGCGCAAGGTCGGTTTCCGGAAATTTTCTCTTGGTGAAGAAAATCGATGCCGTTGTCTGCCCGCCATTCACAATCTGCATGCCTTTAAGCCATGTGATACCTGGCGACCCGTCGGCCGCGGCACCCAGCCGCATCTCGTCGGCCACGAGGACAATGCCATTGTTATAGGCCATAAAGCGACCTGGCGCAGTCCGCAGCGTGGTCTGAATTCCCGCATTCACCCCTTTGCCCTTGACGCTCAGAAATGAGCGGACATTTGCCTCCAGTAGCCTTGCACCAAAACGCTCATATAAAAATCTGAGTGCCTCGCCAGGCACTGCCGTCAAAGCATAGTCATATTCGTCCGTGTCTCCTGGCACAAATACACACGGAAGCGGAGATCCACATACTTCAGAGAAATCGACCACTAACTCATCGCGCGGCTTACCCTCCGACCAGTGCCGGTATAGCCGCTCAATGTCCATCACCTCAAGACGAACCAGCTTGCCACCGATCTCCCGCGTCTTGAAACTCTTCGCCTTTGCAACTCGATCCGTTAGAACAAACACACGCACTTGCTCAAGACCATCGTAGATTTCTCTGATCCTAAGCGCGAGGGAATGCACGTCAGTTGATGGGTCGAGCTTTGCGGCCATTCTCCCATCAGCACAGAGTCCTAGAAACCTAAGGCACTGCTCAACCGCCTTTTTCGTTTCAGCGTCGGGTATGTGCGTAGGGACGTCCACGCCTTCATATAAGCTGATGAACATGTCCAGCTGATCCGCGTCATCAGACATCGCGTAACCGCTAAGCCTCAAGTTGGCGCTCCCGACCATCCCCTGGTAATGGCAAACGACAGGCTCAAACGTCATCCCGATTTCCGACATGTGCTGCATCACCACCTCGGAGAATACGAGTTCGGCATAGGGCGAGCCGTCACTCATTTGAGCTCTCACCTCCGCCTGCGTCTGTAGCAGAAAATCTTGCAAACTCATACTCATATCAACCCCAGCTTATTCAAGGCACCGGTCACGCCGACATCTGCTCCCGGCGCCCTATCGAAGTCAATTTCGTAACTCGCCGCTCTGATTCCCCCCGGAACGCTTCCAGGGGTCAATCTCGGAAATCCCTCTACAACTTCTAGTACGCGCATCTCGACGAGCAGGAATCGGCGCTTGTAACGGTCGATGTGAGCATCCCTGTAACCAGCGGCCAGCAGTTTATCGATGAAAGTACTCTGTGCACCTATTTCCCTTACGAGTTTCTCCTTCAAAGCACCAGCGATCTCCGACAGTGTCTTGCCCGACTCTCGCAGCACTAATCTTGCCCCGGCAAGGAATAGTGGCCTGCGAACGGAATCATCGAGTTGCTCCAGCGAACCGATCTTTGCCGGAAAGCCAGATGAAGAGAGAGTGGCTTTTATCTCGACAGCCCCAGCTTCGAGTTCGAAGTCCTGGATTCCTCCCAGGGGACCAAGCCAGGCATCCACCGCCATTTGCGCAGGGACGCCTAAGTTGAGAATTGAGTCGAGAAAAAAAAGCTCCCCGATAAGCCCAATTTCCGATTCAGGCGAAAGTGCCATGCCATCCTTTCGCATGAACTCCTGCCATGATCGTACCCGCGAGAGAAATGTCTGGAGAATTCTCTCCTCTCCCGCTGTCGAAACGGCGTCGAGCGCCCCTGCAACATCGCATACCATTTCTGCAAAAAGCTCGATGCTCCCGGACTCTTTCCGCGTGAGTGCCAACCACACTTTTCCGTCACCATGCGGATCTGCTCGCGATACCTGAAATCCGAAACCCTCTGGCAAGGTTTCAGCTGGGGGCACTCGGACTGATGAAAATTCCGCGAGCAGCGCCTCCGCATTGCCCGGAAATCGTCTAGCCGCCATGAGCGCGCAAGAACCGGCAGATTTCACCGCAATACTTCTCCAGCCTTCACCCTCGGATCCCTCCGAAAGCGAGTCCCAGGCGAGCGCAAATTCTTCAATCGGCCTGGCCATACTCTCTCTCCCACAACAGATGATCGACGCGATATTCAACCTTCACGCCACTCGCGCTTGACGGAAAGCTGATGGCGAATGCGATGATCGGATCTCTCCAATATTCGCGTACATCTAATCCCGCACCATCGGGCGACAAGGGGTAAAGAAGCAGAACACCTCGCTCTGGCGCAGGCGCGACACCAGGACAACCAAACCCCCTTACGTCTCTTACCTTCAGTCCGCTCGGCCTCTCGGGCGGGGTCAATCTGCGCCTCGCCGCGTCTCGCTTCCACTCCGCCAGGCTGGCATCCAATGCGGACAACCATGCCACCTTTCCAATGTCTATCGCCTCATCGGCAGGGTCTGTCAGCACACCGATCGAATAGGTCCCTTCGACGCCGCTGTCTCCACGAACTGGCAAAGTCGCAACTTCAAGTCCACAGGAAAACTTGTATGGTTTGCTTCCCTTTCCCTCGGCAAGGAGTGCCACCGTCCACGAAGTGAGCTCACCTGCATGGTTCATCCTTTTTACGAATTCCGCGATCACTGCACTATTGGCACGAAACGCCTTGGCTGGTGTCGCATATCCGTTCAGAAAATCCAGCACCGCCTCTGATGGAACGGATTCCCACAGAAACGACCTGCGCCAATCATCCGTGGCATCTCCCCGATCCCGCTGCGGACCGATCTCTGTCGGGGCACCCATCGTGGACAGAAGTAGATTGGTCGCTTCGAGGTTGGATCGCAAATGTCCGACGTCCTTATGCATGGCCACGGTTTGTACAAGGCTCCCGCTGTAGGAGAGAAAAAGCGACTCAGCGGTTCGCATCTTTAACGGCGATGTGACCATAAGGACGGGATGGGATTTCACTTTAAGGCCATAGTCGTCCGGCGTTGCCCCACTTGCGACCATTGCGTCAAATTCCTCACGCAATTCCTCCGAGGCGTCCGCGATATGTCCAAACCACTCAGTGAGGTCTGCGGTGGTGTAAAGACGACACAAATCGATGTATCCCGGTCTGTAGCCGAACCACCGGCCCATCTGCATCAGCGTGTCATACATTTTTGAGGTCCGAACGAAATAGCTCACGCACAACCCTTCAAGCGTCAGTCCACGCGCCAGCTTATCGCCGCCGATCGCTATGACCTTGAGACCCTTCGGCCGGTCCTCTGAATAGTCAAGGACATCCTTGGCCGTGCCGTTGATCATTCGCACTTCAATGTCAGGAAGAATTATCGGGAGTATTGCGAGAATCTCCTCCCATGATGGAATATAAGGCGCACCGTCGGGTTCGGGCACTAGTTCGGCAATTTCAACGCATGTAGGCAGGAAATCATTGCTCCAAAGTTCCACCAGTTCCGCAATGACCTCCTCATGATCACTCTTTCGCGTAATTTTCTGCCTCAACTGCGTGACGATCTCACAGACCTGTCGGTAAACCTCCTTCTGCACCAGGTTGAATCGCGTAACGTGAATAAGCATTGAGGAATGCTGATCGCGCTGTCCGCGCAATTCACGCACAGCACAGGCGAGTACGAATGCCTCCACGGACGCCTTCAGGGAGGGAGGAGGCTTATCCAGCCCCTGGAATAACGGCACATGGTCCTTGTTATGCTTCGGAGGCATCCAGCCAGCCGTCCCCGTCGCGTCGACATGATCTGACACATCGCGCGTCAGTGGCAGTCCACCTGAACGTCCATCCGGCGTGCGCAGACCGAACAATCTCGAAGGTCCAACGTAGTTCGATGGTGCTGCGAGGTTGATAATGAACGACTGCGGAAATAGGTCTTTTCCTTCGTCAGAGGTCAGATTACGTCGATGAATGAAGATGTTCGCGAATGGCGTTGCGGTGTAACCAACGTATGCAGATTTCGCAAACGCGAAAAGAATTTTTCGAATTCGACTATTAATTGCCTTTGGTTCATGTTCATCGTCCGGCGTACCATCCGGATTGAACAATTGCTCGCCTGTATCTACTGATGCGTGGTCGGCCTCATCATCGATCAAAAGAAGCGGGAGGTTGGATACAAAGCGACGACCGGTATTCGCGTCTACGGCATCCGCAACATGATTGCGGATCCACTTCAACAATCGCTCGAGTACCGTCTTGTTCTTTTTAACTACGAACAGCCACGGCCTCTGCTCCGGTGATATGGCGTAATGTCGAGCGGCTCTTGTATTGAAATCGCCGTTGTTGGCACGATTGGTGGCACAGTTAGGGCGGATGTCCGCATCACTGTCCAGTTCACCAACGCCGATCAATTTCACGGCGTCGCCAGCAGCAGACGTTTCGTACCCGAGAAATCCTTCCTCCAGCCGAACCTGAGTCTGAGCCCGCAAATTGTTGTGTAGCCCAGCGAGCACGATGATGATCTTGTACCCGGCGTCGGCGGCCTTGCAAACAAGCCCAGTGTAGTTTCCGGTTTTCCCCGACTGTACGTGACCAACGACCAGTCCGCGTCTATCCCACGATCCCTCTCGGACGGGATCCTCAAGAAGTTCCAGTATCTTGTCCGTGGATTTGTCGAGACCTTCAACGGCCGCCATCGATAGCTTGCGCTCAAGCCATCCCTGGTAACGCTGCCAGTATCGCCAGTCCCTTTTGCGTTCTGCATTGAGCCAGGGGATATGACCAACAGTGTCCACGAGGGTAGAGTCCTGTCCGATCCAGTGGCTAAATCGCCGGATAAGTTCACGAATTGCCGGCATCGTATCGATCCCGCCCGCGGGAGCGACTAAACGGGCGGCGGTTTCTACCTGCGCTGCAATTGACGCGGGCGTTATTGGCGCGGCGTCTTTTTCACTGGTTAGAAGAGTCTGGGCTATGGTGATGATCGCCTGAAGCGTCCTGGATTTCTCGTCTGACATTTGCAGACCTCTCACTTAATTCGATTGGAGTTGACTATCATCTGGCAGCGAAGCGATGAGTTCCGGAAAATTTTGAAACGGTTCTGTAGCCGCAAGAGTTCGTTTCGCCGATGCGGTTGACATTCCTCTGCGCCCGACCATGTCACTGAACAGGACGTCGAGCACCGATTTGACCTGTTCCGGAGGCTCACCTGAATATCCCGTTCTGGGTGTCTCCCTGTTTTCTGCTGTGTCGAGCCATATTCTTTGCACTGGCACCGTTTCCTCGACTACGCTGAGCATGGCGGTCACAAGCGATAATAGTGGCCCCGCTGCATCAAGCACCGCAGCAACCGCGGGATGCTTTTCGTCAATCCGGTAGCGCATTCCCGTTCTCGAATAGTCCGCACGCCACGCCTGCTCTACGGCAGAACCTCCCGGGCCCGGTGT
>CAIYET010000419.1 GCA_903925285.1 Candidatus Hydrogenedentota bacterium | reverse complement strand
TACGAAGCCATCATCGCCCACTATGGCGCGCAAAGCAACGACCTCAAAAGACTACTGGAATTTCACCCCACAATAAAATAGAATCAGGAGCCAAAACCGTATGGACACATGTCGCATCCTACCGGCCAAGTGACCTTATTTGCAATTTGAATCGGCCGTTCTTGATCCCGCGTGCCTGGAAGAGGGCGGGGTTCAGCAACCAGGTTATGATATTCAGGCCCATCTTTATTGGCTGAATTCTTGGATCACGGTTTTTCGATACCAGCCCGTTCGGCGACGGCTTGCGAAAAGCCTTCCTGGCCGGGCGCGACACCAAAGTAATTGTCGTGTTCATTGCAGGTCTTGATGCGGTCCTGGCATCGGTTGTTGTAATTCATCGGCGTGGGCACGTTGTAGACGCTGTTGCCGACGATTTCGATGAATCCGCTGCCTTCGTCGAGATAGATGCCGCCCGGTCCGCCGCCGACATGGTTGTCGTGAATGTGGTTGCTGCGGATGATCGTGCCGGGCTGGTTGCCGAGCATGTAGACGCCGCCACCGTCGTTGCGCAGGCGCATGACGTCGTGGATGTGATTGTACTCGATGCGATTGTTCGCGGCAGGCGTCGGCGTCTCATATTTGTACGGCGTGACATAACCGCCCGCGCCCGCGTCCGCCTCGCCCCAGCCCCAGCCGATCGACACGCCGCTGTACGGCAAATCGTGGATGTGGTTGTGCGCGATGACGGTGTCGCGGACGTATCCCGCGAACACGCCAACGCTGTCCTGATACTCGACGCCGATGTCATGAATGTCGTTGTTGACGATCTGGTTTCCCTGAACGATCAGGCGCGGATCGTACGGATGATGATCCGGCGTCAACACGTCGCCGATCTGGATCGCGCTGCCGCCGATATCGAAGAAATGACAGCGCGATATGACGTTGTCCTGCGCCCCGCATTCGAGGTCAAGCCCCGCGCCGCCGAGCCGCGTGAACGTGCAGTCCTCGAAGCGGATACCGCGCCCGGCATGAACGACGACATTGGCGGGACTTTTCAGGTACGCGTTCTGCACGTTGGTGAGAAATCCATTGCGCTCGAACATGTTGGTTGCCGCGAAGCTGAAGTTGGCTTGCTCGTCGATGTGGCCGGCGCGGTTCGGGGCCAACCATGTGGCGTCTGCGAATGTGATCCCCTCGAACCGGATCGCGGCGACGGGTTCTTCGATGCTGCCTCGGATGTCGATGAGCGTTTCGATCGCGGGGATCGTCGCAACGGTCTTCGACATGTCCTCGCCATCGCGCGGGAGATAATAGAGCTTACGCGCAGGCTTGTCGAAGTACCACTCGCCCGGTTCGTCGAGCAGTTCGATGGCATTTTCGACATAGGACGGCGTCACGGCCTGAACGCCTTCTTTGCGCGAGGCGAGCATGAACCACGGTTGCAGCATCGACACACGCGCGCGCGCGCCGTCCGCCGCAATTGATTTGACCTTGCAGATCATGTGCGCCCACGAATTGTAATAACCCAGTTCGATGTCCGACGGATTGCGCCACGACGCCATCGCCTTATCAGGAAAAATGTGGCCCGCGTCACCGTCGAAATATTGGAGGTCGCCGAAACGTTCGGTGCCTTCTGGCGCCGGTCCGCGCGCACGGACCGCGCGTTTCCCGTTCACGTACAGTTGCCGGAAATCATCGAGATCAACCTGCGTCTTCCAACGCCCATTCGCGTCCGGCGTCCAGCCCGCGACGAACTTGCCGCCGCTGACGACCGGATGCGCGCCGTCCGCCGCACGGTAAACCGTGTTCGAGTCGCGCGTGTCGAACCGCCACGGCTCGGTAATCGCAAACGTCCCATCCAACAATATGACCTGAGCGCCGCCACGAGCCTCTTGCTGCGCTCGCGCCAGCGTCTTGAATGGTTTTGCCTCCGCTCCGGAATTCGCATCATCGCCCTGTGGCGACACGTAACAGACGCCCCCTGCCCAAACGGAACATGGCACAAAAAGCGCAACAGCGACAGCCCCAAAAAGAAATCTGCAACGCACGTTCATTTGTCACTTCTCCAGAATCGTCATGGCTCCACCGATATCAATCGTGGTACGAAAGACGCTCAAGTCCGATGCTGTTCGCTCAGGCCCCGCAGAGCGAGATGTCAGCGCCACGAGGCCCGCGTTCCGCCACGCGTTTGCCGACCTCGCGCCTCAATTCCGTCCAGCCTTGTTTCGTCAACTTCTTCGCGTCGCCGCACCACGAACGCGCCGGCAAACGCAAGACTCGTCAGCAACATTACGTAGCCGACCAAGCTGGCAATGGGCATCTCCGGGGTCCATCGCGCGTACAGCGTGTGGGCGCTCAGGCTCGTCACGGTCGTGGTACTTGACACTTTCGAGCCGCCGGTGGGAGCCGTCCACCACCCGGCAAAGTCATAGCCCACGTACAACGTCGTGGCGAGCGTGCCGTAGGCCGAGCCGACGGTCACAATCTTGGACACGGGATCGGAATCCGTGCCGCCTTGCGCGTCAAAGGTCACGGTGTACGGCAACAACCATCGCGCGTACAGCGTCTGGTCGGACGTGATTGTCACGTTCGTGGTACTTAACACCTGCGAGCCGTCGGTGGGAGCCGTCCACCATCCGGCCAAACCATAGCCCACGCGCGACGTCGTGGCGAGGGCGCCGTAGGTCGAGCCGAAGGTCACGGTCTTGGACTCGGGAACGGGCGTCGTGCCGTCCGGTGCGTCAAAGGTCAGGGTGTAGGCCGGGCCAAAGTTTGCCACAAGGGTTCTATCGCTTGTTGCCGTAAATGCGTAAGACGCATTTGTCGATACTTGGGTACTCTCTTCGGTCCAGTTGACAAAGCCGTACCCAGCACTCACCGATGCTGCAACAGTCACAGACGCGCCGGCGTTAACGCTGCCGCCGCCGCTAACTGAACCAACACCCTCCGGGTTTGCAGACGCGTCAATGGTGAACCGCGGACGGATAGCCACGCCGAACCCGCCGATAGTCTGCCCGGTATTGGTATATGCGAGATTGCGAGCAGTAGTCGGGTCCATCGGCGTGGTTACGTCCATGCGCGAAGCAATCGAGGTGGCAATGGATGAGCCTGAACGGCCCTGATCGAAGTCTCCACCCGCGATGTAGTTCAGGGCTGTGAGTGTGGGGACTGCGAGGGAGGTTGTAATGCGCCTACCTGAAGCGGCGGTCACGAAGACCCAGTTCATGGGTACGTCTTCAGCAGTCATCCCCACGTTGATTGTGGGATTGGCGTTCACTTGGCCGACAAAGGAACCGATTTGGCTGGCGGTGGCTACGCCCGTAAGCGCCACATACCCAATGGACCTGTAAAAACTCGTAATACTGGCGTCATACGGAACATGGATAGTCCAAGTAATCCCAGCGTAATTTATATTGTCGTAAACACCCGGAGTCGGGTTTACAATGTACCAAATAGAAATGCGCTCGTTGCCAGAAGCGGCATAGGTTCCCACAAGGGCCGCATTTTGAACAGTCGCAGTAGGACTGGCTTTGTATGTGAAAAGATCAGGGCAGGGTAGCGCACCGACGCTGCATGTGGCGATAACGAGCAATTCTGTTCCCGCAGGTATGCCGTTACCCGTGTTATCGCCCATGCCGCCAACGCCGAAGGCGTCCTGGGGTATTGTCCAAGTAGCGCCACTGGAATTAGCGCCGGGATTGTTCCCTCTTACACTGGAACCCTTTGCGGCGATTGCGATGGCGGCGCTTGCCGTCTCGGCGACGACCAGTGCCACAAGTAACAAAACCGTCAACACCCGTGATCCCGTCACTGAATTCTCCTCTGTTCAAGTATCTGTCGGCGCAACGGGTTCCTCGCCAGGCGTGGCGGCCTCTGTCTCGCTCCGTGTCCTCAACTTGCCATAGCGTTGTTCTTGCACATTCGTGGCAAAAAACAGGTTGGGCCGCAACGGAAGTTGCGACCCTGTATTGTCACTCGCCGTCGTTTCCGACCGCGAGTTATTTTAGAGGCCGAAGACTGGTGTCTAAGGCCTCCGCGGAAGGAGAAACGCCACATGTGGCGCTGACCAACCCTATTTTACCACGAGGTCGCCTGAAACGCAAATATATTTCTATTCAACTGTTTACAAGGTATTGAATCTCACAGTCTTGCGCGTTTTATCGCTTCTTGCCATTTTTGCAGATCTGCCATCCGCTCTGCGTCGCCGATAGTGGGTAGGAACACGCGATCTTCGCGCCAAATGCCGGTCAACGACTCTTGGCTGGGCCAGAATCCCACGGCCAATCCCGCGAGGAAAGCCGCGCCAAGTGCGGTTGTTTCAATGGTTTGTCCGCGGACGACGGGTATGCCGAGGAGGTCGGCTTGGCGTTGCATGAGTAGATTGTTGGCCGACGCGCCGCCGTCCACGCGCAATCGCGGAATTCGCGCACCGGTGTCGGACTGCATACTTTGGATGACGTCGGCGGACTGGAATGCGATGGATTCGAGGGCTGCGCGGACGATATGTGCGCGGTTCGAGCCTCGGGTCAGTCCGGTAATTAGTCCGCGCGCGTGCATGTCCCAATACGGCGCGCCGAGGCCGACGAAGGCTGGGACGACGTGGACGCCGCCGGTATCGGGGACTTGCGCGGCGACGGTTTCGCTTTCTGCGGCGGTGGCGATGAGGCGGAGTTCGTCGCGCAGCCATTGGATCACCGCACCGCCGATGAACACGCTGCCTTCGAGGGCGTACTCGACCTTGCCGTCGAGTCCCCATGCAATTGTTGTCAGCAGGCCGTGTTGCGAGCCGACCGGTAGCGTCCCGGTATTCATGAGCACGAAACAACCCGTGCCATAGGTGTTTTTCGATTCGTACGGAGCGAAGGCGGTCTGACCGAAGAGGGCGCTCTGCTGGTCGCCGCACAGCGCGGCCACGGGGATCTCGTCTCCGAATAGCGTCGTTGCTCCGAATACGCCGCTCGACGCTTTGACGGCGGGCAACGTCTCGCGCGGGACGCCCAACCTATCGAGAATTGCGTCATCCCAATCCAGGTCGTGGATGTTGTAGAGCATCGTCCGCGATGCGTTCGAGTAATCGGTCGCATGGACGCCGGTCAGCTTGAACAGCAGCCAGCTATCGATGGTCCCAAAGCAGAGTTCGCCTCGCGCCGCTTTTTCGCGGGCGCCGGGGACGTTATCGAGTATCCATTTCATCTTCGTGCCGGAGAAATAGGCGTCGATGACGAGTCCCGTGCGGCAACGGACCTCGTCCGACAACCCTTCCGCCTTGAGTTCGTCGCAGATCTCGGTCGTGCGCCGACATTGCCAGACAATCGCGTTATAGAGGGGCTGGCCCGTGGCGCGGTCCCATGCGACGGTCGTTTCGCGCTGGTTGGTGACGCCGAGGGCCGCGATATCCGACGCCCGGATACCGGCCTTTGCGATAGCCGCGTGCGCCGTAGCCAGTTGCGTCCGCCAAATCGCTTCGGGGTCGTGTTCGACCCAGCCAGGCTTCGGGTAGATTTGCTCGAACGGTTCGGACACGTTCGCGACAATCCTGCCCGCGCCGTCGAACACGATACTCCGCGAACTCGTCGTACCCTGGTCCAACGCCAAAATGAAATCTTTGGCCATGGTCGTTTCTCCTTCAGGCTTCAGGCTTCTGCGGTGGCTGGCTTTCCGCTTCCTGCAAATCGAGGATTGGCGCGTTGACCGCGCGGGCGGCTTGCACGACGTCTTCGCGGCACGTGAAGAGGAGGATCTGGTTTGTCTGCGCGAGGCGGGCCAGGAGCCGCAATGCCTGTTCGAGGCGCATATCGTCGTAGTTTGCAAACGGGTCGTCGAGGAGCATCGGGATGCTCTCTTCCTGTTCGCTCAGACATTGGACCATCGCCAGGCGCAACGCGAGGTAGATCTGGTCGACGGTGCCTTTGCTGAGTCGACGTTCGGGATCTTCGACCAATTGTTGCGTTTGCGGGATGCGCACGCTGACGTGCAGGTCACGGCTGATAAAGAGTTCCTCGTACGCGCCGCCGGTGATCTCGCGCAGGAATGCGGCGGCTACGGATGCGAGGCGCGGGGCCATGCGGGCATGTTTGTCGCGCGCGATTTCTTCGATGACGGCCATGGCGTAGCTGGCGGCTTCGAGTTCCCATTCGAGGTCGCGCACGCGCGCGTCGATTTCGGCCAATTCCTCTTCGATTTCGCTGATGGGCCGAAGTGCGGCGTACCGTTCGGCGAGCCGGATATCGAGCGCGTGGGACTCTTTCTGCGCCGCGTCCAGCGCCGCCTCGACGTTCTGTCGGTCACACGCAAGCGAGTCCTCTGTGAATGAAAACGATTTCGGCACGGGTTCGTCGGCCTCGACGTCGGCGCGCAGGCTGTCGAGGCTTTCACCGTCCAGTAGCGCGCTCAACTGTTCCTGCTGGGCGCTGAGGATTTGGCGCAGATCCTGATATTTGCGCGCGTCTTCGGCGTGCTTGTGCCACTCGTCGATGTTGGCGCAACGCCCCGCTTCGAGTTGGTGCGCGAACGCTTCTTCATACTTGACGCAGTCGGATTTCTCGTGTTCGAGGCGCACGTCGGATTGCGCGATTTGCTCTTCGAGAACGGCGATGCGTCCGCGTTTTTCGCGGATCTGCGCCGTGCGGATACGATACGAACGCACGGCGAGCAGGACGTTGTCCTGCTTGCTCTCATCGGGGTAGCCATTCTCGCGCAACAGGCGGCGCGCTTCGAGGGCCAGCGTACGTTCCTCGTCGCGCGCGGCGCCGCGGTCCTGCTGGAGCCGCGCGAGTTCGGCCTCATGGCGGCGCAGTAGGTCGCGTGTGTCGTGTAACCGGCGTCGCGCGTCGCGATAAGCCTGAAAGCGTTCGAGGGCGCGCAAGGCCGCCGCCTCGATATCCTCTTCGGTGTTGACCGTCTCGCCGAGTTTCGCGAAAGTCTCCGCGTAGCTGTCGAAGAGATCGGCCACGCGTTGTTCCGCCTCGGTCGTCTTGCGGTCCTGCTGCCCGGTGGCTTCCTCGAACGACGTCAGCCGCGACGACGCGTCGCGATACTGATCGTGCTTGCCTTCGAGTTCGCGGATGGTTTCGCAACCCGCCGCGACGATGAGTTGCTCGATGCGTTGGCAGAATTCGTCGTTGCCTGTCAGCAGTTCCTGGGTACGCGCGTCGTTCTCTGCGATTTGATGCGATAGTTTTTTCACGCGCGACCGGGCGTATGCGAGATTGCCGAGGAAGTACAGGCTTGCGAATCCGGCCGTCACTGCGGCCACGTATATGCCCGAATTGTTCAGCACGATAGCCGTCACGACCAGGCCGATCGGAATGGCTACCGTCAGCGCGGACAGCCACGCGAAATCCGGTACCCGTTCGCGGTGCTCCTCGATCTCCGCCTGGAGGTGCTCGGCCTCTGCGCGCAATTGGACGACCTGCTCGTCGCGTACGCGGATGCGCACTTCGTATTCGCGCGCATCGGATGAGAAGTCCGGCACGGCCGCAAACCAGCGCCCCGCGTCATCCATCGATTGCGCCACCAATGCGGTCTGCTTGCGAAGAACGGTCTGCTTCTCGCGCTCCTCGACGCGGATACGCACGGCGGTACGGAAGGTTTGGACGAGTTGGTTGAGCCACGTATCGGCTTCCTCGCCGACGGCGCCGAAATTGGGCAAGTTATCGAGTTCGATTTCGGTGGTGCGGCGACGGCCTTCGACGGTCGCGCGCGCGGATTCAATATCTTCGATACGGTCCGCCAGGCGCGTCAGCGTCGCGCCCAATTCTTCCAATCGCTGATCGTAGGAATCCGGCACGTCCTGGAACCCACCCGACATATTGTCGCCGAGACGCTGGCGTTCGGTTTCGAGTTGCGTTGCAAACTGTGTTTGCTCCGAACGTGTGCGGTCGAGTTGCGCGCGCGCGGTCATGGCCATGTTGTGCGCGCGCTGGACTTCAGGCGTCCGGTCGGCGGGGAAATCGCGCACGCCGCTCAGCGCGAAACACTGTTGCGTGGCATCGTCGATCCGCAGCTTCAGGCGCTCGGCCTGGCGCAAGCGGTCGGCACGGCGCCCGCCGTCCAGCAGTTGCTGGTCGCGCTCGAACGATTCGCGGCGCTTGCGCAAGGCCTCGATGCTCGAACGCAGTTCGATGCGTCGTTCGGACATCGACGACAATTCGTCGCGAACGCGTTCGGCTTCCTTCATTTCATGGCGCAACTCGGCCAGGCGCGCCTTCGCGGCGGGCAACGGTTTCGTCCGCGCGGCGACGTTTCCGATAATCGAGATGCGGTCCTGCAATCGTTTCAGCGTCGTCTCGGCGGAGCCGCACTCTTCGCCCGAATCGGCCAGCGCGAGCAGCTTCTCGCGGATGGACGGCAACGCGTCGTCGTCGCCGAGTTTTTCGAGCGTCATGTGCGAGATGGTCGCGGCGTTGAGGAAGACTTCCTTCGACAGACCCAAGTGCTCCTGTGCGAACAACGGCTCGCGATTGCGCAATTGCTCGAATTGCGCGGTGATATCGCGGCCATGGGTCCGGTCGAAAACCTGTACGCTTTCGTTGCGCCGGTCGAAGCGACGAAACACCTCGAATGAGCGGTGGTTGTCCAGGATGTAAGTCAGGCGTCCGCCATACGCGTCCGGCGACGCCCACGGACAACGCAACTCGTTGTCCTCGTGATATAGCCGCTGCGTCGGACTGCGCTTTTGGCCGTACAGCATGTCGCCGATGAATGCGCGCAAGGTGGACTTGCCTTGCTCGTTCGGACCGAAAACGATGTGCAGACCCGGAGAGAGATCGAACACGCGATTCTGGAAGCGGCCGTAGCCGTCGATGGCGATGTTGCGGATCCTCACGAGCGCCCCTCCCCCGCGTGCAGGCTCGCAATCTCGACCGCATGTCCCCGGTGGGACGCAAGCCCGATCGCGCGCGCGCGCTCGAGCACGCGCTGCCGGCCCGGATCAGGCGCGTCGCGAATCTCTTCGTTCAGCCGCCGCACGAACGCGCCCAGACTCGTCGGGTCGCGCGCCAACTCGTCGAAGTCCTCGGTGGGCATCGTTGCGTCCTCGATCGCGAGATATTCGAAATCGTTTGCGAGCGCATCCTCGATCGCGCGCAAATCGGAAACCAACGACGGCGCGCAAGATCCATCGAGCCTCACGCGCGACACTTGCGGCACGACGATTTGCGTCGCGAGCCGCCGCAGGTTGTCGACAAGGTCTTGCGCCGAGGCGAGAGTCGAGACGTCCAGCATGTGAACGGTATAACGAACGCGGTCGGAGGTCACGGGCGCGATGCGCAAGTCGGGTCCGTCGATCTCGACTTCAAGATAGACATGTTCGCCGGACTCGTCGAAACCGTGGCCTTCGGGCGCCCCCGAGTACATCATGCGCCACCGGCCGGCGGCCACGGGGATCTCGGTTAGCCGATGGAAATGACCGAGCGCGAAATAGGCGAGGCTCGGCGCAAACGCGGTCTCCGCGTCGAACGGCGCGTAGGACTTTCCGTCTGGCGGTTGATGCGCGCGTTCGCTTCCGTGGCCGAGCGCGACGTGTACCGCAGCGTCCGAGGAGAGCGTAAGCGCGCCGAAGGGATTCGACGATATCTCGTAACCGTCGAATGCGAATCCGTGAACGACCAGACGGCCCTCGCACAAGCAAACGGATTCCCAAGAGGGACGCCGGAAAATGACGACGTTGTCCGGCCACGATTCCGCCGCGTACGGCGAAGCGGCCACATAGGGATCGTGGTTTCCCGGCGCGATGATGACCGGCAATGGACGCACCGAGTCGAACAGGCCCTTCAAGAATGCAACGGTGTCCGGCGTGACGCGTTCGTGCTCGAACAGGTCTCCCGCGATCAGCAACGCGTCTGCGGGCCACTCTGCCGCGCGGCGGACAATCCCGTCGAGCACGTCGCGCAGACTCTGACGGCGGCGATTCGCCGCGCGCGCCGACAATCCGGCTCCGGCGAAGCACGCATCCAGATGAACGTCTGCGGTATGAATCAGCCGCATGATGTGCTCCCTGTTCCAACACCTAAAGTGGACGTAAGAATAGGGGAACCGCTAGCGTCTTGGCAAGAGCGGCGTGCGGTCTGAGATTTGAGATTTGAGATTTGAGATTCCTCAACCTGGATTCGGCAGTTGACGCAATGGGCGTTTGCCGGAACAGTGGACGAAGTGGACGTTGTGGACGAAGTGGACGCAGGTAAGACTCACCTGGTGGGTGAGCCTCTCTTGAGTCCAC
>CAIYET010000418.1 GCA_903925285.1 Candidatus Hydrogenedentota bacterium | reverse complement strand
TGTCAGTTAATTGCCCTGGACGAAAACGCGCTCAGTGCCGTGCTTCGTTACGTTATAACGGCGAAGGGCTTCGATCCTTTCATGGACGCGAACGGAATGATAAAGCTCAGTCCGGATGGGTGCAAAATTGCTCGTGAATTGTTGAACGGGAAAGTTATCTGCGTAGATGATCTAGGAAGCTCTTTGCAAATAGCGCAGCTTTTGGTGCGGATGCGGTAATGACTTCAGCCGCCGAATGCGTGCAGGCAATCGGCAGCGAGCTCGAGGTCCGTCCGTACGAGGTGGCTGTGCTCCGATGAGCACGGCCATCATCCTCGATACAGCGGCTCCTGATGATTCTCCGGAGTCCATTCGCAAAGCCCGTCTGATGCTTGGGCTTCGTCCGCAGGATACGCGCAGAACGATTAAGCGAAGATATATGCGTCTCCGGGCGCAGTTCCATCCGGATGCCGGTGGTGATCCAGAGAGAACCTTCGCGTTTGAAGAAGCCTACAAGGTTGTGCTACGCAATATACCCGCACCTGCGGTCAAACAGAAGCGCGGCAGGCCATTGAAGCATTTCAAGCCGCCGATCAAAGACCGCTACTTCATCGTGGACCATAATACGTCGCGGCGCGTGCAACGCGGTGGGAAGACGATCACGGAAACAGTTACAGAGCTTGCGCCCCACGCGAACGGTCCTGAAGATAAAGGCTATGCCACGCGCGAGGAAGCGAAGGCGAAGCTAGATGAGTTCCGGTATCTCGCCAAGAATGATAAGCCTCGCGCACCGAGCACCGACATCCAACCTGCACGCGGTTTGAAGAAGGCACACCAACCCAAGTACGCGGTCGCTGGCCCCGCGGAGCGCGTGAAGAGATATCGTGAAGGAAAGAAAGCTAAAGCTGCCGCGAAAGAAAAAGCCCGTACCAAACAGATCGCGGCTATTGAGTCCCACCGTGGCGACTATTCCGATAATCACGCAGCCGGCGACGATGCGTTCCACACGTCGAGGTGCGTGACAGGCGGGCGAGACAGCAACAAGATCGAGCACATAAACGCGGCGCATGAGGCAACGAAGGGCGGCCCGACCGCGGCACCGCGGCGCTCTCGTGGCAACGGATTCCGTAGTTACAACATGATCGGCAATGGTCCTGATTCTTTCGATGCGTTAGATGAGAGCACCGATTTTGCAGATTCAGACTCCAGCCTATCGAGTCCCGCGCGCGACAACGTGTCCTGGCTGGAGTTCAATTATCTTCCGGATACAACGAACGCAGCGATCAAAGCGATCATGAAGCGCAATCCTGGCGCAGAAGCATGGGAAGTGTTGGTGTACCTGAATGGGTTCAACCCAACCACGGAAGCCCGCGCGCAAGCGCTCGAGGGTGAGAGCGTCGAGGATCGTGAGCTCCCTTCCGTGGACGGCTTCGACCAATGCAAGACGGAGTACACACAGGAAGATTATGCGAAGGCGGAAAAATTCGATGAGACGGAAGGAACCCGTCACGAGAGTCAACCCCTCGAGCACATAGGGATAGAACGTCTCACCGTCTACACCGGTCGGGAAGAATTCTCGGAATTCCCGGAACACGACGCGGAAGACTTCAGCGATGTCCTGGAGCTGTGCTACCCGGCACCCGTGGCGGAAGATGAGCCAGCGCTGCCCGAGCTGCCCGAGCTCCCCGCGGTAAACGAGCCCCTGAAGCTCCCGCCGACCCCCGCGCAACCGGCGCCCGACCTAGATAACTGTAACGAAATTACCTTGCCAGAATCGCCGAATCTTCTACAATCGTAAAGAGTTACACACAAAAATGGTCATATTTGAAACGGGCTTTCGGTATAAGTAGGAGACCTAGATAATGGCGAATGAACCTCAACCGTTGCTCATCATATACGTCACGCCTGCGGGTGTCGCCAAGGTTAAAATACCGTTTCGCAATCTTAGCGAAGAGCGCGCTGGCCGTGAGCTCGAAGCTCGATGCAGTCCGATTATCGCCTTGCTGAGTCGAGCCGCCCGCGGCGTATCGGTGCCAACGCCCAGCCTGCCGATCGAACTTCCAGAAGCCCCAGTGACCCACGCAACCAGTCAAACCCATCATCCTCGTTCGTAGCCCCGGCCTTTTTCCGGCCCTGGTATCTCGCAACTCAGGAAATTTCCGTGAACGCTTTCGTAGCTTCGTATGACCTATCCACCGATCAGGTGCGTTTCCGCATGGAACCCGTTGTCAACGGCCAGATCCTTGACGGTGACGACGAATTCATATCGTTGTCCAAGTTATCTAAAGACCCGTGGGCGAACGAGATCGCCGTTGCAGATGGTGATGCCGAGATGGAAGACGGCTATATCGCGGAAGATGAACCTGGATTGCGGGAAGATCTCGCCGGCATTCTTATGCGCCGGTTTGAGTCCACGCGTGAAGCAGCCGCCAGAAACAAGAGGAAGTTTGAGCAGTCCGGATATAAGACGTACGCAGAATACATGAAGAGGCCGATGCCCGCGATCACGCTCAATGATCTCCGGCGCGCCCATTGGGA